>NZ_JAFBKA010000026.1:0-81426 GCF_022760795.1 Pseudomonas sp. BP01
CCATGATCAAACTCTTCAGTTCAATACTGCTTGGGTTTTTAAGAAACCCTAAACTTGGCTCAGCAATCTCAAATGACTATGTGATTTCTCGCATGGTCACTTGTGATGCTGATAATCTTTTTGACTATCAGTCCATACTCACAAGCACCCACACGAATTGCTTGATTCGATTTGTTAAAGAGCGTTTGGTTAAGAGCTTTTCGTCTCAACCGAGGCGCGCATTCTACGCTTTCCTCAGAGCCTGTCAAGCGTTTATTTTGAAGTTTTTTGCGAGAAACTCGTTTAACTTCAGACACTTAACTCGCTGCGATCTCTCGTAGCGGGAGGTGAATCATACAGCGTTTAGAAGCGCTGTCAACCACCATTTCAACCGCTTGCGATCAGTTGATCGTAGCCCTTTCAGCATCACCTTAACTACTTAACTCATTGAATCTCAAGGAGTTTGTCGTTCCGATGCCGCTGGAAGTGGGGCGCATTATAAGGGGATTCGAAACCTCGTCAACCTTTAATTTCAAGAAACCTTAATATCGGCGAAAAGCAAAGCAGGGAGGCCTGGCGGCCTCCCTGCTTTTATATAGCACCAGCTGTTTCTAGAGCACGCCGGCCTCGCGCAAGCGCTGCACCTCACTTGCCTCCAGCCCCAGCACTTCCCCCAGTACCGCCTCGGTATGCTCACCCAACAGCGGCGGCGCCCGTCGATACTCCACCGGCGTCTCCGACAACCGTATAGGGCTGGCTACCTGCGGCACGCTACCCGCCAATGGATGCGGAATGTTCACCGCCAACCCACGCGCCATCACCTGTGGGTCCTGGAACATCTGCGCCAGGTCATTGATAGGCCCGCACGGCACCCCAGCAGCCTCCAGCTGGGCAACCCATTCGGCGGTTGTCTTGAATACCGTGGCCTGGCGAATCAGTGGAATCAGCTCGGCCCTGTTGGCCACCCGCTGCTTGTTAGTAAGGAAGCGTGGATCGTCCGCCCATTGTGGCTGCCCGGCCACTTCGGCAAACTTGCGGAACTGGCCGTCGTTGCCCACGGTAAGAATGAAGTCGCCATCCGCCGTCGGGAAGTCCTGGTAGGGCACTATATTAGGGTGCGCATTGCCCAGGCGCCGAGGCGGGTTGCCCGTGGTCAGGTAATTCATGGCCTGGTTCGCCAGGCAGGCTACCTGTACATCGAGCAACGCCATGTCGACATGCTGGCCCGCCCCGGTCTGCTCCCGATGGGCAAGGGCGGCAAGCATGGCCACCGTGGAGTACAGCCCGGTAAGGATGTCGGTAAGCGCCACGCCCACCTTGACCGGCCCAGCGCCGTCCTCACCCTCCGGGCGGCCGGTCAGACTCATCAGCCCACCCAGCCCCTGGATCATGAAGTCATAACCCGCACGCTTGGCATACGGCCCGGTCTGGCCAAAACCGGTAATGGAGCAATAGATAAGCTGCGGGTTGATCGCCTTCAGGCTTTGGTAGTCCAGCCCATAGGCCGCCAAACCACCCACCTTGAAGTTCTCGATGACAATATCGGACTTCGCCGCCAACTCACGCACCAGGCGCTGCCCTTCAGGCCGGGTGAAGTCGATGGTCACCGACCGCTTGTTACGGTTGGCCGACAGGTAGTAAGCCGCCTCGCTGGTGTTTTCACCCTCGGCATCCTTGAGGAAGGGCGGCCCCCACGCGCGGGTATCGTCACCACTGCCCGGGCGCTCCACCTTTATAACGTCAGCGCCCAGGTCAGCGAGAATCTGGCCAGACCATGGGCCGGCCAACACGCGCGAAAGGTCCAACACCCGCAGATGTGATAGCGCGCCCATGGGCTGGTTCCTTATTAATAGAAGGCCTGGATACCGGTCTGCGCACGCCCCAGGATCAGTGCATGCACGTCGTGAGTACCTTCATAGGTGTTGACCACCTCCAGGTTTACCAGGTGACGGGCCACGCCAAACTCATCGGAGATGCCGTTGCCACCCAGCATGTCGCGCGCCATGCGGGCGATATCCAGCGCCTTGCCGCAAGAGTTGCGCTTCATGATCGAGGTAATTTCCACAGCAGCCGTACCTTCATCCTTCATACGCCCCAGGCGCAGGCAGCCTTGCAGTGCCAGGGTGATTTCGGTCTGCATGTCGGCCAGCTTCTTCTGGATCAGCTGGTTGGCAGCCAGAGGGCGGCCGAACTGCTGACGCTCCAGGGTGTACTGACGCGCGGTGTGCCAGCAGGCTTCGGCCGCACCCAGCGCCCCCCACGAGATGCCATAGCGGGCGGAGTTGAGGCAGGTGAACGGGCCTTTGAGACCGCGCACATCCGGGAAGATGTTCTCTTCTGGCACGAACACATTGTCCATGACCACTTCACCGGTGATCGAGGCGCGCAGGCCGACCTTGCCATGGATTGCCGGGGCGCTGAGGCCCTGCCAGCCTTTTTCCAGGACAAAGCCGCGGATATCCCCCGCATCGTCCTTGGCCCAGACCACGAATACATCAGCGATGGGGCTGTTGGTGATCCACATCTTGCTCCCGGTCAGACGGTAACCGCCCTCGACCTTCCTTGCGCGGGTGATCATCGAGCCAGGGTCGGAGCCATGGTTAGGCTCGGTCAGGCCGAAACAACCGATCCACTCGCCACTGGCGAGCTTGGGCAGGTACTTCTGCTTTTGTGCCTCGGTACCAAACTCGTTGATCGGCACCATCACCAGCGACGACTGCACACTCATCATCGAGCGATAACCCGAATCGATACGCTCAACCTCACGGGCGATCAGGCCATAGCACACATAGTTCAGCCCGCTGCCGCCGTATTGCTCGGGAATGGTGGCACCCAGCAGTCCAATTTCCCCCATCTCGCGGAAGATCGCCGGGTCGGTCTGCTCGTGGCGGAAGGCCTCGAGCACACGCGGGGCCAGCTTGTCCTGGGCGAACTGATAAGCGCTGTCACGCACCATGCGCTCTTCTTCAGTGAGCTGCTGATCCAGCAGCAGCGGGTCGATCCAGTGGAAGCTTGCTTTACCGGCCATGAGCGAAATCCTCGAAATAGGGGGCAGTTTCTTGTGCCTTTGAGCCTAGGCCTGATCGGCCGCCGGGACAAACGAGGATTGCGCACCAATTAGTGATAATTTGTCACTTCGTAGATCGGTAAAACACCTTATAAACAGCCTTACGAGTGAGGTTGACGTACATGCGCCGCAAGATCCCCAGCACCGCCGCCCTGGTTTGCTTCGAGGCGGCGGCGCGCCACGAGAGCTTTACCAAGGCTGCGCAGGAACTCGCCCTGACCCAGGGTGCCGTTTGTCGGCAGATTGGCGGCCTTGAAGCCTTCCTCAATGTGGAACTGTTCCGCCGTTCGCGCCGCGGCGTGAAGCTGACCGAGGCCGGGCTTTCCTATAGCCGCCAGGTTGCCGCCCAACTGGACGCCGTAGAGCGCGATACCCTGTCGGTGATGGGCCAGCAGGGCGCCAGCGTGATCGAACTGGCCGTAGTGCCTACCTTTGGTACCCAATGGCTGCTTCCGCGCCTGAAGGACTTCCAGCAACGCCATCCGGAGGTCACGGTCAACCTCACCAACCGCACCCGGCCATTCCTGTTCGCCGACACCCCCTTCGATGCCGCTATCTATTTCGGTGATGCCGACTGGTCCGGCACCCAGTCGCACCGGCTGATGGGGGAGAACCCGGTCCCCGTCTGCAGCCCGACATTGCTGGCCGGGCAGGGCATGCTTGAAACACAGCGCATCGCCCAACTGCCATTGCTGCAGCAAAGTACGCGCCCCTACGCCTGGCGGCAGTGGTTCGGCAGTTTGGGGATGAATGTGGAACGCGACATGACAGGCCCGCGTTATGAACTATTCTCGATGCTCGCCCAGGCGGCCATACATGAAATGGGGATCGCACTGATTCCGCCGTTCCTGATCCAGCGTGAGCTGGGGGAGGGTAGGCTGGTGGTCGCTAACAGGCATGCCCTGATCAGCGACAAGGCCTACTATCTGATGATTCCGGAACGCAAGGTAGAGTCGGCCTCGCTGCGCGCCTTCCGCGACTGGCTGGTTAGCCAGGCCCAGGCCTACACCTCAGCAACTTGACCAAGTGCGACAAATTGACTCTGTAGTCAATTATTTTAAACACCTACAGATGTATGTATTTGTCGCATATGCATAAACTGTTATGCCAGAGTGAAAACTCCCTTTAACCCTGCTAACCACGCGGCTTTGCGCGGTATTTTGCGACACTCACCGTGCAATAAGCGAATTAACCGAAATATTTTTGATTTTCTCTCCTAATCTCCCAATAGCCTATGTTTGACGGGCTGGAGCCATACCGCTGCGACAAGCGGTCACAGGGTGACTTGTAGTTTTAACTTCGTTTCGCTCCATAACCGGTTGAAGGCCCCCGGGTTCGTCTGCAAAATGCTTCGCCCGCCCGGGATTCGGCGGGTCGGCGCTCCACAGCCGCCCCAGCGCACCATCCGAAGTGCGCTGGCTCATACAAAGACAAAAGGTCACCGCAGGAGAAATAGTCGTGCACATTGGTGTTCCTCTCGAGACGCAGACCGGTGAGACAAGGGTCGCAGCGACCCCGGAAACCATCAAGAAACTGATTGGCCAGGGCCATCAGGTCACCGTCCAACGGGGGGCAGGGCTCAACGCCAGCATTCCGGACAGTGCCTATGAGGCCGTGGGCGCTTCCCTTGGGAGCGCAGCCGATGCCTATGGCGCCCAATTGGTACTCAAGGTGGTCGCCCCCAACGACCAGGAGCTGGCCCTGATCAACAGTGGCAGCCTGCTGGCGGGCATGCTCAACCCCTTCAACAGTGAACTGATCGGCAAGATGGCCGAACGCGGCATCACCGCTTTCGCCCTGGAAGCCGCGCCACGCACCTCGCGGGCGCAGAGCCTGGACGTGCTGTCGTCGCAGGCCAACATTGCCGGTTACAAGGCCGTGTTGCTGGCTGCCCATTACTACCCACGCTTCATGCCCATGCTGATGACCGCCGCCGGTACCGTGAAGGCCGCGCGCGTGCTGATCCTGGGGGCGGGTGTTGCCGGCCTGCAGGCCATCGCCACCGCCAAGCGCCTGGGTGCAGTGATCGAAGCGTCCGACGTACGTCCGGCTGTGAAGGAGCAGATCGAGTCGCTGGGTGCCAAGTTCATCGACGTGCCTTACGAGACCGATGAGGAACGCGAGTGCGCTGAAGGCGTTGGCGGTTACGCCCGCCCCATGCCAGCCAGCTGGATGCAACGCCAGGCCCAGGCCGTGCACGAGCGCGCCAGGCAAGCGGATATCGTCATCACCACGGCGCTGATCCCAGGCCGCAAGGCACCCACGCTGCTCAGCGCAGAAACCGTTGCGCAGATGAAGCCTGGCTCGGTGGTCATCGACCTCGCTGCAGCCCAAGGTGGCAACTGCCCGCTCACCGTTGCTGACCAGGTGGTAAAGGAAAACGGCGTGACCATCGTCGGCCCGACCAACCTGCCAGCTCAGCTGGGTGCCGATGCCTCGGCGCTGTATGCGCGCAACCTGCTGGACTTCATGAAGCTGCTGTTCGACAAAGACGGCGCGCTGGTCATCAACCTCGAAGACGACATCGTCGCGGCCTGCCTCATGTGCCGTGATGGTCAAGTCGTCCGCAAGAACGGCTAAGGAGCACGACAATGGAAGACATGCTAATTTCCCATGGCATCTACAACCTGATCATCTTCGTGCTGGCCATCTATGTGGGCTACCACGTGGTGTGGAACGTCACCCCGGCCCTGCACACGCCGCTGATGGCCGTGACCAACGCTATCTCTGCCATCGTGATCGTCGGCGCCATGCTGGCCGCCGCCCTCACCGTGACCCCTGCCGGCAAGCTGATGGGCACCCTCGCCGTGGCCCTGGCCGCGGTCAATGTGTTCGGTGGCTTCCTGGTCACCCGCCGCATGCTTGAGATGTTCAAGAAGAAAGCCAAGAACGAGGGGCAGAAGTAAGCATGAGCATGAATCTGGTAACACTTCTGTACCTGGTCGCTTCGGTATGCTTCATCCAGGCGCTCAAGGGCCTGTCGCACCCGACCACGTCGCGTCGCGGCAACCTGTTCGGCATGATCGGCATGGGCATCGCCATGCTGACCACGGTTGGCCTCATCTATAAGCTGGGCGCCGAGCTGGCTACTGCGGGTATTGGCTACGTCATCGTCGGCCTGCTGGTCGGTGGTACCGCCGGTTCGATCATGGCCAAGCGCGTCGAGATGACCAAGATGCCGGAACTGGTCGCCTTCATGCACAGCATGATCGGCCTGGCTGCGGTGTTCATCGCCATCGCCGCCGTGCTGGAGCCGCAGTCGATGGGCATCGTTGCCGCAATCACCGACCCGATCCCCACCGGTAACCGACTGGAGCTGTTCCTCGGCGCCGCCATCGGTGCAATCACCTTCTCCGGTTCGGTGATCGCCTTCGGCAAGCTGTCGGGCAAGTACAAGTTCCGCCTGTTCCAGGGCGCACCGGTACAGTTCCCCGGCCAGCACAAACTGAACCTGATCCTGGGCCTTACCACCATCGCCCTTGGCCTGCTGTTCACCTTCACCGGTCATTACAGCGCCTTCACCCTGATGCTGGCCCTGGCCTTCGTCATGGGCGTGCTGATCATCATCCCGATCGGCGGCGCCGACATGCCGGTGGTGGTGTCGATGCTCAACAGCTATTCGGGCTGGGCGGCGGCCGGTATCGGCTTCTCGCTGAACAACTCGATGCTGATCATCGCAGGCTCGCTGGTGGGTTCGTCCGGTGCCATCCTCTCGTACATCATGTGCAAGGCGATGAACCGGTCGTTCTTCAACGTCATCCTCGGTGGCTTTGGCGGCGACACCGACGCCGGCGCAGCGCAAGGCTCGAAAGAGCAGCGCCCGGTGAAGTCCGGTTCGGCCGACGATGCCACCTTCCTGCTCAGTAACGCCGACAGCGTGATCATCGTCCCGGGTTACGGCCTGGCGGTGGCCCGTGCCCAGCACGCGCTGAAGGAGCTGACCGAGAAGCTGACCCACAACGGCGTCACCGTGAAGTATGCAATCCACCCGGTGGCGGGCCGCATGCCCGGGCACATGAACGTACTGCTGGCCGAGGCCGAAGTACCGTACGATCAGGTGTTCGAGATGGACGACATCAACGCCGAGTTTGGCCAGGCCGACGTGGTGCTGGTACTGGGCGCCAACGACGTGGTCAACCCGGCGGCGAAGAACGACCCCAAATCGCCAATCGCCGGCATGCCGATCCTCGAAGCGTTCAAGGCCAAGACCATCATCGTCAACAAGCGCTCCATGGCCAGCGGCTATGCCGGCCTGGACAACGAACTGTTCTACCTGGACAAGACCATGATGGTGTTCGGTGACGCCAAGAAAGTCATCGAGGACATGGTGAAGGCGGTGGAGTGAAAACCGCCGCTGCAAACCAATTGATATAAAGGAAGCCCCGGTCAGATTCTGCCGGGGCTTTCCTTTTATTGATCCGGATCAATGGCTCTACTTCAAGGCTTCTCATACGACCATGGTCGTGGGACGGCAATGGGCTAAATCTCTAGACTGCGCTGCAGTAGTTTCAGTAGCCCGAGATAACAATCCATGTACCGTGATCGTATCCGCTTGTCCTCCCTGCACAGCAAGGTAATGAGTGCGGCTGATGCCGCTGGTCTGATCGAGGACGGCATGACTGTCGGCATGAGCGGTTTCACCCGCGCCGGCGAAGCCAAGGCCGTACCGCATGCACTGGCCGAACGTGCCAAGCAGTCGCCACTGAAAATCAGCCTGATGACCGGCGCCAGCCTGGGCAACGACCTGGACAAGCAACTGACCGAGGCCGGCGTGCTGGCTCGCCGCATGCCGTTCCAGGTCGACAGCACCCTGCGCAAGGCCATCAACGACGGCCAGGTGATGTTCATCGACCAGCACCTGTCGGAAACCGTCGAACAACTGCGTAACCAGCAGCTGAAGCTGCCGGACATCGCTGTCATCGAAGCGGTGGCCATCACCGAGCAAGGCCACATCGTGCCAACCACTTCGGTGGGCAACTCGGCCAGCTTCGCGATCTTTGCCAAGCAGGTGATTGTCGAGATCAACCTCTCGCACAACCCCAACCTCGAAGGCCTGCACGACATCTATATCCCGACCTACCGCCCGACCCGCACACCAATCCCGCTGGTCAAGGTCGACGACCGCATCGGCAGCACCGCCATCCCGATCGACCCGGCCAAGATTGTCGGCATCGTCATCAGCAACCAGCCAGACTCGCCGTCCACCGTACTGCCGCCGGACGACGAAACCCAGGGCATCGCCGACCACCTGATCAACTTCCTCAAACAAGAAGTTGAAGCTGGCCGCATGACCAATAAGCTCGGCCCGCTGCAAGCCGGTATCGGCAGCATCGCCAACGCGGTGATGTGCGGCCTGATCGAGTCGCCGTTCGAAGACCTGACCATGTACTCCGAAGTACTGCAGGACTCCACCTTCGACCTGATCGACGCTGGCAAGCTGAGCTTCGCGTCTGGCAGCTCGATCACCTTGTCTGGCCGCCGCAATGCCGACGTGTTCGGCAACCTGGAGCGGTACAAGGACAAGCTGGTGCTGCGCCCGCAAGAAATCTCCAACCACCCGGAAGTGGTACGTCGCTTAGGGATCATTGGGATCAACACCGCACTGGAGTTCGATATCTACGGCAACGTCAACTCCACCCACGTGTGCGGCACCCGGATGATGAACGGCATTGGCGGCTCGGGCGACTTCGCCCGCAACGCCCACCTAGCCGTATTCGTCACCAAGTCGATTGCCAAGGGCGGCGCGATTTCCAGCGTAGTGCCGATGGTCAGCCATGTCGACCACACCGAGCATGACGTGGACATCCTGGTGACCGAGCAAGGCCTGGCCGACCTGCGTGGCCTGGCGCCGCGCGAGCGGGCACGGGCGATCATCGACAACTGTGTGCACCCAGACTACCGCGCTGCGCTGAACGACTACTTCGATCGCGCCTGCCAGCGCGGCGGCCATACCCCGCACATCCTGCGTGAAGCGCTGAGCTGGCACGAGAACCTGGAAGAAACCGGGCGCATGCTGGCCAGCTGATGCAGGCGCGGCTTTGTGTCGCGAGGGGCTGTACAGCAGCCCCTTCTAACTCAGCTTTGACATCGCAATACTGGGGCCGCTCTGCGGCCCTATCGCGACACAAGGCCGCTCCTACAAGACTGTGCTGCACAGTTCCGCCAGCTAACGTAACATAAACTGTTCTACTGTACCGGTTTTCTGCCGATCCTCGCCGTTCGAAACCCACTCACGTCCTTAAAACGCACCATATTCGTGCGGACCAGTACAGTTGCGCCATTTTCGAGTGCAACAGTAGGGTTACACAGTTAACTGAGCCATCGTCTTTCAACAGAACTGTATCTACTGTTATGGACAATAGAGGAGGATCATTGGCATCAGTTAAATCACTACCTAATCCCGCCATAAGCGGAAGGATGAAGCATCATGGAACGTACCCTCAGTTCCGGTCTGGTTTTTGAAAGCAACGCCCAGCAATCCAACGCCTCGATGCCGCTGCGCGCACTGTCCACCCTGCTGCTGTGGCAGCGCCGCATGGCCAGCCGCCGTCAACTGGCTCGCCTGGACAGCCGTCTGCTGGCCGACGCCGGCATCAGCGAGTCGCAGCGTTACGAAGAGCTGAGCAAGCCTTTCTGGCGCTAAGCACCGGCTTGCCGGCTTCGGCCGGCACCGCTAATTCCCAAACCCGTTGCAGGTAACTGCGACGGGTTTTTTATTTCCAGGCCGCACGCTAGAGCCGCTCGTAGGCTTACCAGTACAGTTTGAAATAAACCAAAGACATACAGGTACAGTTAATTGGCGTGCCGTTCATTAACCTCCACAAACAACGGCGCGTGATACGCTTGGCTTAACAGTCTGTTGAAACCCGCTGTTAAACGTACCGCGACGAGCTGTGTGAGCGTCCGATAAGCAGAACCACTCGATCCTAGTCCAGGAGTCCACCATCATGTCCCGTAAACACCTGATTGGCGCCGCCCTGATGCTGAGCCTGGCCGGCACCGCACACGCCACCAGCTTCGTTGTCACCACCGATGCCGTCGTTGGCGCAGTGGCCGCGTCCACCGATGCCACCTCCGATATCTCCTCATCGTTCCGTGACGACAAGATTGTCCAGGCCGCCCGTGACGACGCCGCCAGCTTCGTTGGCAGCCAGGGCGACATCCGCGGTGCCAAGCTGGAAAGCGCTTTCCTGCACATCCGCTCGCAGATGCCGGCCCTGCAAGCAAGCGACGCGCAACTGGCCCAGGCCATCCTGGCGCTCTGACCCCGGCTGAGCCGTTCAGCTGTGCGGGTTACAACACGCACAGCTGCACCCGCCTTTGTCGCCCCCGTTCCCAGCCGTTGTAGAGCCCATGCGTTATCTGTTGCCGCTGCTGTTCTCCGTTGCAGGTATGGCCAGTGCCCATGCCATGGATACCACCACGCAAAGCCTGGTCATCACTGGCTATGTCACCAGCCAGGTCACCAGCGCACCGTTTGATCGCAAACTGGTCCGCCAGGCACGCGACGATGCTGCCGCCTTCGTTGCCAGTGACGGCCAGATCCGCGGTGTGCGGCTGGAGGCCGCGCTGGAATCATTACGCCACAATTGTTCACAGCACGCCGTCGGCGATCTGGAACTGGCGCAGGCAATTCTCGTCCAATAGCTACATCTGACTCCCTGTATTTTTTCGGAGATGCTCCATGCGTAAACCGCTGATTGCCGCTACCCTCGGCATGCTGCTACTGGCCGACCTGGCCCATGCACAGACCTTGGTGGCCACCAGCAACATCATCGTGCGTGCCTTTGGCCGCTCGATCGACTTCACCTCAGACACCACCACCTCAATTCGCGACTCCAAAGTGGTACGCGAAGCTCACGATGACGCCGCCAGCTTCGTCGCCAGCAATGGCGACATTCGGGGTGTCCAGCTTGAAGCCGCCTTCAGCACCCTGCGCGAGCGTGTGCCAGAAGCACGCGGCGCCAGCGACCAGGTACTGGCCGAAGCCATCCTCGCACTGTGAACCGTATGCGTACCTGGCTGCTCGGCTGCGCCCTGACGCTGCTCGGTACGCCCGCATTGGCCGACCTGCAGCTCCAGCTGCAGGCATCCGGCCTCGACCCACAACAAACCCAAGCCACCCAGGCCCTGCTTGACGAGGCCATGGGCAAGCTGCCCCCTCGCTTCAAGCAGCAGCTGGACCGTCGCGTGCGGGTCAGCTGGAGCGACACCATGCCGGCCGATGCCTACGGCCAGGCATCGCTGGTGTCCACCCTTGAGCTCAACCGTCGCTTGCTGCCCAGCCTCACTGACGGCAGCGCAGCCACCGAGCGCACCAACCGCCCCCACGGCACAGTACGTGAAGAACTGCTGGCCACCGTGTTGCACGAGCTCACCCATATCTACGACCGCGCGCGCCTGTGGCCCGGTCCCGAAAATTCGCTGATCGCCCGCTGCAAGCGCCAGCAAGGCACGCTGGGCAAGGTTGGCCTGCCCGAGGCGTGCCGCGGCCAGGCCGAGCGCCGCTTCACCCTCAGCGACGACCCGCGCTTGCTCGACCTGGCCGGCTGGCAGCAGTACGTGGGCCGACGCGGCGAGCGCGAACAGCACAATGGCCAGTTCGTGCGCAGCCCCGACAGTTATGAGCTGAGCAGCCCCAAGGAGTACATCGCGGTCAACATGGAGTACTTCCTCCTCGACCCGAGCTACGGCTGCCGCCGCCCGGCGCTTAACCAGTACCTGCGCGAGCACTTCGGCTGGGCACCGCAACAGGACACCTGCGCCAAGGGCCTGCCGTTCATCAACGCGGGTAGCGACTTCGCGCGCCAGCCGCTGGGTGAAATCGACCCCGAGCGGGTCTATGAAGTGGACTACCTGCTGGCCGAAGCCAACCAGAACCTGGTCAGCCGCTGGGGCCACAGCATGCTGCGCCTGGTGATCTGCAAGCCCGGCCGCCCACGCGGTCCAGACTGCCGCCTGGACCTCGACCAGAGCCTGGTGCTGTCGTACCGCGCCTTCGTCAACGACGTGCAGCTGTCCAGCTGGGACGGCCTGGTCGGTGTGTACCCCTCACGATTGTTCGTACTGCCGCTGGGCCAGGTGATCGACGAATACACCAAGACCGAACTGCGTAGCCTAGCCTCGGTACCCCTGAAGCTCAGCCGCGATGAAGTCGAGAACCTGGTGCGTCAGGCCGCCGAGATGCACTGGAGCTATGACGGCAACTATTGGTTCCTGTCCAACAACTGTGCGGTGGAGTCACTGAAACTGCTGCGCAGCGGCACCGCCAACCCACGCCTGAACGACCTCGACAGCATCATGCCCAACGGTTTGCTGGCCGTGCTCAAGGGCAGGGGGCTGGCCGACACCAGCGTGCTCGACGACCCGCGCGAGGCATTACGCCTGGGCTATCGCTTCGACTCCTACCGCAACCGCTACCAGGCCATGTTCGAGGTGCTGAAGAAACAGTTACCGATCAAGCAGGCCCTGGTTGAAGACTGGCTAGCCCTGGATGCCGAACAACGCCGCCCTTGGTTCGCCAAGGCCGACCTGCGCACCAGCGCAGCATTGCTGCTGCTGGAACAGGCCAGCTTGCGCCGGCAGCTGCTGCTGGCCCAGGACGAGGTCAAGCAGCGCTACCTGAATGCTGCGGCGCTGAAAGATGGCAGCATCAACAAAGCTGACGCAACCCTCAAGCAGATGCTCGCCAACAGCGGTTTCCTCAGCCGCCCTGCAGAGTTGCTCGATGCCAAGGGCTACGGGTTGCCACAACCCGAGGAGCGTAAGCACCTTGAGCAGGTGAGCAGCGAACGCCAGGCGCAGCTGTTGCGCTTGAGCACCAGCCTGGACAAAGAGGTGAGGGCACTGCTGGAGCCATCGCGCGCCAAGGAAATTGCCGCGGTCGAGGCCAATGTGAAGCAGATCGGTGAGCATTTGCGGGCGCTGCACAAAGCGGCGGGTGGCCTGCAATTGTAAGCATGGCTGTACCGGCCCTATCGCCGGCAAGCCAGCTCCCACAAATTCTGCACAGGCCTTGAATACTGCGCAGTACCTGTAGGAGCTGGCTTGCCGGCGATAGGGCCTGCAGCACCAGCACAATTGCTTACTGGCTTTCGCCATCCTCTTCTGGCAAATCCTCATCCAGATGCAGCCAGGCCAACCGGCTGCCCACCCAGATATGCCGGTTGGCCCTAACCCGCTCCGGGTGATCCAGGGTCGCCACCGTCACATCAACCGTCTCAGGGCTGTGCGTGGTCACCAGCGCCACGTGCGCCCCACAATGCCCGCAGAAGTACCGGCTGCAACTGGCCGGCGCCACATAGCAGTTCGGTTCACCCGCCAGCCACACAAACCCCGAACGGGGCAGGGTGACCCAGGTCACCACCAGCCCGCCGCTTACCCGTCGGCAAATCGTACAGTGGCAGTGGGCAATGTCTGTCAGGTCACCCTCCAACCGGTAACGCAAGGCGCCGCAATGGCAGCCTCCTTCGGTCACATTCTGCATCACCTACCTCTCGTCGCCTTTGCCTCGGCGAAAGCTGGCTGAAAGCTTGCCCTCATAGGATAGCCCCCACTACCGGCACAAGACCGGTCAGCCAGGGCACCCGGTAAACACCGCGCCCGGCCCAATCAACAACAACAATGGTGATTCTGATGTATTCCTGTACCCGCCTTCCTGCAGTCCCCCTCCGCATGCTCCCTGCGCAGCGCCTGACGCGCTGATCCGCCCGAATCGACTTTCATTTCGCCGCGCCACGCCTGGAGTATTGCCATGCTGACCTTCCTCGGCTTTGCCATGGTCATCACCTTCATGTACCTGATCATGACCAAGCGCCTGTCGGCCTTGATCGCGCTGATCCTGGTACCGATCCTGTTCGCCCTGTTCGGCGGTTTCTCCGCCAAGATCGGCCCCATGATGCTCGAAGGCATCAGCAAGCTCGCACCTACCGGCGTGATGCTGATGTTCGCCATCCTCTACTTCGCCCTGATGATCGACTCCGGCCTGTTCGACCCGGCCGTGCGCAAGATCCTCAAGCTGGTCAAGGGCGACCCGCTCAAGGTTTCTGTCGGCACTGCCGTGCTGGCCCTGGTGGTCTCCCTCGACGGTGACGGCGCCACCACCTACATGATCTGCTGCGCCGCCATGCTGCCGATGTACAGCCGCCTGGGCATGAGCCCGCGGATCATGGCCGGCCTGATCATTCTCGCCGGCGGGGTGATGAACATGACCCCTTGGGGTGGCCCGACTGCACGTGCCGCCAGTGCCCTGCACGTCGACCCGTCGGACATCTTCGTGCCGATGATCCCGGCCATGTTGTTCGGCGTGGTGGCGATCCTGGCCATTGCCTACATGTACGGCAAGCGTGAACGTGCCCGCCTGGGCGAACTGCACCTGCCGACCGACGACATCGACCACAGCGAAATCACCGTTTCGCAATTCCCGGAAGCACGCCGGCCCAAGCTGCTGTACTTCAACGGTGCCCTGACCGCCGCCCTGATGGTCGCGCTGATCGCCGGCGTACTGCCGCTGCCCGTGCTGTTCATGATCGCCTTCAGCATCGCCATGATCGTCAACTACCCGTGCCTGCAGCAGCAGAAGGACCGCATCGCCGCCCACGCCGGCAGCGTGCTGGCCGTGACCGGGCTGATCTTCGCCGCCGGCATCTTCACCGGCATCCTGTCGGGTACCGGCATGGTCGACGCCATGTCCAAAAGCCTGCTGGCGGTCATCCCCGAAGCGCTCGGCCCCTACCTGGCGGTAATCACCGCGATCGTGAGCATGCCGTTCACCTTCTTCATGTCCAACGATGCCTTCTACTACGGCGTATTGCCCGTGCTGGCCGAAGCCGCCAGCCACTACGGCATCACCCCGGTGGAAATGGCCCGTGCGTCGATCGTCGGGCAACCGGTACACCTGCTCAGCCCACTGGTACCCTCCACCTACCTGCTGGTGGCCCTGGCCGGTATCGAGTTCGGCGATCATCAGCGCTTCACGCTCAAGTGGGCAGTGCTGGTATGCCTGTGCATAATGCTCGCCGCACTGCTGATGGGGATTTTCCCGCTGTTCAGTAGTCTTTAATAAATACGTATCACCTACGCGACGCGCCCTGACCAGGGCGCGTTGCCATTACCGCTCGAAGGAAATTACATGGAATGGCTGACCAGCCCGGAAATCTGGGTTGCCTTTTTTACCCTCACCGCGCTTGAGATCGTCCTCGGGATCGACAACATCATCATGATCTCGATCCTGGTCAGCCGCATGCCCAAGCACATGCAGCCGCGCACCCGGATCTTCGGCCTGGCCCTGGCCATGGTCACCCGCATCATGCTGCTGCTGTCGATTACCTGGGTCATGCGCCTTACCGCCGACCTGTTCGTGGTATTCGGCCAGGGCATCTCCGGGCGGGACCTGATCCTGTTCTTCGGTGGCCTGTTCCTGCTATGGAAGAGCTCGCAAGAGATCTACCACGGCCTGGAAGGCGAAGATGAAAGCCCGGATGAGCCCAAAGGCGCGGGTGGCAAGTTTTTCTATACCATCATCCAGATCGCCATCATCGACATCGTGTTCTCGCTGGACTCGGTAATCACCGCAGTGGGCATGGTTTCTCACGTGCCGGTGATGATCGCCGCCATCGTCGTAGCCGTGCTGGTGATGATGCTCTGCGCCGGTGCCATCAGCAATTTCATCGACAAACACCCGTCGCTGAAGATGCTCGCACTGTCGTTCCTGATCGTGGTCGGTACCGTGCTGATCGCCGAGGCTTTCGAGGTGCACGTACCAAAGGGCTACGTCTACTTCGCCATGGCATTCTCGCTGGCAGTGGAAGCTATCAACATCCGCATGCGCACCGCCTCGGCCCGCAAGAAAGGCACAGAGCATGACCCGGTGAAACTGCGCAAAGACATTCCAGGTCAATAAAACCAGGAAGTGCAGGACACAAAAGGGCCCTTCGGGGCCCTTTTGCATACCCACCTTCCTGAAGAGGGCCTGCACAGGCAATCATTCATGTGAGCTCTGTTTCAAATAAATGACTGCCATGCGAAGCTGGCGACAGCTGCGCAAAACAACTAAAGCTTTGAGTGAGCACTGAAAATTCTTCAAACGCTCACGATTCTTTTCTTGGCCCGCTGGGCCAGTGCAACAGGGGGCCTTCGCCATGCTGACCCTGCTCAACCTGCTTTCGGCCGTGACGCTTCTGGTCTGGGGCACCCATATTGTGCGTACCGGCATCCTTCGGGTATTCGGCTCGAACCTGCGACGCATCATCAGCCAGAACATGGACAAGCGCCCGCTGGCATTCATCGCCGGCATTCTGGTCACTGCCATGGTGCAAAGCAGTAACGCCACGGCCATGTTGGTCACGTCCTTCGTCGGCCAGGGCCTGATGGCTATGACCCCGGCCTTGGCGATCATGCTGGGTGCCGATGTGGGTACCGCGCTGATGGCCCGGGTACTCACCTTCGACCTGTCGTGGCTGTCGCCGCTGCTTATCTTCCTGGGCGTTATTTTCTTCCTCTCGCGCAAGCAGACACGGGCTGGCCAGCTGGGGCGGGTAGGGATCGGGCTGGGCCTGATCATTCTGGCACTGGAGCTGATCGTGCAGGCAGCTGCGCCAATCACCCATGCCCAAGGTGTGAAAGTGCTGTTTGCTTCACTGACCGGCGACATCATGCTGGACGCCCTGGTCGGCGCCATGTTCGCCATGATTTCCTATTCCAGCCTGGCTGCCGTGCTGCTCACCGCGACACTGGCCGGCGCCGAGCTCATCAGCCTGCCGGTGGCCATCGGCCTGGTGGTCGGCGCCAACATCGGTAGTGGCTTGCTGGCCTTCATCAGCACCAGCATGCAGAACACCGCCGGGCGCCGGGTGGCTTTGGGCAGCCTGCTGTACAAGCTGCTCGGCCTGCTGCTGATCATCCCGGTGCTGCACCCGTTGGTGGCGTGGATGGACTCGCTGAGCTTCAGCCCACAAGAGCTGGTCATCGGCTTCCACCTGCTCTACAACACGCTGCGCTGCCTGCTCATGCTACCCACGGTCAAACTCATGGGCCGGCTGTGCAATACCCTGCTGCCCGAACGCGAAACAGGCAACGGGCAAGGGCGCCCACGGCACCTCGACCCTTCGGCACTGGAAACGCCCAGCCTGGCCTTGGCCAACGCATGCCGCGAAACCCTGCGCCTGGGCGATATCGTCGACAACCTGCTCGAAGCCATGCTCGGTGCCCTGCGCGGCACCCAGACCGCCCTGCCACAGCAGGTGCGCGCCCTGAGTGAAGATGCCGAAGCGCTGTACAGCGCCATCAAGCTGTACCTGGCGCAGATGTCGCGCGAAGACCTCAGCGAGCAGGACAACCGCCGTTGGGCCGAGATCATCGAACTGGCGATCAACCTCAAGCTGGCCTGCGACCTGATCGAGCGCATGCTGCGCAAGGTCCAGCAGCAGAAAACCAGCCAGCGCCGGGAGTTTTCCCAGACAGGCCTGGAGGAGCTGACCGGCCTGCAGGAGCAATTACTGGCCAACCTGCGCCTGGGCCTGTCGGTGTTTCTCAGTGCCGACCCGGAAAGCGCCCGCCTGCTGCTACGGGAAAAACGCCGTTTCCGCGCCCAGGAACGGCGCCTGGCGCACGCCCATGTCAGCCGCTTGCAGCGTAAGGTGGTGCAAAGTATCGAGACCAGTTCGCTACACTTGGAACTGATTGCCGACATGAAACGGTTGAACTCTTTGTTCTGCAGCAGTGCCTATGTGGTACTGGGCGGCTCGGACACCGGCGGCCTGATGCTCGACAGCGTACCGGACGAAGCCCGTCTGCCCTGATTCTGCCTACAAAAGGACCCTCGCTCGCCCATGCGTTGCCTGATGTTCGTTTGCCTGCTGATCTGCAGCCTGCCCTCATTGGCCCTCGACCGTTCCCGGGTTGAGGGTTACCTGCTGCCCAATGGCCTGCAGGTCATCCTGAAAAACGGCTACGAACGTGACCACGTAGCAATCCGCCTGGTGGTCGGGGTGGGCCTGGACGACTTCGGCTGCGAGCAGAAAGAGCTGCCGCACCTGCTTGAGCATCTGCTGTTCAGCGGCATCGACGAAACAGGCGAGGGCGGCCTGGAAGAACGCCTGCAAGCGCTGGGCGGCGAGTGGAATGCCTACACCAGCAGCGCCGACACCACCTTCGTCATCGAAGCACCGGCGCGCAACCAGCGAAAGGTCCTCGACCTGCTGCTGGCGGTCATCCGCGACACCCCTATCGATGCCAAGGCCTTGGCCACCGCCAAGCGCATCATCGAACGCGAAGATGGCGGGCACTATGGCCACCTGCAGCGCTGGCTCGACCGCCAGGATATCGGCCACCCCGCCAGCGCCCAGCTAGCGACCGAGCTGGGCCTGAAATGCCCGGAGCGCTCCAATATCGACGACATGACCCTGGAGCAGGTGCAGGCTTTGCGTGACCGCTGGTACGCGGCCAACAACATGACCCTGATCATGGTCGGTGGCCTCGACCGCCTGCTACCGGCCTACCTGGAGCGGACCTTTGGCGAGCTGCCCGCCACTGAACCGGAAGAACGCCGCAACCTTGAAAGCATCACCCACCAGGCGGAGCAGCGGCGCGACCTGACCCGCGGCTGGCTGGGCGATAGTGTGAAGCTGCACTGGCTGTTCATCGAGCCCGTGCTGGACAACGACCACCAGGCTACCCTCGACCTGCTGTCGCGCTATCTCGACTGGGCGCTGTACGACCAGCTGCGCCTGCGCAACGGGCTGTCGTACGGCCCCTCGGTGCAGCGTGAGAGCTTTGGCGACACTGGCCTGCTCAGCCTCAATGCGGACCTTGAGCGCGATGACATCGACAAGGCAGTCAAGGTGATGCAGGCCCTGTTCGACCATCTGCGCAAGGAAGGCCTCGACCCGGACACCTTCGCCCGTATCAAGGACGCCAGCGTGGCCAAGGAAAGCTGGAGCACCCAAGGCAACAGCGCCCTGGCCGACTACTATTGGGGGGCGCTGAACGACTATACCGACGGGCGCTTTGCCAACCCGGTGCGCAAGCTGCGCCAGGTCAGCCTTGAACAGGCCAACCAGGCGCTGAAAGAACTGCTCAAGGAAGATGGCTATGTGCGCATCGAGAAGCCGTTGCTTGGCTATGACGAGCTTTACGGGCTGGTCGCCTTGCTTGTGGGGCTGATTCTGGCGGCAGGGTTGCTGCGCTGGCGCCGGCCAGGACCTGAGCGGCCGAGTGGTGCTACACGGCAGCGGTGAATCGGCGGTATCCTTTTGCCAGTACCAGCCCCTTCGCGGGCGTTATCGCCGAACCCTGTGGGAGCGGGCATGCCCGCGAAGGGCCCGTACAGCCACCTCATCCTTTCTGTTGTAGCCCCCCATGCCCCAAATCCCCCATATCGTCCAGCGCATCATCGAACTGCTCAAACGCTACCCTGGCATCATCGCGCTCGGCGGTTTCCTCTCCGGCATCGGCAGCTTCATCCTGGTCGACCGCCAGGCCGGCCTGGCCAGCTGGGTTGCCGTGCTCATGCTGGTCAGCTGGGTCTGGCTGATGCTGGAAAACACCCTCACCGGCCTGTTTGCGCGCACCTTCAACCGCGAAATCCCGCAGCCGTTGCTGCGCTACGCGACGCAGATGATCCACCAGGAAACGCTGTTCTTCGTGCTGCCGTTCTTCTTCATCACCACCACCTGGAACAGCGGCCAGCTGGTGTTCACCGGTTTGCTAGGTGCTGCGGGCCTGATTTCGATCATCGATCCGCTGTACTACAAATGGCTGGCACCGCGGCGCTGGCTGTTCCTGGCGCTGCACACCCTCACGCTGTTCGCCGCCCTACTGACCGCGCTGCCCATCATCCTGCACCTCACCACCGCGCAAAGTTTCAAGCTGGCCTTGATCGCGGCCATGGCGCTGTCGTTCCCCAGCCTGGCCAGCAGCTTCCCGATCAACAACTGGCGCCGCGCCGTGGCGCTGGTACTGGTTACCCTGTCGGTCGGTGCCGGGGGCTGGCTGCTGCGCTCCTGGGTACCGCCGGCAACCCTGTGGATGACCGAGGTGGCGGTGAGCACCGAAGTGCTGAACCGCCAGCCAGGCGAGTCGCTGGACGAGATTGCCGCCAGCCGCATCCGCAGCAGTGGCCTGTATGCCTACACCGCCATCAACGCGCCACGCGGCCTGAACGAGCGGATCTACCATGTGTGGCAAAAGGACGGCAAAGAGGTCGACCGCATCGCCCTGGACATCCACGGGGGGCGCAAGGAAGGCTACCGCGCCTGGACCCACAAACAGAACTTCCCGCCAAACCCGGTGGGCAAGTGGCAGGTGAGGGTGCTGACCGAAGATGGCCAGGTGATCGGCGTGCTGCGCTTCAAGGTGGTTGACGATGCACCGGCACAGTAATTGAAACGGGGGCGCTATGCGCCCCAGGGCATCAACACACAGCACATAATCACCAAACAGCCCAGGCCCGCTGCGCTATGATCAGCCCCTAAGCCTTAGCGCCGAGTCAATTGCATGGAGCCTATGACCACCCCCAGCGCCACCCTGGACGCCAGCAGCCAACCGGCCTGCCTGCGCATAACCGGTGACTGGACCCTGGCGCACTACGCCAGCCTCAAGCGCGAGAGCGAGCAGCTGCGCGCGCAATTCACTGCCGACACCGTCGCAGACCTCAGCCAGCTGGGCCGCCTGGACACCGCCGGGGCCTCGCTGCTGACCGAGCTGCTCGGCTCCGAGCGCCTGTCACACTGTACTCAGGACCTGCCCGAAGCCAGCCGCGCGCTGCTCAAGAACGTGTACTGCTCGGTCCAGGACTACTGCATCCCGGTCAAGGAGCCCGAGCGCAACGTACTGATGCTGCTGCTGGAACGCATCGGCCGCGCCGTCGCCACATTGTGGCAGGATTCCATGCAGTTGCTCGGCTTCATCGGTGTCATCCTCGAGACCCTGCTGCGCCGCGCCCTGACACCGCACCGCTGGCGCCTCACGCCTGTTGTGGCATATATCGAGCAGACCGGGCTGGACGCGGCCCCCATCGTCGCGTTGCTGACCTTTCTGGTAGGCGCGGTGGTGGCCTTCCTCGGTGCCACGGTGCTGGCAGCGTTCGGTGCGACCATTTTCACTGTCGACCTGGTGGCGTTCTCGTTCCTGCGCGAGTTCGCCGTGCTGCTGACCGCCATCCTCATGGCCGGCCGCACTGCCAGCGCCTTCACCGCGCAGATCGGCTCGATGAAGGCCAACGAAGAAATCGACGCCATCCGCACCCTGGGCCTGAACCCAATGGAGCTGCTGGTGGTGCCACGGGTACTGGCACTGCTGATTTCGCTGCCCTTGCTCACCTTCATCGCGATGATCTGCGGCATTGTCGGCGGCGCGGTGGTATGCGCCCTGTCGCTGGATATCTCGCCGGCCATGTTCCTGTCGCTGCTGCAAACCGATATAGGCGTGCAACACTTCCTGGTGGGCTTGGCCAAGGCGCCGTTCTTCGCCTTCCTGATCGCCGCCATCGGCTGCCTCGAAGGCTTCAAGGTCAGCGGCAGCGCCGAATCGGTGGGCGCACACACCACCTCTGCGGTGGTGCAGTCGATTTTCGTGGTCATCGTGCTGGACGCCGTGGCCGCCCTGTTCTTCATGGAGATGGGTTGGTGAATGACCGGGAAAAAGTGATCGAAGCCCGCGGCATCTGCAACCGCTTCGGCCGCCAGGTTGTGCATGAAAACCTTGACCTTGACCTGTACCGTGGCGAAATCCTGGCCGTGGTCGGTGGTTCGGGCAGCGGTAAATCGGTACTGCTGCGCAGCATCATTGGCCTGCGACGGCCCAATGAGGGGCTGATCAAGGTGTTCGACCAGGACCTTGCCGGCCTGGGCGAAGAACAGCGCTCGCTGGTGGAACGGCGCTTCGGCGTGCTGTTCCAGAAGGGCGCGCTGTTCTCTTCGCTGACCGTCACCGAGAACGTGGCCTTGCCGTTGATCGAACACGCCGGGCTGTCCCGCGCCGATGCCGAGCACCTGGCCGGCGTGAAGCTGGCCTTGGCCGGGCTGCCAATCTCGGCCGCCGACAAGTACCCATCCTCGCTGTCAGGGGGCATGATCAAGCGTGCAGCGCTGGCCCGCGCCCTGGCCCTGGACCCGGACATCCTGTTCCTCGACGAGCCCACCGCCGGCCTGGACCCGATCGGCGCCGCCGCGTTCGACCAGTTGATCCTGACGCTTCGCGATGCACTGGGCCTGTCGGTGTTCCTCATCACTCACGACCTCGACACCCTGTACACCATTACCGACCGCATCGCGGTGCTGTCGCAGAAAAAGGTCCTGGTGGCCGGCCCGCTGGCCGAGGTCGAACAGACCAACGACGCCTGGATTCAAGAATACTTTCACGGCCCACGCGGGCGCGCCGCCGAGCAGGCCGCCACCCGTGCCGGGCAGGAGCGCTGAGCAATGGAAACCCGAGCCCATCACGTCCTTATCGGCCTGGTCACCGTCCTGGTGGTGGCTGGTGCCATGCTGTTCGGCCTATGGCTGACCAAGTCCAGTGTCGATGACGCCTTCAAGGATTACGAAGTGGTGTTCAACGAAGCCGTTTCCGGCCTGTCGCGCGGCAGCCCGGTGCAGTACAACGGCATCAAGGTGGGCGATGTATCCACCCTGCGACTGGACCCGAAAGACCCGCGCCGGGTACTGGCCAGGGTGCGCTTGAGCGGTGACACCCCGGTGAAAGAAGACACCCAGGCCAAGCTGACCCTGGCCGGCGTGACGGGCAACTCGTTCATCCAGCTCAGCGGCGGCACCCCGCACAGCCCTGAACTGAAGGGCAAGGACGGCAAGCTGCCAGTGATCATTGCCTCGCCGTCGCCCATCTCGCGCCTGCTCAATGACAGCAGCGACCTGGTCACCAACATCAACCTGCTGCTGCACAACGCCAACCAGATGTTCTCCGAGGACAACATCGGCCACCTCAGCAGCACCCTGGCCAACCTCGACAAGACCACGGGTGCCTTCGCCGGCCAGCACGGCAGCATCGCCCAGGCCATCGAGCAACTGGTGCAGGTGGGCAAGCAGGCCAGTGCCACGTTGGCCGAAACCCAGGCACTGATGCGCAATGCCAACGGCCTGCTGGCCAGCGATGGCAAGCAGGCAATCGGCAGTGCCGAACAGGCCATGCAGTCACTGGCCGAAAGCACTGCCACCATCAACAACTTGCTGAAAAACAACAGCGAGGCCATCGGCGACGGCGCCCAGGGCCTGAACCAGCTCACCCCAGCCATTCGCGAGCTGCGCGAAACCCTCAACGCGCTCAAAGGCATTTCCCGGCAACTGGAGGCAGACCCGAGTGGCTACCTGCTCGGCCGCGACAACAACAAGGAGTTCCAGCCATGAAATCGTCGTTGCGCCTGCTGGCCCTGGCGGCCGCGCTGAGCCTGGCCAGTGCCTGCTCGATCCTGCCCAAGACCGAACCGGTCGACCTCTATCGCCTGCCGGTAAACCAGCCCAGCCGCACGGCGGCGCCGCTGGACTGGTCCTTGCGCCTGAACAAGCCGCTGGCCAGTGAAGTGCTGGCGGGGCCGCGCATTGCCGTCATCCCCCAGGGCGATGTGGTCAGCAGTTACAAGGGCGCGCGCTGGAGCGATGCGGCCCCTGTGCTGCTGCGCAACCGCCTGCTCGATGGTTTCCAGCGTGACGGCCAGGTGCAGCGCCTGAGCGCCGACGACAGCAACCTGCAGGCCGATTATGAGCTGGCTGGCGAGCTGCAGGCGTTTCAGAGTGAATACCGCCCGGGCGGGGCGGTGGAGGTGGTGATCCGCTACGATGCGCGCCTGGTCCAGGGGCGCGACCAGCGCATTCTGGCCAGCAAGCGCTTCGAGATCCGCCAGCCGCTCGCTGACAAGCAAGTGTCAGCGGTGGTCGCCGGCTTTGGTCAGGCCAGCGACCAGCTGGTGGGGCAGGTGGTGAGCTGGACCATTGTCCAGGCCAACCAGGCTCAGCTGAAGGTTCAGGCGAAGAACCAGTAGCAGACGAAGATCGCCGCGATCACCCCGGACAACTCGGCCAGCAGTGCGCAACCCACCGCATGGCGCACGCGCTGGATGCCCACGGCGCCAAAGTACACAGCCAGTACATAGAAGGTGGTTTCGGTGCTGCCCTGAATCGTCGCCGCCACCAGGGCGGGGAAACTGTCCACGCCTTGGGTCTGCATGGTCTCGATCAGCATGGCCCGAGCTGCGCTGCCTGAGAACGGCTTGACCAACGCGGTGGGCAGGCCCTCGACGAAGCGGGTGTCCAGGCCCATCCAGTTCACCGCATGGCGAATACCGTCCAGGGCCAGCTCCAGGGCACCAGACGCGCGCAGCACACCCACCGCCACCAGCATCGCCACCAGGTAGGGCAGCAGGTTCTTGGCCACATCGAAGCCTTCCTTGGCCCCTTCGACAAAGGCTTCATACACCTTCACCCGCTTCAGGGCACCAATCACCAGGAACAGCATGATCACGCCAAACAGCGTGAGGTTGCCCAGGATCGACGACAGGCTGGCCAGCGCGGCGGCCGACAAGGTGCCAAGAAAGGCCATGAAGCCTCCCAGCAGCAAGGCGCCGGGGATGAAGTAGGCAAGCACCACAGGGTCCCACAGGCGCAAACGCTGCATCACTGCCACCGACAGCAGGCCGACCAGGGTCGAGACGCTGGTCGCCAGGAGGATTGGCAGGAACACCATGGTCGGGTCGGGCGCGCCCTGCTGGGCCCGGTACATGAAGATGGTGACCGGCAGCAGCGTCAGCGACGAGGCGTTAAGCACCAGGAACAGGATCTGCGCGTTGCTCGCGGTGGTGCTGCTGGGGTTCAGCTCCTGCAGCGCGCGCATGGCCTTCAGGCCGATCGGCGTGGCGGCGTTGTCCAGGCCCAGGCCGTTGGCTGCAAAGTTCATGGTGATCAGGCCAAGGGCCGGGTGGCCGGGCGGCACTTCCGGCATCAGGCGGGCGAACAGCGGGCCCAGCACCTTGGCCAGCCATTCGACGATACCGGCCTTCTCGGCGATCTTCAGAAAGCCTAGCCACAGGGTCAGTGTGCCGAACAGCAGCACCATCACCTCAACCGACAGCTTGGCCATGGCGAAGATGCTTTCGACCATTGCCGCGAAGATGCCAGCGTTGCCGCCTACCAGCCATTGGGCCAGGGCGGACACCGCCGCCACCAGGAAAAAGCCAAGCCAAAGGCCGTTGAGCATCCGCGTGTACCCCCTGAAAAATGCCCGAATGATAGCGTATCGCAGCCCCTCACTGGCGATCGCAGCCCTGACACAGGAGCTTGGGGGAGCGGGCATGCCCGCGAATCAGCTAACGCGGTAGATGGCACCGGCGTTGCCGGTGTTCGCGGGCATGCCCGCTCCCACAAAGGCCCCAACGTTTCACAGACAACAAAAAGCCCCGACAGGTCGGGGCTCTTTATCAATCAGCGGTCAGGCTCAGCGCTTGGCGGTTTCGCCAGCGATGACAGCTTCCTTTTTGTCGGCCATCAGCGAGGCGTAGTACTTCTCGCCCTTGGCCGCGTCGTACATGCCTTCCCAGCGAGCGATGACCAGTGCAGCCAAGGCGTTGCCCACCACGTTCAGTGCGGTACGGGCCATGTCCATGATGCGGTCGACACCGGCGATGAAGGCCAGGCCTTCCAGCGGGATGCCCACGCTGCCCAGGGTGGCCAGCAGGACCACGAACGATACGCCCGGTACGCCCGCGATACCTTTGGAGGTGACCATCAGGGTCAGCACCAGCAGCAGCTGCTGGCTCCACGACAGGTCGATACCGTACAGCTGGGCGATGAAGATGGCCGCGATGCTCTGGTACAGGGTCGAACCATCAAGGTTGAAGGAGTAGCCGGTCGGTACCACGAACGAGCAGATCGACTTCGGCGCGCCGTACTTCTCCATCTTCTCGATCACGCGCGGCAGCACGGTTTCGGAGCTGGAGGTGGAGTAGGCCAGGATCAGCTCATCTTTCATGATGCGCATGATCTTGATTACCGAGAAGCCGAACACGCGGGCGACCAGGCCCAGCACCATGAAGGCGAAGAAGGCGATGGCGAAGTACACCAGCAGCACCAGCTTGGCCAGCGGCAGCAGCGAGCTGAAGCCGAAGTTGGCCACGGTGACGGCGATCAGGGCGAACACGCCGATCGGTGCGTAGTTCATGATCATGTGGGTGACCTTGAACATGGTTTCCGATACAGCCTGGAAGGTACGTACCAGCGGGTCGCGCAGTTCTGCCTGCAGGCTCGAAAGGCCCAGGCCGAACATTACCGAGAAGAAGATGATCGGCAGCATTTCGCCACGCATCAGCGCTGCGAAGATGTTCGACGGGATCAGGTTGAGCAGGGTTTCGATGAACGCGTGCTCATGCTGCACCTCAGCCGCAGTGGCCTGGTACTTGGAGATATCCACGGTACCCAGGGTGCTCATGTCGATGCCGGCACCCGGGTGGAACAGGTTGGCCAGCACCAGGCCCACGACGATGGCGATGGTGGTCACCACTTCGAAGTAGATGATGGTCTTCAGGCCGATGCTGCCCAGTTTCTTCGCATCGCCTACCCCGGCGATACCCACGATCAGCGACGAAATCACGATCGGGACGACGATCATCTTGATCAGGCGAATGAAGATGTCACCAGCAGGCTGAAGGACGTTGCTGATCCACCATGCCTTTTCTGCACTGAAATGATTCAGTAGCGCGCCGATTGCAACACCCAGCACCAGACCGATAACGATCTGCCAGGCGAGGCTCAGTTTTGCCTTCTTCATGTCTTTACCCTTTGTTCTAGTGGTCATGGCACCTGGCGGATGCACACGTAACAAAGCCATTGGCAAGGTCACGTACAGCAGAAGATTCCGTCCGGCGACTTCATGTAAGGACACCGCAGGCGAGCGACAGGGCGCTCTGGCCAGCGAAAAAGGCGGCAACTATTGCGACGGCAAGGGGCGAAAGCTAATGCCGGAAACGCATACCCCATACCGTTTATGCATATCGATTTGCACGAAAAGAGGGCGTCCGCAAGTGCTTGATTTATAACGTTCGGAATCCCGAACAAGACCAAACCGCCAGATTTCGGCAGATTTGACGGTACACAAAGGGCGAAGAAGATGGCTTGTTCGACAATCCGAATGGCGTAAATGCCACTTGTAGAAGCAGCCAGGAGCTCGAAAAAAATTTGATGTACGGTCGAGACAAAATGTGTCTCAGGGGAAAAAACGCGCAAGGAAAGCGACGTTTCCTACAGGGCTCCTCGGAAGTCAGGTCTGCCAAGGTATCCCTGTGACACCGCAGACCTGATACTTCCGATTCCGCCTTTCCTGACCCGGCCCATCGCTGGAGGCACTCCCTGTACCCCTAGGCCACTCCGATCCTGTAGCAATCAGAACAGCCCGACCCCTTGGTCATGTGCTGCCCCTCCTCGGGGCGGCGCATCATAGAAGGCTGAACTATAGAAAGGTTCAGCTTCTATTACGTGACAGTCGGTGACCTTTCATCCGTACCCGCAACAAAATGCTCAGTACCAGTTCGGGTCACGCTTGAGCTGCTCCTGCAGCATCGCCTTCATGCCGTCGTCGGGTTCGCCCAGCCAACGGTACTGCGCATGGCGCGTGGGCGACTTGTCGCTCGGCAAACCTTCGGGTACCTCCACGAGCATCCCGTAGGCATCGTCCTTATCCCAGCTGAAGGCAACGATCAGGCGCTTGTAGGTGCACTTGTCCTGGGCCTCGCACAGAGGGCCGACCAAGTACTTGTCGCCGTCTTCGGTAACGGCAGACATCTGCTCTTGGGCACTGCCGGTCAGATTGACCACCCAATCGGGCAGGCGTTCCTCGCCCTTGATCGTGTCCTGCCAGGCTTCCCGGTACTCCGGGTCCGAGCCGAGCAACTGATCGACCCGGACCTGGCCGTCATTGGCCGCCATCGCCGCCGCACTGCCACCCAGTAACAGGGCGGCAGCCAGGGCTGTAGAAAGCTTCCTGCCCATCTTCAACCTCGTCCACGTCCAAAGAAGAAGGAGGCTACGAACAGCACCAGGAAGACAATGAACAGGATCTTCGCGATACCCGTCGCAGCGCCGGCGATACCACCGAAGCCCAGAACGGCAGCGACAATGGCGATGATGAGGAAAGTGATAGCCCAGCTCAGCATGGTGGTTCTCCTTTCTTTTTGCGGAATAGATCCGGCCGGTGGGTCAGAAAACCCAACGGTCCTGGGGTACGACATTTTCCAGGGTGGCCGGTGAAACAGTGGCCTGGCCAGCTGGCAGCCGGTCAGCGGCCTGGACCAGGGTATTGGCACGAGTTGCCTGAATCTGCGTCAACAGGGCAGTCTGAGCTGCCACTTGCTCAGCCAGGCGCGCTGTCTGCCAGCTGTAATAAAAGAGGCCAGCGGCCAAAGTCAGCAGCAGCGCCATGCCAAGTGTCAGCATCTGGCGCAATGGCAGTGCGGCGATCTGCGAGCGGTTGACGGATTGGCGGTTCATGCCGGCTCCTCCTGCTGTAATTTTTGTTCAAACCTGAACAGGTAATTGCAGCCTGCATGCCAGCCTTGTGATTTAAATAAATTCCTTATAAATCAATGGTTTAACTAGACGGCAAATGGACGCCAAGCACGTATCCTGCACGATGGCGCCTGTGGGGTCGTGCGAATTGCACGATCAGCCTTCCACCTTGGTCGCCACCTTGAGCAAATCGGCGTCCACCCCGCGTACACCGATGATCTGCCGGGCGATCTCCACGGCGATGGTTTTCTGCTCAGCGCTGACCACCTCGCCCGACAGCCGCACCATGCCCGCTTCGCTGGCCACTTTCAGGTTCAGGCCATCGAGGTTGCGGCTGAAGCGGTAGCTGTTCTGGATCTTGTCGACGATCCAGCTGTCACTCGGCTGCGGCCCGGTTGGCGCCCCCACCGGCGTTTCCCGCGCCTTGGCCATGGCGGCGGTATCCAGGCTGACCAGGTTGTTGACCAGATGCACGCCGTCGGTCGTACGCGCCACCACGCCCGCCAGCTCCTTGGCTTCGGCACTGTCAACCCTGCCGCGCAACGTCACCACGCCGTCACTGCTTTGCACTTCTATGGGTGCTTTTTCGGTTGTACGGCTCCACAGCAGCCGGGCACGGATCACCGCCGCCAGGGTGGCGTCCTCCAGGCGCTGGGCGTAGGCACGCAGCTCCAGCGGGCGCTCAACCAGTTGGGCGTTGACCTGCAGCTGGTTTTCCACCTGTTCGATGCCCCGGGTGGCCCGGGCTATATCTTCGGCCAGCTGCCGCTCGACCTCGTTCTCCACCTCACCCGAAAGCCGCGCCTGCTTGCCGTCCACTTCTACCTTGATACGAAACGGGTCGAGCATGCGGTTCAGTGACAGTGCGGTTTGCAGCGCGCCTTCCAGCCGCGCGTCCTGTACAGGGTCGGCGAAAGCCGGGGTAAAGATTGGCAGCAGGGTGGCTGCCAGAACGGCTGTACGTAGGGAAAAGGGCATGGCAGTGCCTCCTTCGTAGGCAAAATCTGAAAATCATCGCAACCAATGTGCCAGCGCATGTCTCTAAGCAAATCATTGGAAAATCGCGGTCTGTAGGCATCGTTTGGCCATTGGCTAGCATGCAAAGGACAGAATCCTTCAGAATGGACCATGCAACTTGCCCGATTTTTCCCACACTAAATAAAGATCTATCCCTAAGGAGCACAGGAAATGGAGTCAGCCCAGGACAAGCAAGGCCGCATTCTGCTGGTGGATGACGAGTCCGCGATCCTGCGCACCTTCCGCTACTGCCTGGAGGACGAGGGCTACAGCGTGGCCACGGCCAACAGCGCCGCCCAGGCCGAAACCTTGCTGCAGCGCCAGGTGTTCGACCTGTGCTTCCTCGATTTGCGCCTGGGCGAGGACAACGGCCTGGACGTACTGGCGCAGATGCGCATCCAGGCCCCGTGGATGCGCGTGGTGATCGTCACCGCGCATTCGGCAATCGACACTGCGGTAGACGCGATCCAGGCCGGCGCTGCCGACTATCTGGTCAAGCCGTGCAGCCCTGACCAGTTGCGCCTGGCCACCGCCAAGCAACTGGAGGTGCGCCAGCTTTCTGCGCGCCTGGAAGCCCTGGAAGGTGAAGTGCGCAAACCCAAGGACGGCCTCGACTCCCATAGCCCGGCCATGATGGCGGTGCTGGAAACCGCCCGCCAGGTTGCCACCACCGACGCCAACATCCTCATCTTGGGTGAGTCCGGTACCGGTAAAGGCGAGCTGGCCCGGGCCATCCATGGCTGGAGCAAGCGTGCACGCAAAGCCTGCGTGACCATCAACTGCCCGTCGCTGAACGCCGAGTTGATGGAAAGCGAACTGTTCGGCCATACCCGCGGCGCCTTCACCGGCGCCAGCGAAAGCACACTGGGGCGAGTCAGCCAGGCGGACGGTGGCACGCTGTTCCTTGACGAGATCGGCGATTTCCCGCTGACCTTGCAGCCCAAACTGCTGCGCTTCATCCAGGACAAGGAATACGAGCGCGTCGGCGACCCGGTTACCCGGCGTGCCGATGTGCGGATTCTGGCCGCCACCAACCTGAACCTCGAAGAGATGGTGCGCGAAAGCCGCTTCCGTGAAGACCTGCTGTATCGCCTGAACGTCATCACACTGCACCTGCCCCCCCTGCGCGAGCGCAGCGAGGACATCCTTACCCTGGCCGACCGTTTCCTTGCCCGCTTCGTCAAGGAATACTCCCGCCCCGCTCGCGGGTTCAGTGACGAGGCGCGCTCGGCCCTGCTCAACTACCGCTGGCCCGGCAACATTCGCGAACTGCGCAACGTGGTGGAACGGGCCAGCATCATCTGCCCGCAGGAGCGTGTGGAAATCAGCCACCTGGGCATGGGCGAACAACCCGCCGGCAATGCCCCGCGCGTGGGCGCCGCACTGAGCCTGGATGAGCTGGAGCGCGCCCATATCGGCGCTGTGCTGGCCGCCAGCGATACCCTGGACCAAGCCGCCAAGACCTTGGGCATCGATGCCTCCACCCTGTACCGCAAACGCAAGCAGTACAACCTATGAAGTGGCCACCCATGAAGCTGCGCACGCGGCTTTTCCTCAGCATCTCGGCGCTCGTGACCGTGGCCTTGCTTGGGCTGCTGCTGGGCCTGGTCAGCGTGCTGCAGATGGCCACCGTGCAACAGCAGCTGGTGCGCGAGACCACCCATGCCCTGGAAGTGGGGCTGAAGTTGCGCCAGAACCTGGGCGAACAGCTGACCCTGATGCTTGATGAAGACACCGCCCCGGAAAGCCTGCGGCTGCTGCAGGAAAACTTCCAGGCCTTGCTCAATCAAGGGCTGGAGCAAGGCGGTGAGCGCACCGGTTTCAGCAAGGCCAGCAGCAATTACCAGGCCTTCCTCCAGGCCTATCGCGACAGCGCCGCACCCGCTCGCAGCATGGGGGTGGATGAGCCGCTGGGGGCCGCGTTCAACCAGGTGCGCAGCGACCTGATCGATTCCCACAGGCAGGCACTGGACCTGATCACCCGTAGCGAGGAACGCACCCGTGACCGCGCCTTGCTGGTCAGTGGTGTCCTCGGCCTGATGGGCCTGGTGGTGCTGGTACTGGGCTTTATAACCGCGCACAACATCGCCCGGCGTTTCGGCCAGCCGATCGAAGCCTTGGCCAAGGCGGCCGACCAGCTGGGCAAAGGCAACTTCGACGTCACCTTGCCGGTCACTCAGGCTTCCGAGCTCAACCAGCTGACCCGCCGCTTTGGCCTGATGGCCGATGCTTTGCGCAAGCACCAGGCCACCAATGTGGACGAGCTGCTCGCCGGCCAGCAGCGGCTGCAGGCCGTGCTCGACAGCATCGACGACGGCTTGCTGATCATCGACCGCCAGGGCCGCCTCGAGCACCTCAACCCGGTGGCGCAGCGCCAGCTTGGCTGGAACGACGGCCGCGTGGGCAGCAGCCTGGCCGAAGCCCTGCAACGCCCCGAGCTTGAGCAACAGCTGCGCCAGGTACTGCGCGGCGGCAGCCTGGACCGCCCACCTGACGACCTGAACATGGAGGTTGATGAAGAATCACGCCTGCTCACCTACAGCCTGACCCCCGTCAGCCACCCGCAAGGGCCGATCCTTGGCGCAGTGATGGTGCTGCACGATGTGACCGAGCAAAGGGCCTTCGAGCGGGTGCGCAGCGAATTCGTGCTGCGCGCCTCCCACGAACTGCGCACCCCGGTGACGGGCATGCATATGGCCTTCGGCCTGCTGCGCGAGCGGGTCAAGTTCCCGCCCGAGGCTCGTGAGAACGACCTGCTGGAAACCATCGGCGAAGAAATGCAGCGCCTGACCCAACTGATCAACGACCTGCTCAACTTCTCCCGCTACCAAAGCGGGCTGCAGAAACTCGACCTGGCCCCCTGCGCCCTGGACGAACTGCTGGAGCGGGCGCAACTGCGCTTTGCCGAGCAGGCAGCACACAAGCAGATCGAGTTGATCAAGGAACTGGAACTGCCGCTGCCACGCCTTCAGGCCGATGCCGCCCAGTTGGATCGGGTGCTGGACAACCTGCTGCACAACGCCATCCGCCATACCGCCAATGGCGGGCGGATCCGTCTGCATGCCCGGCGGCATGCGGAGCGGGTCATCATCAGCGTCGAGGACAACGGTGAGGGCATTGCCTATGGGCAGCAAGGGCGCATCTTCGAGCCCTTCGTGCAAGTAGGCCGCAAGAAAGGCGGCGCCGGGCTGGGGCTGGCGTTGTGCAAGGAGATCGTGCAGCTGCATGGCGGGCGCATGGGTGTGTTTTCCCGCCCGGGGGAGGGCACGCAGTTCTACATGGCGTTGCCCGTTTGAGTTTCGCCTGCACCGACCTCATCGCCGGGCCGGAATCACTCAGTGGTCAACCCGTCGCGGCAAGTGCCCGCGAGTGACCAGCTCGGCAAATTGCCGAGCGTTCAGAGGCCGGGCAAACAGCCAGCCCTGGCCATAGTTGACCCCTTCGCTGTTCAGCAGAACCGCTTGGTCCTCGAACTCGATACCTTCGGCAATCACCCGCAGGTGCAGGTCATGGGCCATGCGGATGATATGCGGGGCAACGCCGCTGCTGGCGGCATCGTGGCCCAGGGCATCAATGAACGCCTTGTCGATTTTCAGGCAGTCCACCGGCAAGGTCTGCAGGTAGGCCAGGCTGCAATAACCGGTACCAAAATCATCAATCAGCACCTGATGCCCCACGGCGCGAAGCGCCTGCAGGTTGTCGCGGGCTACCACCACGTCGATCAGCCCACGCTCGGTCACCTCGAAGGCTATCTGGCTGGGCGCCACGCGATGCAAGGCCAACAGGCGCGCCGCCACCCGGCCAATGCGAGGCACCATCACATCGCATGCCGCCAGGTTTATCGATATGTACAACTTGGGGTGCGAGCGCAGTAGCTGCCCTAGCTGTTCAAGCACACGTTGCAGGACAAAATCGGTGATCTGGCGAATCTGCCCGGTGTTCTCCGCCAGCGGAATGAACAGGTCCGGGCTGGTCAGGGTGCCGTCCGGGCGACGCCAGCGCACCAGGGCCTCGGCACCCACGCAACGCCGGCTGTCGAGCTCGATGATTGGCTGATAAAGCACCTGTAGCTCGCCACGCCGTAAGGCATGCTGCAACTCCGAGCTCATCGACCGTCGTTGCAGGATCAGCTGGAGTACCAGCCAACCGATGCAGCAGGCTGCCAGCACGCTACCGGGGAACAGCAACCAGAGCATGCCGTTCATCCTCAGCGGCAGGCTCGCCCTGGGCGCTATCAGCACAAGCTGGTAATCCGGCGACTTGGTCGGCATTCGGTAGATCAGCCGGTCACTGAGTTCCAGCAGTGACTTGTGGCTGTTCGACCATGCGGAGGGCGGTGGCCATACCTGAGGCGGGCCGAGCACCGGTATGGCCCGGGCGCCGTTATCCAGCACCACCACCAGGCTGCCGCCCGGGGGCAGGTCGACCACATCGGTCAGGTGCCCGCGCGAGGTGGAGACCACGAACTTGCCCCGGCCCAACATCAGTGCAGCCAGGTTCTCGTTCGGTTCGGTGGTGGTGTTCAACCAGTAGCTGTAGGTCGGCCCCTGGATATCGGGTGCCCGCAAAGGTTCGAACGCCCGCTCATCGCCACGGTTGGAGCAAGCGACATTGCCATCTACATAAGCTGCTTCATAAATGAAACGAGAACTCAGGCCAACCTGCTGCAACGCCGCCAGCATCTCCGGGCTACAGCCACGCAAGGGCTGCGCCTGCAACAGGTCCACCCCTTCTCGCAACTGGCCAAACACTTGCTCGAGGCGGTCGAGAAAACGCTCGCCCTGGGCGTTCATCTGTTCGCTCTCGCTTTGCTTCATCTGTTGCAGGGCAATACCGATGCTGGCAGAGAGCAACAGGGCGGCACTGGCCAGCGCTGCCAAAGTGGCCAGCATCCAGGGACGGTAAAAAATTTGGCGCAGCAGGGTGATGATGGCAGACATCAAAGGCATCCAGTTGATAACTAAGGTATAGCAACTGAATTGAGAATCACCTTCACCGTCTGGCGCTTCGCTGCACGCCACACTGTTTCTTGTGGGAGCAACTGCCCTATTAAAATCCAAAGGTTTGCGCGATCACTGTGGGAGCGGGCGTGTCGGAGCGCCGAACCGCCGCGAACACCGGCGTAGCCGGTGCCATGCCGCGCGTCGCATTCTTCGCGGGCACGCCCGCTCCCACAGGGTGATGCGCCAGCCTGAGTGATGGTGCAAAACGGTATTCCTACAGGGCTCAGCGCATGCGGTTGAGCACCTGCAGCATCGCTGCCGTCTGCGCATCCGGCATGCCGTCGAAGCGCTGCGGGCGGAAGCGCATCTGAAACGCAGCAATCACATGGCGGGTGGCTACATCCAGCACCCCGGTCTGCTCGATTTGATAACCAAACCGCGCCAGCTCCTGCTGGTACCAGCCAATGTTCGGCGGGTTGACGCTGAAGTAGGCCTGCTGGCGTGCCACGGCATTGGCATCTGGCCAGATACCCAGCCCGGCATCGGCCAGGCGCTTCCACGGGAACAGCGGCCCCGGGTCCAGCTTGCGCAGCGGGGCGATATCGCTGTGGCCAATGATGTGCCGCGGCTCGATGTTGTTGCGTTTGACGATGTCCTTGAGCAGCGCGATCAGTGATTGCACCTGCGCTTCACTATAAGGGTGCCAGACCCGGCCGTTCGGTGTGTCGGTGAACCCCGGGTTGACGATCTCGATACCAATGGACGAGGAGTTCAGCCAGGTGCGCCCCTGCCACTGGCTGTCACCGGCATGCCAGGCTCGGCGGTTTTCATCCACCAGCTGATACACCGTCGCCGGGCCGTCGCCAATCAGGTAATGGCTGCTGACCTCACCGTGGGTAAGCAACGCCAGGGAGCGCTCCAGCGAAGCATTGGTGTAATGCAGGACAACGAACTGGATGCGGTTGTCCTGGTTGGCCGAGGGGTGGCTGCGGTCAATCCGCAGGCCCGTCGAGCAACCGGCGACAGACAATAGCAAAAAGGAAATCAGCGTTTTTTTTAGCGAAGAAAGCACGTCAGTGGCCTCAGCGAATGAGCGCTACAGTATAACGTGCTCCCCATGGCCGCGCTTACCGTGGGTCAGTGTTTGCAGGCTAGCCCTGCTCGACGCGGTTGCGCCCCTGCTCCTTGGCCCGGTACAGCGCCGCATCGGCACGCTTGAGCACCTGGTCGCCGCGCTCGCCGGAGCGGAATGCACCCAGGCCGATGGAGGTGGTGATCACCACCCGCTCGCCCCTGAAGTGGAACGGGCAGGCTTCCACCGTGGCCCGCATTGTTTCCGCCACTTGGGCAGCGGCGGCCGGCGATGTCTGTGGCAGCAGCAGGACGAATTCCTCGCCACCGAAGCGGGCGATGAAGTCACGGCCCCGCAGGCGCTTGCGCAACTGGTCGGCGACAATCTTCAAAACCTTGTCCCCGGCCAGATGCCCATAACTGTCGTTGATCCGCTTGAAGTGATCCAAGTCGAGGATCGCCATGGCCAGATGGCCGCCGTTCTCCTGCCACTCGATTATTTCGCGCTCGACCCGCTCGCTCCAGGCCGCGCGGTTTGGCAGGCCGGTGAGGGGGTCGAGCAGGGCTTTCTGGCGCTGCTCTTCCAGGTGCTCGCGGTAACCGAGCGCCTCGTGCTCCATGTTCGCAACCCGTTCGGACAGGCCTTGCAGGCGCCCGGCCAGCTCTTGCTCGCGGCGATCCCGCTCGTGCTTGTGCTCGTCCATGGTGACCAGCAGGCCTTCCAGGCGGTTTTCCAGGATGTGCTTGAGGCTATCGACGTCGGCGGCGCCCTGCACACTGCTTTGCAAGCCATCGACATGCTCGCGCAACTGGGTATCCAGCTCGCGAGCGGCAACGCTGTTGTCGGCGTGGCCGGCGCTGGCCTCGTGCAGGTGGCTCTGGAAGCCTTCCAGGCGCTCGTTGAGCTGCTGCAGGTAGGTTTCGAACTCGTGCTGGCCACTGTCGGTGATCGCCAGCATGAGCACAGCGAGGTCATCGAGCACCGGGATCAGCTCATACCAGTTCAGGCCACGGGCGACTCGCTCGCGCATTTCCAGCGCCTGGGCCTTGTGCCGCTCGGGCAGGCTCAGGTCATCGAGCAGGCCGATCAGGGTCTTTTCGATGTGCGCAGCGACCTGGCTGTAGGGCGGCTCTACCGCGTAGGGCAGGGCATAGGGGCCGTCTTCGCCGAAGGTTTCTTCAAGTGTGGGTGCCGGTTGTGCTGCTGCCAGAGGTTCGCTGACGGCCGCGCCAGGCTCGGGCGCTTCATCCTGCAGCGGCAGCAGGGCAGTAGGTGTTTCAATTGTTTCGATCAGCGCCGGACCAGAACCCTCCAGCTCAGGTTGAGGCACTTCGATCGCTTCGGCGGCAGAGGCTGGAAGCGGTAGCAGCGCATCCACATCGTCAGGCTGCGGGGCTTCGATACTGCCCTTTGCAGCCTGGGGCGCGTCAGCAACAAGCACCGGCACCGGCACGTGCTCGCTTTGGGGGTCGTCCTCACGGCTGCCGAACAAGCGTTGCAAAAAGCCGGGCCGGGCTTCGTCCCCCGGTTTGCCAAGGGCCGACAGTGCAAGGCCCTGCAAGCCACTCAGCTCGCCCAACAGAGGCGGCAGTTCGCGGGACTGGGCAACGCCACCATCAAGTTTTTTCGCCAGCTTTTTCAACGGCCGCGAGATCTCGCTGGGCAGCGGCAAGCCTTGCAGCTGGCCCACCAGCGCGGTCAACGCATCGCTGACCTGATTCATGCGGGTTTCGCGGCGCTGTTCAGAGTCCAGCACCGCTTTCTCCAGGCGCGGAATCAACCCGGCGAGGCCGGCGTCCATGTTGTCGCTGCGGATAACCTCACGCATCTCCTTCATGCACGCGTCCACCACCTTGTCACTGCCTTCGGCAGCCAGGGTGCTGCGCACCAGACCGCGACGCAGCAGGTCGAGACGGGCGTCCCAGCGGCGTTCGAGCTTTTCTTGCTGCTCGATGCTTTTAAGGTATTTTTCTTTCCAGCGCTCAGCGTCTTCAGTCATGCCGGGGTCCGCAAACGGTGATGGCAATTAGCTCAAGACCGGCAGCGTATCCACAGTCAATGCATCAGGCAATCGAATCTCGACAGCAACGGGAAGGTGGTCGGAAATTGGCCGCGCCAGCACCTCGACACGCTCCAGCGTAAGGCTTGAGCTGAGCAGGATATGGTCCAGGCAGCGCTGCGGGCGCCAGCTGGGGAAGGTAGCCTCGACCTGCGGGGCAATCAGGCCCAGATCGCGCAGCGGCGAGTGCTCCAGCAGGTCGGTGGCATGGGTATTCATGTCGCCCATCAGCACCTGGTGGCGGTAACCGCCAATCAGCTCGCGGATGTAGCCCAGTTGCAGGGCGCGGGTTTTGGCACCCAGCGCCAGGTGCATCATCACCACGATCAGCGCATCTTCACCTTCACCAAACCGTACCAGGATCGCCCCACGGCCGGCCGGGCCGGGCAACGGGTGATCTTCAAGCAGTTGCGGCTTCAGCCGGCTGAGAACGCCATTGCTGTGCTGGGCAAAACGCCCCAGGTTGCGGTTGAGCTGCTGGTACCAATAAGGGAAGGCACCCAGTTGGGCAAGGTGCTCGACCTGGTTGACGTAGCCCGAGCGCATGCTGCCACCGTCGGCTTCCTGCAAGGCCACCAGGTCGAAGTCGGCCAGCAATTCACCGATTTTCTGCAGGTTGCCGGCACGCCCGTTGTGTGGCAGCAAGTGCTGCCAACTGCGGGTCAGGTAATGCCGGTAGCGCTCGGTGCTGATGCCGACCTGAATGTTGAAACTGAGCAGCCGCAGGCGACCATCCTCGGGCAGGCCAGAGGCCTCCAGGTGATGCTCGTTGACCTGCGGCTGGTGCAGGCCAATGCCACGCGTGGTTCTGAAGCGAGGCATGGGTTACGCCGCCTACTTGGCGGCGCGCTCCTTGGCGATCAGTTGGTCGGCGACGTCCAGAACGCCTTCCGGCCCGCCAGCGGTACCCAGGTCGAAGCGGTACTTGCCGTTGACGACCATGCTCGGTACGCCGGTGATTTCGTACTTCTTCGCCAGTTCCTTGGCCTGGTTGACCTGGCCCTTGATGGCGAACGAGTTGAAGGTGGCGAGGAACTTGTCCTTGTCCACGCCCTGGGTGGCGAGGAAGTCAGCCATGTCTTTCGGGTCGGTCAGGCGCTTGTGCTGGTTCTGGATGGCATCGAACACTGCCGCGTGTACCTTGTGCTCGACGCCCATGGCTTCGAGGGTCAGGAACATCTGGCCGTGTGCGTCCCATGGGCCGCCGAACATGGCCGGTACACGCTTGAAGTTGACATCCTGTGGCAGTTTTTCAACCCATGGGTTGATGACCGGCTCGAAGTGGTAGCAATGTGGGCAGCCGTACCAGAACAGCTCGACCACTTCGATCTTGCCAGGTACGGAAACCTGAACAGGGTTGCTCAGCTCGAGGTATTGCTTGCCGGCAACAGGCTCCGCGGCCTGGACGGCAGTCATACCGAATACGCTGGCAGCCACCAGCGCGGCGCTGAGAATCAGTTTACGCATGCTTTACTCCTGAGCAGTCATTGGTCGCCACGACGCGACCTGCACTAGACAGGCCGGGAAGGGTTCGAGTTCTGTAGTGTAACGGCTGCGGACTGAAAAAAGGGCGGCCCGGCCGCCCTTTCATCATTGGCCTCTAACATTAACTGAAGGTTAATGCAGCGCTGGCGGGATACTGGGGCCGCTTTGCGGCCCATCGCGACGCAAGGCCGCTCCTACACGTTAATGCAGGCCCTGGATGTAGCTGGCCAACGCCTCGATGTCGTGGTTGCTCAGCTTGCCGGCAATGGTGCGCATGGTCATGGCATCGCCATCGTTGGTGCGGTTGCCTTCGCGGAAGTCCGTGAGCTGCTTGGTCACGTACTGCGAGTGCTGGCCGCTCAGGTGCGGGAAGCCGGCCAAAGCGATACCTGCGCCGTTGGGGGAGTGGCAACCGGTGCAGGCAGGCATGCCTTTCTCCAAGTCGCCGCCATTGAACAGCGAACGGCCACGTTCGACCAGCTTGGGGTCGGCGGCGCCCACGCTGCCTTTCTGGCTGGAGAAGTAGGCGGCGATATCGGCCAGGTCCTGGTCGCTGAACGGGGCCAGCATACCGGTCATTTCCAGCACGGTGCGCTTGCCCGACTTGATATCGTGCAGTTGTTTTTCGAGGTAACGCTGGCCCTGGCCGGCCAGTTTCGGGAAGTTCGGTGCCGGGCTATTGCCGTCGGGACCGTGGCAGGCGCCACAGACGGCCGTCTTGGCCTGACCGGCGGCGGCATCGCCTTTGACAGTTTGCGCAGCAGTGGCCGCACCTGCGACACCCAGGGTCAACAGCAGACTCACGACTAGTTTGTTCATCAGCTAATCCAACACGGCTAAGGGTGAAATGTTATGTATCGGGACTGCCGCTCATCCAAAGGATGACCAAACGGTAGTCCTCGGCACTGCAGTCCATGCACAATCCACGCGGCGGCATAGCCTTGAAACCCTGAGTCAAGTGCTTCACCAGTACATCCATGCCTTGCGCCAGCCTTGGCTCCCAAGCTGCCCGGTCACCCTGTCTGGGTGCCTGTGGCAACTGCCCGGTGTGACAGGCCGCACACGTGCGGTTGTACAACACCTCGGGATCCTGTGTAGCCTGTGCGCTGAAAACCGGCAGGAACATACCGACAGCAAGCAGCCATTTCGCCATGCGGAACGACCTTCAGGGTTGGGGGCCGCGCTGCGTTCTGATGCGCGAGCTATTGTTCGACACCCCATGCCCGTTCCCCTTCGCTGGGAGAATGAGCACACAAAAACTGGGGCATTATATACTTCCGCCATCCAAACGGAAACGACACCGCTTGCCAGGCTCGGGCCTTCAGAGTCAGGCAACACCCACATCGGATATCCCATGCAAGTCAAGAACCCCATCCTCGGCCTCTGCCAGAAAGCCACATTCGCCCTCAGCGCTGCCAAGGTCGAACAATGCCCGGACGACCAGGGTTACGAGGTGGCTTTTGCCGGCCGCTCCAACGCCGGCAAATCCAGCGCCCTCAACACCCTGACCCATGCCAGCCTGGCGCGTACCTCGAAAACCCCGGGGCGCACCCAGCTGTTGAATTTCTTCAGTCTGGACGATGAACGGCGTTTGGTCGACCTGCCGGGCTACGGTTATGCGAAAGTGCCGATCCCGCTCAAGCAGCACTGGCAAAAACACCTGGAAGCCTACCTGGGCAGCCGTGAGTGCCTGCGCGGCGTGATCCTGATGATGGACGTGCGCCACCCGATGACCGACTTCGACAAGATGATGCTCGACTGGGCCAAGGCCAGCCGCATGCCCATGCACATCCTGCTGACCAAGGCCGACAAGCTGACCCACGGCGCGGGCAAGAACACCCTGCTGAAAGTGCAGTCGGAAATCCGCAAGGGCTGGGGCGATGGCGTGACCATCCAGCTGTTCTCGGCACCCAAGCGCCTGGGCGTGGAAGACGCCTACCGCGTGCTGGCGGGCTGGATGGAGCTGGAAGACAAGCCTGCTGTTTGAGGGCCCTATCGCCGGCAAGCCAGCTCCCACAGGTTCAACACAGGACTCAAGGGAAGTGATACCCCTGTGGGAGCTGGCTTGCCGGCGATGAGGCCGGTACGGTCGACCCAAATTCCGGGCAAAAAAAACCCCGGACTTCGTATGGGGAGGGGGAAGTTCGGGGTCCAAGTCCGGACCGCTAGGGCGGGGTCCAGATATCTGCCAACACTTAACACAACATAGGAGCATCGAAGGGCTTCACCAGCCATTCAGTTACTCTGAGTTCCGCTTCACCACTTTAGTTCCGAAGGCCTGAAAACTATTTGCGATAGTTTCATGAAACTTCAGCACCCACGGCACTGAGCAGTGCCAGGATCCGCGTCACTCCGTCGCAGATCCTACACAGCTTTACCTGATCAATCAGTGAGCTTCGTCCCAATTCGCGCCGATTCCTGCTTCCACCAGCAGCGGCACATCCAGCTGCGCGGCCTGGCTCATGTACTGGCGAATTTCATCTTTCACCTGCTGCACCAGGTCCTCACGCACCTCCAGTACCAGTTCATCGTGTACCTGCAGGATCACCCGGGCATCCAGCCCGCTCTCGCTCAACCAGTTATCCACATTGACCATGGCTCGCTTGATGATGTCCGCGGCAGTGCCCTGCATCGGCGCGTTGATCGCCGTACGCTCGGCGCCTTTGCGCAGGGCCGGGTTCTTGGCGTTGATGTCTGGCAGGTACAGCCGACGGCCAAACAGGGTTTCGACAAACCCTTGTTCGGCCGCCTGCGCACGGGTGCGCTCCATGTAGGCCAATACGCCCGGGTAGCGGGCGAAATAGCGGTCGATGTAGTCCTGCGACTGTTTGCGGTCGACGCCGATCTGCTTGGCCAGGCCGAAGGCGCTCATCCCGTAGATCAGGCCGAAGTTGATGGCCTTGGCCTTGCGGCGCTGGTCGGTGGTGACGTCTTCCAGGGCCACGCTGAACACTTCCGCCGCCGTCGCCCGGTGTACGTCAAGGTCGTTGCGGAAGGCGTGCAGCAAGCCTTCGTCCTTGGCCAGGTGGGCCATGATGCGCAGCTCGATCTGCGAGTAGTCCGCCGCCAGCAGTTTGTAGCCCGGGCTGGCGATGAACGCCTGGCGGATACGCCGGCCTTCGGCGGTACGAATCGGAATGTTCTGCAGGTTCGGGTCGCTCGACGACAGCCGGCCGGTAGCCGCCACTGCCTGCTGATAGGAGGTGTGGATACGCCCGGTGCGCGGGTTGATCTGGCCCGGCAGCTTGTCGGTGTAGGTGCTCTTGAGCTTGCTCAGGCTGCGGTACTGCATCAGTACCTCAGGCAGTGGATAACCGAGCAGGGCCAGTTCATCCAGCACGGCTTCGGCGGTGGATGGCTGGCCCTTGGCGGTCTTGCTCAGCACCGGCATGCCCAGCTTGTCGTAAAGGATCGAACCCAGCTGCTTGGGCGAGCCAAGGTTGAATTCCTCACCGGCCAACTCGTAAGCACGCAGCTCCAGCTCGGCCATCTTCACGCCCAGTTCACCGCTCTGTATGTGCAGCAGTGCGGCATCGACCAGCGCACCCTGGCGCTCGATCTTGGCCAGCACCGGCACCAGCGGCATCTCGATGTCCGTCAGCACCGGCTGCACGCTCGGCGTCTGTGCCAGGCGCGCCTGCAACGCCTGGTGCAGGCGCAGGGTGATGTCGGCATCTTCGGCAGCGTAGGGGCCGGCCTTGTCCAGGTGGATCTGGTTGAAGGTGAGCTGCTTGGTGCCTTTGCCGGCGATGTCCTCGAAGGCAATGGTGGTGTGGCCGAGGTACTTCTGCGCCAGGCTGTCCATGTCGTGACGGGTGGCGGTGGAGTTCAGCACGTACGATTCGAGCATGGTGTCGTAGGCCACACCGCGCATTTCGATGGCGGGCGAGCCGTTGGCGAGGATATTGATGTCGTACTTGGCGTTCTGCCCGACCTTGGCCTTGGCCGGGTCTTCCAGCAGCGGTTTCAGTGCCAGCAATACGGTCTCGCGGTCCAGCTGGGCCGGTGCGCCTTCATAGTCGTGGGCCAACGGCACATAAGCCGCCTCATGGGGCGCGACAGCGAACGACAGGCCAACCAGCTGCGCCTTCTGGGCATCCAGGCCGGTTGTTTCGGTATCGAAGGCGAACAGCGGCGCCTGGCGAAGCTTTTCTAGCCAGGCGTCGAAACGGGCTTGGTCAAGAATGGTTTCGTACTTCGGCTCGACCTTGGCCGCCGGCTCTTCGACCGGCGCAACATCCTCACCAGCCCTTGCGGCGTCTCGCTGCACCTCGGCAACCCAACTCTTGAATTCCATCTCGGTGTACAGCGCTTGCAGCGCTTCGCGGTCAGGCTCACCGCACACCAGTGCATCAACTTCGACATCCAGCGGCACATCGACCTTGATAGTGGCCAGTTCGTAGGACAGGAATGCCGCGTCCCGGTGTTCTTCAAGCTTGGCCGGCAGGGTCTTGGCGCCGCGAATGGCCAGTGCCGGCACCTTGTCCAGGTTCGCATACAGATCGCTGAGGCCGCCGCCGATACCGGTCAGCAGGCCCACCGCAGTTTTTTCGCCAACGCCGGGGACGCCTGGGATGTTGTCGACCTTGTCACCCATCAGGGCCAGGAAGTCGATGATATGTTCCGGGCCGACGCCAAATTTCTCGTGCACGCCAGCCACGTCCAGTACGCTACCGGTCATGGTGTTGACCAAGGTAATGTGCCCGTCCACCAGCTGAGCCATGTCCTTGTCACCGGTCGAGATGATCACCGGGCGGCCCTGGGCGGCAGCGCTGCGCGCCAGGGTCCCGATGACGTCGTCGGCTTCGACACCCTCGACGCACAGCAGCGGATAGCCCAGCGCCTTCACGCTGGCATGCAGTGGCTCGACCTGCACACGCAGGTCGTCAGGCATGCTTGGGCGGTTGGCCTTGTACTCTGCGAACATGGCATCACGGAAGGTGCCGCCCTTGGCGTCGAACACCACCGCGAACAGGCTGTCCGGGTACTGCTTGCGCAAGCTCTTAAGCATGTTCAGCACACCCTTCACCGCACCGGTCGGCATGCCCTTGGACGTGGTCAGCGGCGGCAGCGCGTGGAAGGCGCGGTACAGGTAGGAGGAACCGTCCACCAGGACGAGGGGGGCTTGGCTCATGAGCAGAATCAACCTTTTCGACGGGTCCGGCGCTAGAATAGCCAGAATCATTGACGACAAAGGGACTAGGTTATCATGCGTGCACTCAATCGCCTGTTACTGCTCGGCCTGTTGGCAACCACGCCAGTCGTCACCCTGGCGGCGGATGACGCCCCCTCGGCCGATCCCGAGGTGACCATTCGCACGGAAGGCGACAAAACCATCCAGGAGTACCGGCAGAACGGCTTCCTGTATGCGATCAAAATCACGCCGAAAAACGGCAAGCCTTATTTTCTGGTGCGCGCTGATGGCACTGATGCCAATTTCATTCGATCCGACCAGCCGGACATGCTGATTCCGTCCTGGAAGATCTTCGAGTGGTAATCTGACGCGCACCGTTCACATCAACCCGGCACTTCCCGGCGGAAGTGCCCGTATGGGCAAATTTTCATCATGTCAGTCTTCACCCCCGTGACCCGGCCTGAGCTGGAAACCTTTCTGGCACCGTATGAGCTGGGCCGTCTGCTCGACTTCCAGGGCATTGCCGCCGGCACCGAGAACAGCAATTTCTTCGTCAGCCTCGAACAGGGGGAGTTCGTCCTGACGCTGATCGAGCGTGGGCCAAGCGAGGACATGCCGTTCTTCATCGAACTGCTCGACACCCTGCACGACGCCGACATGCCTGTGCCCTACGCCATTCGGGATCGCGACGGCAACGGCCTGCGCGAGCTGTGCGGCAAGCCGGCGCTGCTGCAGCCACGGCTGTCGGGCAAGCACATCAAGGCGCCCAACAACCAGCACTGCGCCCAGGTCGGCGAGCTGCTGGCGCACATTCACCTGGCCACCCGCGAGCACATCATCGAGCGCCGCACCGACCGTGGCCTGGACTGGATGCTGGCCTCGGGTGCCGAGCTGCTGCCACGCCTGTCCGCCGAGCAAGTTGCACTGCTGCAGCCGGCGCTGGATGAAATCACCGCGCACAAGGCACAGATCCTCGCGTTGCCACGGGCCAACCTGCATGCCGACCTGTTCCGCGACAACGTGATGTTCGAAGGCACTCACCTGACCGGCGTGATCGACTTCTACAACGCCTGCTCCGGGCCGATGCTGTATGACATCGCCATCACCGTGAACGACTGGTGCCTGGATGAGAAGGGCGCGGTGGATGTACCGCGTGCCCAGGCATTGCTGGCAGCCTATGCAGCGCTGCGGCCGTTCACGGCGGCCGAAGCCGAGCTGTGGCCGGAAATGTTGCGGGTAGGCTGCGTGCGCTTCTGGCTGTCGCGCCTGATTGCGGCCGAGTCGTTTGCCGGGATGGATGTGATGATCCATGACCCGAGCGAGTTCGAAGTGCGCCTGGCGCAGCGCCAGCAAGTGGCCTTGCACCTGCCGTTCGCCCTCTAGACCGCGTCTGCTTCTTCGCGGGTAAACCCGCTCCCACAGGTACACCGACAACCTTGAGGTTTGTTTAGTCCCTGTGGGAGCGGGCATGCCCGCGAAGGGGCCGGTGCAGGCGTACATCTGTTCCCATTCCCCCACAGGCACAACGACAACCTCTAAGTCTGTGTTATCCCTGTGGGAGCGGGTTCACCCGCGAAGGGGCCGGTGCAGGCTTACAGCTGTTCCAGGCACCCCGCCAGCTCACCACCCAGCCTCTCCAGCAAGCGCTCGTAACCCTTGCCATCCACCGGGTCGGTGCCACCCAGTGCATCCAGCTCAGCCAAACGCACCGGCAGCCCGGCAGTCAAAGTCTCGGCCAAACGCGGCCGCAGCGGCGGTTCGCTGAACACACAGGTCTTACCCACTTCCTGCAGGCGTTTGCGCATGGCCGCCACATGCTGCGCCCCCGGCTGCACCTCGGACGCCACGCTGAACACCCCGGTGTGCTTCAAGCCATATTCAGCCTCGAAATAATCGAACGCTTCGTGGAACACGAAGTACGGCTTGTCGGCAATACCGGCCACCCGCGCCTTGATACGTCCATCCAACGCATCCAGCCGCTCATCGAAGGCCTTCAGGTTGCTCTGGTACCGAGCCGCGTTAGCCGGGTCGACCTGTGCCAGGTCAGCCGCCATTTTTGCCGCGATTACCCGCGCGTTGACCGACGATAACCACAAATGCGCATCCAGGCTGCCTGGACGGTGATCGTGGTCATGGTCGTCGTGGTCTTCTTCCTCATGGGAATGGCTGTCCTCGCCAAAGTGGCGCAGCTTCATGCCTTCAAGCGACTGCACAGCCACCGTGGCCTTGCTGCGGCTTGCCAGCACCCGCGGCAGGAAGTTCTCCATGTCCGGGCCGATCCAGTACAGCAGGTCGGCATCACCCACCCGCCGCACATCGGACGGGCGCAATGCATAGTGGTGCGGCGAGGCGCCTGGCGGCAGCAACACGTCAGGGCTGCCAACGCCATCCTGCACGGCGGCGGCAATCTGCTGCAGGGGCTTGATACTGGTGAGCACACGCACATCGGCCTGGGCAGAAAATGCGATGAAAGCGACAAACAGAGCTAGGAATCGGGACACGGTGGATACTCGAGTCGTCAGAAACAGGTAACATAATAACGTCTCCATCCAGAACCGTCGCTGCCCATGTCCATCACGCCGCTGGCCAACCGTCCTCACGATCATTCCCATTGCGTACACAGCGCACTGGCTGAAGCCGACGCCTTGTGCACCCGCCAGGGCTTGCGCCTGACCGCGCTGCGCCGCCGTGTGCTGGAGCTGGTGTGGCAAAGCCACAAGCCGCTGGGCGCCTACGACATCCTCGCCGTGCTGAGCGAGCAGGATGGCCGCCGTGCCGCCCCGCCCACGGTGTACCGCGCACTGGACTTCCTGCTGGAAAACGGCCTGGTGCACCGCATTGCCTCGCTCAACGCCTTCATCGGCTGCAGCCACCCCGAACACGTGCACCAGGGCCAGTTCCTGATTTGCCGGGCCTGCCATGTGGCCATCGAGCTGGAGCAGAGCAGCATCAGCGACGCCATCATCAACAGCGCCAAAGGCGTGGGCTTCACGGTCGAGACGCAGACCGTCGAAGTGGTCGGCCTGTGCGGCAGCTGCCGGAGCGCGGCATGAGCGATGCCCTGATCCGCCTGGAGCAGGTCGGCGTCACCTTTGGCGGCGAGGCGGTGCTCGACAGCATCGACCTGTCGGTCGCCCCCGGCCAGATCGTCACCCTGATCGGCCCAAACGGGGCGGGCAAGACGACCCTGGTGCGCGCCGTACTCGGGCTACTCAAGCCGCACCGCGGCAAGGTATGGCGCAAGCCGAAGCTGCGCATTGGCTACATGCCGCAAAAGATTCAGGTCGATGCCACGCTGCCGCTGTCGGTGCTGCGTTTCCTGCGCCTGGTGCCCGGCGTAGACCGCGCAGCAGCCTTGTCGGCGCTACAGGAAGTGGGCGCCGAACAGGTCATCGACAGCCCGATCCAGACCATTTCCGGTGGCGAGATGCAACGCGTGCTGCTGGCCCGCGCCCTGCTGCGCGAACCCCAGTTGCTGGTGCTCGACGAGCCGGTGCAGGGCGTGGACGTGGTCGGCCAGACCGAGCTGTACAACCTCATCACCCGCCTGCGTGATCGCCATGGTTGCGGCGTGCTGATGGTTTCCCACGACCTGCACCTGGTGATGAGCGCCACCGATCAGGTGGTATGCCTGAACCGTCACGTGTGCTGCTCGGGCCACCCCGAGCAGGTCAGCGGCGACCCGGCGTTCGTCGAACTGTTTGGCCAGACTGCGCCGAGCCTGGCCATCTACCACCACCACCACGACCACAGCCACGACCTGCACGGTTCGGTGGTCGCCCCTGGCACCCATGTTCACGGAGAGCACTGCAAGCATGGCTGATTTTCTTCTCTACGCCTTGCTTGCCGGTTTGTCCCTGGCGCTGGTGGCCGGCCCGCTGGGCTCCTTCGTGGTGTGGCGACGCATGGCCTATTTTGGCGACACCCTGTCCCACGCCGCCCTGCTCGGCGTAGCCCTGGGCTTTGCCCTGGATGTCAGCCCGGCGCTGGCAGTTACCATCGGCTGCCTGCTGCTGGCGATCCTGCTGGTCACCTTGCAGCAAAGGCAACCGCTGGCGTCCGATACCCTGCTCGGCATTCTCGCCCCCAGCACCCTGTCGCTGGGCCTGGTGGTACTGAGCTTCATGCACGATGTGCGCATCGACCTGATGGCCTACCTGTTCGGCGACCTGCTGGCCATCAGCACCACCGACCTGGCCTGGATCCTGGGCGGCAGTGCGCTAGTGCTGCTGCTACTGGCCGCGCTGTGGCGGCCGCTGCTGGCGGTTACCGTGCACGAAGAACTGGCCATGGTCGAAGGCCTGCCGGTGGCCGGCCTGCGCCTGGCACTGATGCTGCTGATTGCGGTGGTGATTGCCGTGGCCATGAAGATCGTCGGTGTGCTGCTGATCACCTCGCTGTTGATCATCCCCGCGGCCGCGGCGCAGCGTCACGCCCGCTCCCCCGAGCAGATGGCCCTGGGCGCCAGCCTGTTGGGCGTTATCGCCGTCTGCGGTGGGCTGGCCATGTCCTGGTTCAAGGACACACCCGCAGGCCCGTCGATCGTGGTGTGCGCGGCGGTGCTATTCTTGCTGAGCCTGGCCCTGCCGAAACGCTGAGAGACAGGGCGTGTGCAGGCACGCCTTGCAACCTTTTGCCGGGTAAAGGGTCTGTAAGACCTGTTTTCGAGCGTGCGCACCTGGGTGTAGACTTGCTCGCTTTTTGCGCAAATAGAGAGTCGCAGGAATGAAGCCGTTCGCCTCCCGTTATCTGCTTGTTGCCGCGTTTTCCCTGTTCCTGGCTGCCTGTTCCAGCGCGCCGGTCGAACAGGCCACCGCACCTGCCCAAGCCGATGCCTGGCAGCAGTTGCAACAAAACATCGCCAGCAACGAGCTGGCCACCGCCGAAGACCAGCTGGCAGCCCTGCAGGCCCAGTCGCCGGATGACGCACGCCTGGAGCAATACCAGCGTCAGTTGGCTGAAGCCTATCTGCAACGCAGCCAGATCGTCTTGCAAAAGGGCGATGTGAACGCGGCCGCCACCGCCCTGGCCCGTGCCCGTGCATTGATGCCGCAAGCCCCGGCCGTAACCGGTGGCGATCCGCTGTCCCAGGCACGCAAGGCCGAGCTGGAGAAGGCGGAGGCTGCCTTGAAAGCCGCCGAAGCCAAGCCCACGGCACGCATCATAGACCCAACAGCGCCAAGCACGGTGGTGGCGTTGAAGACCACTGACAGCCGTGCCATGCGCCGCCAGCTCGATGACATTGCTGCCGATGTGGTGAGCTATGACTGCGAAGTGGTGTTCCAGGTGCCACGTACCGACGATGCGCCGTGGCTGAAGAACTTGCTGGAGAAGCGCGTGCGCAAGATCGACAGTGGGTTCCAGCTGAAGCAAAAGCATGAAATCCAGCGCTCGCTGCCGGCGCAGGTGGTTCTGGTACCGCATCAGCGCTGAAAACACTGGGAGCGTTGCGCGCCCCTTTCGCGACACAAGGCCGCTCCTACAAGGGAATGCAATCTCCTGTAGGAGCGGCCTTGTGTCGCGATGGGGTGCGAAACAGCCCTAGGCCGGCACAGCCTGCGCAGCAGCTTCACGCTCCCACACCCGATGCCCCTCGACCGCTTTGACGAAAGCGTCCAGCGTCTTCTGGTCATCGCCCAGCAACAGCCCCTTGTCCTCCTTCAGGCCCAGCGCGTCCACCAGCACCTTGCCCTCTGTGGCAAAGCCGATCGCCTTCAGGTGCTTGTAGGCTTCGAGCAGGAAGTGCTTGGCCAGACCACTCGCCCCCAGCGCATCCAGTGCGGCCTTGCCGGCCGGTACCAGCACCCCGTCGAACATGATCGACGGCATGCCCTCCATCGAGGCATCCACTGGCAGCGCCTTGCCGTCGGCAGCCTTGACCGGCGCCGAAGTTGGCCCAAGCAGCAAAATGCGCGCGCTGTGCGCCTCAAGCGCCTTGACCAGCCGGTCGACACTGCCGGCATCCACGCCATCGGCCAGCAGCACGGCTATCTTGCGCCCCTTGATGCCGACAACCCCGGGATGGTTCATCTGGCTCAATGCCGGGGACTCGGCAAGCTTGCTGCCTTTCACCTGAACGGTGCCCGCCTTGGGTGCCGGCAGCCCCAGGTTGGCGGCTACGGCGGCCGCCAGCTTGAGGTCGATGTTGGCCAGGATTTCGTTCACCTCACGGGCACGAATGGCCTCGCGCTCGACCTTGCCCAGCTCGAAGCTGTAGGCCTTGATGATGTGCTGTTGCTCTGTCGGGCTCATGCTCTGGAAGAACAACCGCGCTTGCGAGAAATGGTCGCCGAACGACTCGCTGCGCTGGCGAATCTTGTGCGCATCAATGCGTTCCTGGAAGCTCTCGAATCCGCCGTCCTGTGCCGCGGGTGGCGTTTCCTTCGGCCAGCCGCCGTCGATGGAGTTCGGCTCATACGAGGCACGGCCCCTGTGCACGATGTGCTGGTGCAAAGCGTCGCGCTGGTTGTTGTGGTTGGGCGCCACAGGGCGGTTGATCGGGATCTGGTGGAAGTTCGGCCCGCCCAGCCGGCTCAGTTGCGTGTCGGTATAGGAGAACAGCCGGCCCTGCAGCAGTGGGTCATTGGTGAAGTCGATACCCGGCACGATATGGCCAGGGCAGAAGGCAACCTGCTCGACCTCGGCAAAGAAGTTGTCCGGGTTGCGGTTCAGCACCATCTTGCCCAGCGGGGTAACGGGTACCAGTTCTTCGGGAATGATCTTGGTCGGGTCCAGCAGGTCGAAGTCGAACTTGTGTTCGTCAGCCTCCGGCACAATCTGCACGCCCAGCTCCCATTCCGGGTAGTCGCCGGTTTCAATGGCTTCCCACAGGTCACGGCGCTGGAAGTCGGTGTCCTTGCCCGCCAGTTTCTGGGCTTCGTCCCACAGCAGCGAATGCACGCCCTGGCTCGGCTTCCAGTGAAACTTGACGAAGCTGGCCACACCCTCGGCATTGATCAGGCGGAAGGTGTGCACGCCAAAGCCTTCCATCATTCGCAGGCTGCGCGGGATGGCGCGGTCCGACATGGCCCACATGACCATGTGGGCCGACTCCGGCACCAGCGAGACAAAGTCCCAGAAGGTGTCATGCGCCGAGCCGCCGGTAGGTATCTCGTTGTGTGGCTCTGGCTTTACCGCGTGGACAAAATCGGGAAACTTGATGGCATCCTGGATGAAAAACACCGGCATGTTGTTGCCGACCAGGTCGAAATTGCCTTCGTCGGTGTAAAACTTGACGGCAAAGCCCCGCACATCGCGCACCGTGTCGCCAGAACCGCGTGGGCCCTGCACCGTGGAAAAGCGCACGAAAACCGGGGTGATCTTTTCCGGGTCCTGCAGGAAGCCCGCCTTCGTCAGTTCCGCGTGGTTGCCATAGCTCTGAAAGAACCCGTGGGCCCCGGTACCGCGTGCGTGCACGATGCGCTCGGGGATCCGTTCATGGTCGAAGTGGGTGATCTTCTCGCGCATGATGAAGTCTTCAAGCAGCGAGGGCCCGCGGTCACCCGCCTTCAGGGTGTTCTGGTTGTCAGCGATGCGCACGCCTTGGTTGGTACGCAGCGCATGCCCGGTCGCATCGCTGCGGTCGGCCTCCAGGCTTTGCAGCTTGGCGTTGGTATTGGCCCGGTCAGGGGTCTGGGTGCCGGCGGCTTCGCTCTGCTTGGGCGCGTCCGTTTTCTTGCTGGGCATGATCGGCTCTCCTCATCAGTCTTAAGGCGTGCCCGTTCAGGGCTTGTCCAAGTAGTGACTGGAGGGCGTTGCCGAGCGTTCAATCTTGATTACCAGTTGTCGCGATATGCCCGAAGGATTGGTGCATTACGAAATAAATGCTAAGAACAGCTATGGGAAAAGGCTAAAATGCGCGACCCCAGCTAACCGCTGACCCAAATTTCAATGCGCCCCACAAGGTTCGCTACGTGATCGAGTTCCAACAGGTACATAAGACCTACCGCGTTGCCGGTAGGGAAATCCCCGCACTGAATCCGACCAGCCTGACCATCGAAGATGGCCAGGTGTTCGGCCTGATCGGCCATTCCGGCGCCGGCAAAAGCACCATGCTGCGCCTGATCAACCGCCTTGAAGAACCCTCCGGCGGCAAGATCATCGTCGACGGCGAAGACGTCACCGCGTTCAACGCCAGCCAGCTGCGCGGCTTCCGTCAGCAGGTCGGGATGATTTTCCAGCACTTCAACCTGCTGGCCTCCAAGACCGTCGCCGACAACGTCGCCCTGCCACTGACCCTGGCCGGTGAGCTGTCGCGCAGCGAAATCGACAAGCGCGTCACCGAGCTGCTGGCCCGTGTCGGCCTGCAAGACCACGCCAAAAAGTACCCGGCGCAGCTGTCCGGCGGCCAGAAGCAGCGTGTCGGTATCGCCCGCGCCCTGTCCACCAACCCGAAGATCCTGCTGTGCGACGAGGCCACCAGTGCGCTCGACCCGCAAACCACGGCCTCGGTCCTGCAACTGCTGGCCGAAATCAACCGTGAGCTGAAGCTGACCATCGTGCTGATCACCCACGAGATGGACGTGATCCGCCGTGTCTGCGACTGCGTGGCAGTGATGGACGCCGGCCAGATCGTCGAGCAAGGCTCGGTGGCCGATGTGTTCCTGCACCCGCAGCACCCCACTACCAAGCGCTTCGTCCAGGAGGACGAGCAGGTCGACGAAGGCGAGCAACGCGACGACTTTGCCCACGTACCGGGCCGCATCGTGCGCCTGACCTTCCAGGGCGACGCCACCTACGCGCCGCTGCTGGGCACCGTGGCCCGCGAAACCGGTGTGGACTACAGCATCCTCGCCGGGCGTATCGACCGCATCAAGGATGTCCCCTATGGCCAGCTCACCCTCGCCCTGATCGGCGGTGACATGGAAGCGGCGTTCGCCCGCTTCAAGGCAGCTGACGTACATATGGAGGTACTGCGTTGATGGACGCCCTTAATTTCTTTGCCAACGTCGACTGGGCCGAAATCTGGCTGGCCACCATCGACACCATGATCATGCTGTTCGGCTCGCTGTTCTTCACCGTGCTGCTGGGCCTGCCACTGGGTGTGCTGCTGTTCCTCTGCGGGCCAAAGCAGATGTTCGAACAGAAGGGCGTGTACGCGCTGCTGTCGCTGGTGGTCAACATCCTGCGCTCGCTGCCGTTCATCATCCTGCTGATCGTGATGATTCCGTTCACCGTGTTGATCACCGGCACCTCGCTGGGCGTTGCCGGCGCCATCCCGCCGCTGGTGGTGGGTGCCACGCCGTTCTTCGCGCGCCTGGTGGAAACCGCCCTGCGTGAAGTGGACCGCGGCATCATCGAGGCTACCCAGTCGATGGGCGCCACCACCCGCCAGATCATCACCAGTGCGCTGCTGCCGGAGGCCCGTCCGGGTATCTTCGCGGCCATTACCGTCACCGCCATCACCCTGGTTTCGTACACCGCCATGGCCGGTGTGGTGGGTGCCGGTGGCTTGGGCGACCTGGCTATCCGCTTCGGTTACCAGCGTTTCCAGACCGATGTGATGGTAGTGACCGTGGTACTGCTGCTGGTACTGGTTCAAGTACTGCAGAGCGTGGGCGACAAACTGGTCGTGCATTTTTCCCGTAAGTAACCCCAATGGGGTCGGCCTGGCCGACCCGTTCGGGGGCCGTCGCGGCCCTCACAAGGAGTGATCAATGAAGAAGCTGCTTGCTGTTGCTGCCGCTGTTGCGGCCTTCTCGGCCCACGCCGATACCCTGACCGTTGCCGCCACCCCGGTGCCGCACGCCGAAATCCTCAACTTCGTCAAACCGCAACTGGCGAAAGAAGGCGTGGAGCTGAAGGTCAAGGAATTCACCGACTACATCCAGCCGAACGTACAGGTTGCCGAAAAGCGCCTGGACGCCAACTTCTTCCAGCACCAGCCGTACCTGGATGAGTTCAACAAGGCCAAGGGCACCAACCTGGTCAGCGTGGCCGGCGTGCACATCGAGCCGCTGGGCGTGTATTCCACCAAGATCAAGAAGCTCGACGAGTTGTCGTCCGGCGCCACCGTGGTCATCCCCAACGACGCCACCAACGGCGGCCGCGCCCTGCTGCTGCTGGACAAGGCCGGTGTGATCAAGCTCAAGGACAACAAGAACATCCTGTCCACCGTGAAGGATGTTGCCGAGAACCCGAAAAACGTGAAGTTCCGTGAGCTGGAAGCCGCCACCATCCCGCGCGTACTGACCCAGGTCGATGCTGCCCTGATCAACACCAACTACGCGCTGGAAGCCAAGCTGAACCCGGAAAAAGACGCGCTGGCCATCGAAGGCAGCGACTCGCCTTACGTGAACATCCTGGTTGCCCGCCCGGACAACAAGGATTCGGAAGACATGAAGAAACTGGCGGCTGCGCTGCACTCGCCTGAAGTGAAGCAGTTCATCATCGAGAAATATAAAGGCGCTGTGGTCCCGGCGTTCTAAGCCGAACAATCGCGCTGGATTCTTCGCGGGCGTGCCCGCGAAGCTTTTAATGCCCCATCAATCCCGTTTAACCAGCCCAGGCAACTGCGCCACCAGCTTCTGGTTGTTGAACGGCGCACGAATGAACCCACGCTGACGCCCGTCCGGCCCGACTACCGCCAGGTTACCGCTGTGATCCACGGTATACCCCGGCTTGCTGGTATCCGCCGGAATGAACGGAATGCTCAAGGCATTGGCCAGCTTCTGGGTATCCTCGATCGACCCCGCCACCCCGACAAAGTCCTTGTCGAAATACCCCAGGTACTGCTTCAGCTGGTTCGGCGTGTCGCGGTTCGGGTCCACGCTCACCAGCACCACCTGCAGCCGGTCGACGGCTTCCTTGGGCAGCTCGCTCTTCACCTGACGCAACTGGGCCAGGGTGGTCGGGCAGATGTCCGGGCAGTAGGTGTAGCCAAAGAACAACAGCGACCATTTGCCTTTCAGGTCATCCAGCTGCACCGGCTGCCCATCCTGGTTGGTCATGGTCACGTCGGCCACGCTGCGGCTCTGCGGCAGCAGAATGATGCCGGCGTCGATCAACTCGGCAGGGTTGGGCTGGTCGCGGCCATTGAGCACCTTGTTGACGGTCAGGCCCAGGATCAACGCGACCAGGGCGACGAGAATGAAGACGGTTTTCTGGGTTCGGGTCATAGGCTCAGCAGCAGGTAGTGGTCGAGGAGCAACGCGATGAACAGCGCGAACAGGTAGCCGATAGAGTACTTGAAGGTGCCGATCGCCGCGTGCGGCCGGGTGCCACGGTACAACACCCAGGCCCATTGCAGGAAGCGCAGGCCCAGCGCCAGGGCACAGGCCAGGTACAGCGGGCCGCTCATGTGGATGGCATACGGCAGCAGGCTCACCGCCAGCAGTATCAGGGTATACAGCAGGATATGCAGCTTGGTGTAGCGCTCCCCGTGGGTCACCGGCAGCATCGGGATATCGGCCTTGGCGTACTCTTCCTTGCGGTGGATGGCCAGCGCCCAGAAGTGCGGCGGGGTCCAGGCGAAGATGATCAGCACCAGCAGCAAGGGTTCGGCGCTGACATGGCCGCTTACCGCGACCCAGCCGAGCAACGGCGGGGCGGCGCCGGCCAAGCCGCCGATGACGATGTTCTGTGGCGTGGCGCGTTTGAGAAAGCCGGTGTAGAGCACCGCATAACCGAGCAATGAGGCCAGGGTCAGCCAGGCAGTGAGGGCGTTGGTGAACACCAGCAGCAGGACCATACCCAATAGCGCCAGGGCCAGGGCGAACAACAACGCCGGTAGCGGCTCGACCCGGCCTTGGGCCAGCGGCCGCTTGTGGGTACGGGCCATCAGTGCATCGATGCGCCGGTCCACCACATGGTTCACCACCGCCGCCGCGCCAGCGCACAGGCCGATGCCCAGGTTGCCGAACAGCAGCACACCCCAGCCGACACCCGCACGTGTGGCCAGGAACATGCCCGCCAGCGAGGTGATCAGCATCAGTACCACCACCTTGGGCTTGGTCAGCTCCAGGTAATCGCGCCAGCTGGCCCACCGTGCGCTCAGAAGCGTCGCCACGAGTCGTTCCTCATGTGATGGGAGATGCCCACGCCGGCCACCGGTCGCAGGCGCCAGCCTTGGCCGACACCCACGCGTACCTTGTCGACCACTCGAATGCGGTAGTTCACCAGCACCATGCTCAGCAACAACAGTGCCCCGCCGGCATTGTGCGCAACCGCTACCGCCAGCGGCAGGTGAAACACCACGTTGCTGATGCCCAGGCCCACTTGCAGGGCCAGCGCCAGCAGCACCAGCCGTGCCAGGCCGGGCAGGCCACAGCGGTACAGCTTCCAGCTCAGCATCAGCAGCACGCAAGTCACCAGTAGCGCGCCCAGGCGGTGGCTGATGTGGATGGCCGTGCGGGCATCACTGTCCAGTTGCCCGCCCAGGTAATTGGGGCCGACGTGCTGGGTCAGGTGGAAGCCATTGCTGAAGTCCGCCGCGGGCCACCACTGGCCGTGACAGGTCGGCAGGTCGATGCAGGCGACCGCTGCATAGTTGGCACTGACCCAGCCGCCCAGGGCGATCTGGCCGACCACCACCAACAGCGCCAGCGCAGCGATCCGGCGCAGGCTCAGCGGCAGTTTCGGCAAGGGTGCAAAGGCCCGGGATAGACGCAGTGACAACAGGAATAGCAAGCTCAGGGTGGTGAAGCCGCCCAGCAAATGCGCCGTGACCACCTGCGGCCACAGCTTCAGGGTGACCGTCCACATGCCGAAAGCCGCCTGGGCCAGCACCACACCCAGCAACAGCACCGGCAGGCGATAGGGTTGGCCATCGCGGGCATGCCGGCGCAGCGCCTGGTAGGCGAGCAGGGCAATCACCATGGCCAAGGTACCGGCGAAATAGCGATGGACCATTTCCGCCCAGCCCTTTGCCTCTTCCACCGGGTGATCGGGGAAGTGCAGCTCGGCATGGGCAAGCTGGGCCTCGCTCTTGGGCACGCTGATGAAGCCATAGCACCCTGGCCAGTCGGGGCAGCCGAGGCCGGCATGGGTCAGGCGGGTATAGGCACCGAGCAGGACAACCAGCAGTGCCAACAGGGTGGCGAACACAGCAATGCGGAATCCAGGTCTGGCCATGGCAGGCTCCTAGCCGATGTTGGACAGCTTGAGCAGGTGGCGCAGGTCATCCAGCACATGCTTGCCGTTGGCCTTGCCGTCGTAACGCAGCACCAGGTTGCCGTGGGGGTCAACGATCCACAGTTGCGGGCCAGGCTCGCCTACCTTCTGCAGGTAGCGCGGGGCATCCAGCGGGTAGCGTTGCAGCTGCGGGTAATCGCGGCCCAGCAGCGCCTCGTAGTCGGCGCTCAGCGGCTGGGCTGTGGCCAGTGCATGGCTGGCACGGCTGGCGTCGCGGCCCAGGCCCACCTGGATCTGCCGGGCCAGGTACACCAGGCGCTGGCAGTCCTCGGCACAGGCTTCGGGCGCACTGACCAGCAACTGCCAACGCTGGTCCTGGCCTGCCACGCCGATATCGGTGCGGGTTTCACCATTGCCGATCATGGCGCCGTGGTAACTGCGGCCTTCCGGCACCCAGAACTTCAGCTTGTACATGCTGGTGGCCAGAATCATCGGCCCGAGCACCACCAGCAGGATCAGCAAAAGCTGCAAACGCCCGCGGGCTCTGGGTTTGCTACGTTCAGGCACGTCCAGTGGAGTGGCGGTGGCCATGGCGTTTCTCCTTGTTGTGGTGCCAGCCGAAATAGAGGTAAAGCAGAACCAGTGCACCCGCCAGGGCAAACCACTGCACGGCGTAGCCCAGGTGTTTTTCCGGGCCCATGGCGACAACCGACCAGTCCAGGCGGTAGGCCGCCGGGCCGGGCTCCAGGCGCAACTCATGGGCAAAGCCTTCGCGGCCCAGCGCCGGCCATAGCTGCGCGGCATCAACGGCAGTGAGCAGGTGCGGCCATTGCCCGCCTTCAGGGTCGGGATGCAGCTGGAACGTGCTGCCGGGCGATACATACACCGAAGCGTCCAGTGCCAAGGCCTGTGCAGGGGTATCGAAATGCACCGGCACGCGGCGGTCCGGCCATGGCAGCCAGCCGCGGTTGATCAGCAGCCACTGGCCACTGGTCTGGTCATGGAAGGGTTGCAGCAGTTCGACACCGGCTTGGCCATCGCGCATGCGGTTGTCGAGGAGCACGCTATGCCCGGCGTCGAAGCGGCCGTACAGGTGCACACGGCGGAAGGCATTGTCTTCGTCTGATGCGAGCTGGGCGGCGGCGATCGGCGCCTCGATCCGCCGTTCGGCATAAGTGGCCAGCAGCACGCGCTTTTCCTCGGCGCGGCCCAGTTGCCAGCAGCCAAGCGCAATCAGCCCTGGCAGCAGTGCAAGCACCACCAGGGTCGGTATCCAGCCTGGGCGAAACGGCCTCACGGGCGCCTCGCTATACTTATCCACATCACCGCATCCCCCCGGAGTAGCGCCATGCTCAAGGCCGCGATTGTCCTGATGCTGTTGGCCACCATCGCCAGCCTGTTCAGTGGCTTGGTGTTTCTGGTCAAGGACGACGAAAACTCGACCCGCCTGCTGAAGGCACTGACCGTGCGGGTGACCCTGGCGGCCCTGACCATTGGCCTGGTCGCCTGGGGTTTGCTCAGCGGTCAGCTGGTCTCACACGCGCCTTTCTGAAACTGCACTTGTTTTGCTTGCCGGCGATTGGCCCTACAGCACATACACAAAGATGAACAACCCCACCCACACCACGTCGACGAAGTGCCAGTACCAGCTGGCTGCCTCGAAGCCGAAGTGTTTTTCCGGGTTGAAATGCCCGCGCAAAATGCGCACGAACATCACGATCAGGATGATCGTGCCCAAGGTCACGTGGGCGCCGTGGAAGCCGGTGAGCATGAAGAACGTCGCGCCATAAATCCCCGACCCCAACGTCAGCCCCAGCTTGGTATAGGCCTCGTAATACTCGAAGGCCTGCAACGCAATGAAGCTGACGCCCAGCAGGATGGTCAGCGCCATCCAGAATTTCAGCGGGCCACGGTGATCACGGCGCAGGGCGTGGTGGGCGATGGTGATGGTCACACTGGAACTGACCAGCAAGATGGTGTTGATCAGTGGCAGGTGCCACGGGTCGATCACTTCTTTGGGCGGCGGGAACAGTTTCGGGTCGGGCGTGTGCAGCAGCGGCCAGGTGAACTCGAAAGTCGGCCACAGCATGTGCGCAACACCTTTGGCCCCTTCCCCCCCCAGCCACGGCCCCGCAAGCACGCGCACGTAGAACAGTGCACCGAAGAAGGCCAGGAAGAACATGACTTCAGAAAAGATGAACCAGCTCATGCCCCAGCGGAACGAGCGGTCCAGCTGCGGGCTGTACAACCCCGCACGGCTCTCCTTGACCACTGCGCCAAACCAGCCGAACAGCATGTAGGCCAGAAACAACGCCCCCACGAAGAAGATCAGCGGCCCGTGCGAATCCGGGTGCCCGGCCTTCATGTCGTTGAACCAGGTGCCCAGGCCGAACACCGTGATGAACATGCCGATGGTGGCGATGATCGGCCACTTGCTCTGCGCCGGAACGTAATAGTGCTGGTGACTTGCCATTGCTGTTCTCCTTCCCTTAACGGGCGCCCTGGACGTCCTGGGCCGCAACATGCGCGACCGGCGGGTGGCGAGCGGTGATGTCGAACAAGGTGTAGGCCAGTGTCAGGTGCTTCACGCTGGCCGGCAGGTCGCGGTCGACGATGAAGCGCACCGGCATCTCGATGCGTTCGCCGGGCTGCAGCACCTGCTGGGTAAAGCAGAAGCACTCGGTCTTGTGGAAGTACGCCGCGGCCTCGGCCGGGGTGATGCTGGGTATGGCTTGCGCGCTCATGGGCCGGTCGGTCGGGTTGTGCGCGACGAAAATCATCTGGTTCACCGCCCCCGGGTTGACCTCCAGTTGGTCAGCCGTGGAGTAGAAGTCCCAGACCATGTCACTGGCATTGGTCGACATGAACTGCACCCGCACCGAACGGGACGGGTCGCTGACCTGGCTGCCTTCGTATTGCCCACCGGTCTTGCCGTTGATGCCAAAGGCCTTGCACATCACGTCATAGATCGGCACCAGGGCGAAGCCGAAGGCGAACATCACCACCGTCAGCATCAGCAGGCGCGTTACCAGGCGTTTCAGCGACAGGCCGTTCATGGCGGGTTTCCTATTTCACTTCCGGTGGTGTCTGGAAGGTGTGGTAGGGCGCAGGTGAGGGGATCGACCACTCCAGGCCCTCGGCGCCATCCCAGGGCTTGGCCGGTGCCGGCGCCCCGCCGCGGATGCACTTGATGACGATGAACAGGAAGAAGATCTGCGTGGCGCCGAACATGAACGCACCGATGGACGACACCATGTTGAAGTCGGCGAACTGCAGGTTGTAGTCGGGGATGCGCCGTGGCATGCCGGCCAGCCCTACGAAGTGCATGGGGAAGAAGGCCATGTTCATGCCGATGAACGACAGCCAGAAGTGCAGCTTGCCGAGGGTTTCGTCGTACATGTGACCGGTCCATTTCGGCAGCCAGTAGTAGGCCGAGGCAAAGATGCCGAAGATCGCCCCGGGCACCAGCACGTAATGGAAGTGCGCCACCACGAAGTAGGTGTCGTGGTACTGGAAGTCCGCCGGGGCGATGGCCAGCATCAGCCCGGAGAAACCGCCGATGGTGAACAGGATGACGAAGGCGATGGCGAACAGCATCGGCGTTTCGAAGGTAAGCGAGCCTTCCCACATGGTGCTGACCCAGTTGAACACCTTCACCCCGGTGGGCACGGCAATCAGCATGGTGGCGTACATGAAGAACAGCTCACCGACTACCGGGATGCCGACCACGAACATGTGGTGGGCCCAGACGATGAACGACAGGAAAGCAATGGCGCCGGTGGCATACACCATGGAGGTGTAGCCGAACAGCGGCTTGCGCGAGAACGCCGGAATGATCGAGCTGACCGCGCCAAAGGCCGGCAGGATCATGATGTACACCTCGGGGTGGCCGAAGAACCAGAACACGTGCTGGAACAGCACCGGGTCACCGCCACCGGCGGCACTGAAGAAACTGGTGCCGAAGTGAATGTCCATCAGCATCATGGTCACCACACCGGCCAGCACCGGCATCACCGCAATCAGCAGAAAGGCCGTGATCAGCCAGGTCCAGACAAACAGCGGCATCTTCATCAGGGTCATGCCAGGCGCACGCAGGTTGAGGATGGTGGCAATCACGTTGATCGCGCCCATGATCGAGCTGATGCCCATCAGGTGGATGGCGAAGATGAAGAAGGTGACGCTGGCGGGTGCATAGGTGGTGGACAGCGGGGCGTAGAAGGTCCAGCCAAAGTTCGGCCCGCCGCCCGGGCTGAACAGGGTCGAGACCAGCAGCAGGAAGGCCGCCGGCAGCAACCAGAAGCTGAAGTTGTTCATGCGCGGCAGGGCCATGTCGGGCGCCCCGATCATCAACGGGATCATCCAGTTGGCCAGGCCGACGAAGGCCGGCATCACCGCGCCAAACACCATGATCAGGCCGTGCATGGTGGTCATCTGGTTGAAGAACGCCGGTTCCACGATCTGCAAGCCCGGCTGGAACAGCTCGGCCCGGATGACCATGGCGAACGAGCCACCCAGCAGGAACATGATGAAACTGAACCACAGGTACATCGTGCCGATGTCTTTATGGTTGGTGGTCAGCACCCAGCGCATCAGGCCCTTGGCCGGGCCGTGGGCGTGCTCATGGCCGTGGGCGTGGTCGTCGATCACTGTGCTCATGTCCTGTCTCCTGCAACCCATTGATTGCCGCGAGTAACCCGGTTCACTTGGCTTCTGCCTGCTTCAGCGCCAGCACGTCCTTCGGCGTGACCATGTCGCCCTTGTTATTGCCCCAGGCGTTGCGTTCGTAGGTGACAACGGCGGCAATGTCGACTTCCGAGAGCTGCTTGCCGAACGCCGCCATGGCGGTGCCGGGCTTGCCGTGGAAGACAATGCTCAGGTGGCCTTCCTTCGGCCCGGTGGCGATCTTCGAGCCCTTGAGCGCCGGGAACATCGGCGGCAGGCCCTGGCCTTCGGCCTGGTGACAGGCCACACAGGTGGTGTGGTAGACCTTGTCGCCACGTTCCACCAGCTCTTCCAGGGTCCACTCCTTGCTGGTCAGTTCCTTGAGCTTGGCGGCTTCAGCCTTGCGTTCGCCCAGCCAGGTGTCGTAGTCGGCCTTGGACTTGACCTCCACCACCACCGGCATGAAGCCGTGGTCCTTGCCGCACAGCTCTGTGCACTGGCCGCGGTAGATGCCGGGCTTTTCGATACGGGTCCAGGCTTCGTTGACAAAGCCGGGGATGGCGTCGCGCTTGACCGCGAAGGCCGGCACCCACCAGGAGTGGATGACATCGGCGGCGGTCACCAGGAAGCGCACCTTGGCCCCCACCGGCAGCACCAGCGGCTGGTCGACTTCGAGCAGGTAATGCTCGTCCTTGGGGGCCTTGTTGTGAATCTGATCGGCGGGGGTGGCCAGGTTGCTGAAAAACTCCACATCCTGACCCAGGTATTTGTAGTGCCACTTCCACTGGTAGCCGGTGACCTGGATGTCGATGTCCGACTCGCTGGCATCATAGATGTCGATCAGGGTCTTGGTGGCGGGGATGGCCATTACCACCAGAATCAGGAAGGGCACCACGGTCCACATGATTTCCACCCAGGTATGCTCGTGGAAATGCGCGGCCTGTTGGCCGGTGGAGCGGCGGTGGACGACCATGGACCAGAACATCGCGCCGAATACAACTACGCCGATGATCACGCAGATCCAGAAGATGGTCATGTGCAGGTCGAAGACGGCGTTGGAAACTTCCGTCGCCCCCGGGTGCATGTTCACGGTCCAGGCGGCGTTGGCCTGACCAAAAACCGACCACAACAGGAGGCCCATCCAGACATGTGGATGTCGCATCATTGCGGGTTCCCCTTCTAATTCTTGTTGTCCCGGAGGCGTGGCCTGCGGCAAGAGGGAACGGCGGTCAAGACTACCTGGCTTCGACGACCGAGCCCCTGCTAAAAGCAGTCGGGCCTCATCAACGAATCACGTTCAACGGGAGTATAGACAGCGACCAATGGCACGCAATGAAGCGTGTGAAATGAACTTCACGAAATGGCTGAATGGCCTGAAAACCGCGCGCTTGATAGGGTGTGGCCAAATAATGGCATTGCCATATACCTTGGATCGCACACGTTTGCGTGGCTTATAACAAATACGTCTTAGGTATTCTGTATACCGAGCTAATTTAGTGTCTTCCGTTTGAAACGTAATGTCCCTGGAGTTGTCATGAACATCGCTGCTGTACGCGAGCAGGTAAGCCAAGCCCATCAACATGAAGGCCAGACCGGCCAACTGAAACAGCGTCTCGAGCTGCAACTGCCCCACCTGCACCCCTCGATCCAACTGCCTGAGCAGGACGCCCAGGGTACTTTGGCGCGCTTCGTCAGCGCCTACATCGACCAGGTTCCGGAACTGCTGGAAGCCGCTCACGAGGTCGCCCGCGAAGCCGGGATCGAATCGCAGATCAAACCTGTACTGAAAATTGCCGAGGCGTACTTCCTGCAGCCGCCCAGCGTGATGCAAGGGCATGTAGGCCTGGACTGCCTGCTGGATGAGGCCTACCTGGCGCACCGCCTGGTGGAAGAGGTGAATGACCTGTACATCCGCCACTTCCAGCAGCCGTTGATCCCGGTCGACACCACGGTCGCCAACCTGATTGCCCACCAGCTGATTGGCGAGAGCTTTGCCAACCAGCTGGATGAAGTGGTGCACCACTCGGTTGACGAAATGCTCAATGACGAGAGCTTTGCGGTGGAATCGGTGGAGGCTTATCGCGAGAAACTCAGCAGCCCGGCAACCGGCGAGGCGTGGAAGCGCTGGCCTTGCCTGTCGCGCCAGCTGGGTGTGGAGCTGGGTCAGCCAGCCTGATATTCCTGTACCGGCCTCTTCGCGGGCTCGCCCGCTCCCACAGGTACTGCAAAGCATTGAGTGTCTGTGCGGTACCTGTAGGAGCGGGCGAGCCCGCGAAGAGGCCGGATCAGGTAACAGAGACTCCGGCGTTATGCACCAACCCCCGCCGTAGTCCGCAACCGCCCCTCGATCCGCCGCTTCAGGCGCCGCTGCTCTATCAGCAACCGCGACCCATTGGCCGCATTACTGCGGTTCCAGTCCTCCAGCAGCTCAAGGCACGAGTGGTCGATATAGCTCAGGTTACCCAACGGCACATGCAACGTGGTGCCCGCCGGTACAGTATCCAGCACCTGGGTCAGCGCCGGCACCTTCAGGAACGTCGCCGCGCCACTGAGGCGCAGCTCCATGTGCCCATCCTTGGCGAGGCTCACCAGGTTGATCTTCAGCCGCGCCGCCTTGAACGCCAGCTTCAGCAGGGTCAGGGCAAAGCCCAGCAGCACGCCGGTCAGCAGGTCGGTGAAGATGATCGCCAGTGCCGTCGCCGCATAGGTGAACATCGGCATACGGCCATAACGGCCCAGGCCACGAAACGCCTTGAAATCAACCAGCTTGACCCCGGTAAACACCAGCACACCCGCCAGGCTCGCCACCGGAATCTGCTGCAGCACGCTGCTCAACACCACCACGAAGGCCAACAACCACAGGCCGTGGAAGATTGCCGATGCCCGCGTCTGCGCCCCTGCCTGCACATTGGCCGAACTGCGCACGATCACGCCGGTCATCGGCAGCGCGCCGAGCACGCCACAGAGCATGTTGCCGATACCTTGAGCCGACAGTTCACGGTCAAAGTCCGAACGCTGGCCGCTGTGCATGCGGTCCACCGCCGCAGCCGACAGCAAGGTTTCGGCGCTGGCGATGAAGGCCAGGGCAAAGGCGGCGACCAGCAGGGTAGGGTCGGCCAGTTGCATCAGGTCAGCCGGACTGATCCAGTCGATGGCCTCGGACAGGTCTGCCGGCACCTGCACGCGGTTTACCGGCAAGGCCAGCCACATACTGATGACCGTCATGGCTGCAACACCCAGCAAGGCGCCAGGGACAAATCGCAACCGCTGAGGCCGCAGGCGCTCCCAGCCCCACATGATGGCGATGGTGCCCAGGCCCAGCGCACCGGCCATCCAGCCGGAGCCTGCGCTTTCGTGCGGCAGGGCTGCGGCAACGGTGGACGGGAATTCCAGCAGGTTCTGTAACCCCGAAGGCTGCGGCGCTGTATCGAACATCACATGCACCTGCGACAGCACGATCAGCACGCCAATCCCCGCCAACATGCCGTACACCACCGCTGGCGCAGTGACGCGAAACCAGCAACCCAGGCGCAGGCGCCCAGCCAGCAACTGCAGCAGCCCCGCTAGCAACAGGATCGGCCCGAGCATGGCCATGCCATGCTGGCGCACCAGCTCGAACACCAGCACCGCCAGGCCGGCGGCCGGGCCACTGACCTGCAACGGCGAACCGGCAAGGAAACCCACTACAATGCCGCCGATAATGCCGGTAATGAGGCCCTTGGCCGGCGGCATGCCCGAGGCAATCGCAATACCCATGCACAACGGCAGGGCCACCAGAAAGACCACCACCGACGCCAGCAACTCACGCGGCAGGGCCGCTTTCAACTGTGTAATGTTCACCGTGTTTCTCCTTTCTCTGTCACACGGTCATTCCTCTGACCGTGGGCACGTTTGCCCCTGACGAGCGCGCAAGCGCGGGCCGCCAGCGGGCTTGCCGGCAAGGCAGTCAGGGAATTCAAGGCAGCAGAAGGCCGCGCCACACCCCTACAGGGTGCAGCCGGCTATCAAGGTTCTAGCGGTGGATGGGTCGCTTAGTAGCGGCCTCTCGGAGTAGCGCAGGGGACCGGCTCGCCAGCAGCCAGGGGCAGGAAGCTGTCGCTGATGGCGTCGTAAGCTTCGATCTTGCTGGTTTCGATGTCGTAAACCCAGCCATGAATGAACAGCTCACCGGCTGCCAGGCGCGAGGCAACCGAAGGGTGGGTGCGCAGGTGATGCAACTGGGCGATCACGTTTTCCTTGGTCAGCACCTGCATGGTTTCGTGTTCGGTACCGCACGAGCAGTTGTTCTCGACCACGGTACGCGCCACTTCGGCATGGCGCAGCCAGGCGGAAACAGTCGGCATCTTGGTCAGCGATTGCGGGTTGAGTACCGCACGCATGGCGCCACAGTCGGAGTGGCCACAGACGATGATGTGGTGCACTTTCAGCGCAAGCACGGCGTATTCGATGGCGCTGGAAACGCCGCCGTTCATCTGGCCGTAGGGCGGTACCACGTTACCCACGTTACGGGTCACGAACAGGTCGCCAGGCGAGCTCTGGGTGATCAGCTCGGGGACGATGCGCGAGTCGGCGCAGGTGATGAACATGGCACGCGGCGTTTGCGCAGTGGCGAGCTTCTTGAACAGCTCTTGCTGTTCGGGGAAGACGTCATGGTGAAAGCGCAGGAAGCCGTCGACGATGTGCTTCAGGGCGGCATCGGCGCCCTCGGCGGGTACCTCCGGAACGACCTTGGATGGGTCCTTGACGGGCATGATTCATCCTCTTGACGGTGTGTTGGTAAATCCATTTTACCGGGGAAAGATTCTGGCTATGCAGGGTTTTAGATGACACGCACGGGCCATAGATCACAGTCGGTGTGGACTGATTGCCTAAGCTAGCGGGGAAAACTTAACTGAAACTTAATTCGAAGGCTCTAGAACGGGCGTTCCAGATATAAAAGGCGGGATCTGGATAATAGCAAAAAAACATCAACTGCCAATATGTATTAGCGCAATTATTAACTCGGATTAGTTGTATTGAGGGCTGGCAATGGGCCGCATGTGGGAACCTGAGGCCTGCAAGGTACCTGTGGGAGCGGGCGCGCCCGCGAAAAGGGCAACTCGGTATATGGCACCGGCTGCGCCGGTGTTCGCGGGCACGCCCGCTCCCACAAAAACCGTGATCTGTTCAAAGATCAAAATAGGGGCATCTGCCCACCGGGCGGGCAGAAGGCAGAGCAGTCCAGCGTCTGCGCCTCGCGCCCTTCAAAATCCAGCCGCTTCATGGCTTTGGCAAACCGTTGCGCCAACAGCTCGGCAAATACCCCTTCACCGCGCATGCGCGCACCAAACCGGCTGTCATACAGCTCGCCGCCCCGGCTCTGGCGGATCAGGCTCAACACATGGGCCGCCCGTTGCGGGTAATGGTCCTGCAGCCACTGCTCGAACAGCGGCGCCACCTCCAGTGGCAGGCGCAGCATCATGTAGGCCGCGCTTTGTGCGCCGGCTTCCCTGGCAGCCTCCAGCAAGCGCTCCAGCTCACTGTCGTTGATCATCGGAATCATCGGCGAACACAGCACACCCACCGGCACACCCGCCTCGCGCAACACGCGGATGGCCCTCAAGCGGGCACTGGGTGACGCCGCCCGCGGTTCCAGTACCCGCTTGAGGTCATCGTCCAGCGTGGTCAGGCTGATCATCACCCGCGCCAGACGCTGCCGGGCCATTTCGGCCAGCAGGTCGAGGTCGCGCAACACCAGCGAGCCCTTGGTCACGATGGTCACCGGGTGACGAAAACGCAGCAACACTTCAAGCAGACGCCGGGTCAGCAACTGCTCCCGCTCGATCGGCTGGTACGGGTCGGTATTGGACCCCAGGTTGATGGGCGCGCACACGTAACCCGGCTTGCTCAGCTGTTGCGCGAGCACTTCGGCGGCATTGGTCTTGGCGATCAGCTTGGTTTCAAAATCCAGGCCGGGGGAGAGGTCCCAATAGGCATGGGAAGGGCGGGCATAGCAGTAGATGCAGCCATGCTCGCAACCGCGGTAAGGGTTGATGGAGCGGTCGAAGGGCAGGTCGGGTGAAGTATTGCGGGAGATGACCGATTTCGCCGTCTCGCTGCGCACTTCGGTGCCCTGGGTCTGCGGCACTTCCTGATACCAGCCGTCGTCCTCGACCACCGAATGGTTGGGGGCAAAACGGTTGTGCGGATTGTGCGCCGTGCCACGGCCCTTTAGTGGTGCTGGAGGATTCATGGCTAACCCCTATACTGTATTTGCATACAGTATCGCAGCTACCATGAATCCACCAGCGCCTCTGATCCGACAGCCAGTACTTACTCTGTCGGTTTCTTCAGCTTCGGATTAGGGAAGAACTGCACCGTCTGCACCTTGGCCGGTGCCGCCTTGGGTGCCAGGTGGTTGACCCGGGTGCCGAGCTCCTTGGGCACCGACAAGCCCTGCTCGTTGAGGGTGTCGGTGAACCCGCAGGCGACGCACTCGCGGTGCGGTACGTCGTCTTCGCTCCACATCATCAGCTTGTCGGGCTCGCTGCACGCGGGGCATACCGCCCCGGCAATGAAGCGCTTCTTGGTCTTGTTCACAGCTACCTCGCTCACGCCGCAGCGCCTTCGGTAAGGCCACTGTGCCGCAGCAGCGCATCGATGGAAGGCTCACGGCCACGGAAGTCGACAAACAGCACCATCGGCTCGCGCGAACCGCCACGGGCCAGGATAGCCTCGCGGAAGGCGCGGCCGGTCTCGGCATTCAGCACGCCCTCTTCCTCGAAGCGCGAGAACGCATCAGCCGACAGCACTTCAGCCCACTTGTAGCTGTAGTAGCCCGCCGCGTAACCGCCAGCAAAGATGTGCGCAAAGCTGTTGGGGAAGCGGTTGTACGCCGGTGGGCGCATGACCGACACCTCGTCGCGCACCCCTTCGAGCACCTGCAGCACGCTGCGACCGTCGCCATGGCTGGCGTGCAGCTCGAAGTCGAACAGCGAGAACTCCAGCTGGCGCACCATCATCATGCCCGATTGGAAGTTTTTCGCCGCCAGCATCTTGTCCAGCAGGTCCTGGGGCAGGGCCGCGCCGGTTTCGTAATGGCCGGAGATCAGCGCCAGGCCTTCTGGCTCCCAGCACCAGTTTTCCATGAACTGGCTTGGCAACTCGACCGCGTCCCAGGCCACGCCGTTGATACCGGAAACACCGGCATGCTCGATACGGGTCAGCAGGTGGTGCAGGCCGTGACCGAATTCGTGGAACAGGGTGGTGACTTCATCATGGGTCAGCAGCGCAGGCTTCCCGGGGGCGGCCGGGGTGAAGTTGCATACCAGGTTGGCCACTGGGCTCTGCAGCTCGCCAGCAGCAGTGCGACGACGGTCGCGGGCGCCATCCATCCAGGCACCGCCGCGCTTGTTGGCGCGGGCGTAAAGGTCGAAGAAGAAGCGGCCGACATGCTGGCCGTTTTCCTTGATCTCGAACAGGCGCACGTCCGGATGCCAGCTGTCGAAGCCCTTGAGCTCGGCGATTTCAATGCCGTACAGGCGCTGCACGATGCTGAACAGGCCACCCAGCACTTTGTCGATCGGGAAGTAGGCGCGCAGGGCTTCCTGCGACACGCTGTAGCGCTGCTCGCGCAGCTTCTCGCCAAAGTAGCCGGCGTCCCAGCTGGCCAGTTCCGGGCAGCCTTGCTCGGCGGCATAGGCCTTCAGCTGCTGCAGGTCCTGGGCGGCAAACGGCTTGGAACGCTTGGCCAGGTCACGCAAGAAGCTCAACACCTGGTCGCTGGACTCGGCCATCTTGGTGGCCAGGCTCAGCTCGGCGTAGTTCTTGTAGCCCAGCAGTTCGGCCAGCTCCTGGCGCAGGTCAAGGATTTGCTGCATGACCGGGCCGTTGTCGAACTGGCCGGCATTCGGGCCCTGGTCCGAGGCGCGGGTGCAGTAGGCGGCGTAAACCTCTTCGCGCAGGGCGCGGTCGCTGGCGTAGGTCATCACGGCGTAGTAGCTGGGGAATTCCAGGGTGATCAGCCAGCCTTCAAGGCCCTTGGCCTGGGCCGCGGCGGCCATCTGCGCCTTGGCCGAGTCGGTCAGGCCGGCCAGCGCAGCTTCGTCGGTGACGTGCTTGGTCCAGGCCTGCGTGGCGTCGAGCAGCTGGTTGGAAAAGCGGCTGCCCAGTTCGCTGAGCTTGCTTTGCACTTCGGCATAGCGCTGCTGCTTGTCCGCCGGCAGGTCGATACCCGACAGGCGGAAGTCACGCAGGGCATGCTCGAGAATAGTCTTTTGCGCCACGTCGAAACCGGCGGCTTCAGGGCTGTTGATCAAAGCCTGGTAGGCATCGAACAGCGCACGGTTCTGGCCCAGTTCGGTAGAGTAGGCGCTCAGCGCTGGCAGGCACGACTCGTAAGCCTCGCGCAGTTCTGCACTGTTGCACACCGCGTTCAGGTGGCTGACCGGGCTCCAGGCAGCGCCCAGGCGGTCGTTCAGTTCGTCCATCGCCAGCACCAGGCCAGCCCAGGTAGGGGCCTTGCCCTGCTTTTCGAGGATCTCGGCAATGGCTTTACGGTTGTCGGCCAGGATCGCTTCGATCGCCGGCAACACGTGTTCGGCACGGATTTGCGAGAAGGGCGGCAGATCGTGGGATTGCAGAAGCGGGTTGTTCGCAGTCACGGTTTGGATACCTTGGCAGAAGAAACACTGCTCCATCTTAATTACAATCGACGCCGACCGCAGCAGGCAGCCTGCCTATCGGCACAGATGAGAGACGCTATCATGGCCATCCGAAGCTTCCAGCAACACACTCCGAAAGTTGGACTACGTGCCTTCGTCGACCGTTCGGCGGTGGTGCTGGGCGACGTGGAGATCGGTGAAGACAGCTCTATCTGGCCCATGACCGTGGTGCGCGGCGACATGCACCGCATCCGCATCGGTGCGCGCACCAGCGTGCAGGATGCCAGCGTGCTGCACATCACCCACGCCGGCCCGTTCAACCCGGACGGCTTCCCGCTGATCATCGGTGACGAGGTGACCATCGGTCACAAGGTGATGCTGCATGGCTGCACCCTGGGCAACCGCATCCTGGTCGGCATGGGCAGCACCATCATGGATGGCGCCATCGTCGAGGACGAAGTGATCATCGGTGCCGGCAGCCTGGTACCGCCGGGCAAACGCCTGGTCAGTGGTTACCTGTACATGGGCAGCCCGGTGAAACAGGCCCGGCTGCTGAACGATAAAGAGCGCGCGTTCTTCTCCTACAGCGCCGGCAACTACGTGAAGCTCAAGGACCAGCACCTGGCCGAAGGCTACGACCAACCGGAATAAACCCGACTAACGAGACGAGCATGCAACAGCAAAACATCCTCTTCGACCTCGACGGCACCCTGACCGACCCACGCCTGGGCATCACCCGCTCGATCCAGTATGCCCTGGCCAAGCTGGGCATCGACGAGCCGGACCTGGCCCGCCTTGAGCACTTCATCGGCCCACCCCTGCTGCAGGCCTTCATGCAGTTCTACAGCTTTGACGAAGCCAAGGCCTGGGATGCGGTGAACTTCTACCGGGAGCGTTTCCGCGTCACCGGCCTGTACGAGAACCTGGTGTTCCAGGGGGTGCCGGAGTTGCTCGAAGCCCTGAACGGGCAGGGCCGCACGCTGTACATCGCCACCTCCAAACCGTGGGAATTCGCCCGCGAAATCGCCCGGCACTTCGCCTTCGACCATCACTTCAAGGTGATCTACGGCAGCGAACTGGACGGCACGCGCACCAACAAGGTCGAGCTGATTCGCCACCTGCTGGATGAAGAAGGGCTGGACCCGGCGCAAACCCTGATGATCGGGGACCGCAAGCATGATCTGATCGGCGCGCGCAGCAATGGCTTGCAGGCGGTGGCGGTGGGGTATGGGTTTGGTAGCCGGCAAGAGCTGATGGCGGAAGAGCCGGCCTACCACTTTGCGACCTTGGCCGAGATGCATCAGGCATTCATCAATGCTTGAGGGCTCTAGGGGCTGCTTTGCAGCCCATCGCCGGCAAGCCAGCTCCCACAGGTCCTGCATCAAATTCAAACCTTGTGCGGTCCTTGTGGGAGTTGGCTTGCCGACGATGGGTCGCGCAGCGGCCCCAAATCTCACAGGCTGACCATCAGACGCTGCAGCGCCGCTTTCCTTTCTTCAATCGGCAACCGCCCCAACTGCTCGACCCGCTGGTAAAACCGAAGCCAATCCCCACCCACCTCACGAAACACCGCCGCAAACGCCGGCACCCACTGGTCATACAGCCCAAACGGCAACAACTTGGCATTATTCATCGGCCCATACATCCAGGCGTCATAGCGCTTGTCCCCGCCCCACTGGCCATCACGCACCTGCCGGTACTCACGCCTCAAACGCTCAAACTCGGCCTGCTTGGCCAGCCGCTTGTGCGCATCGTCCAGCGGCCCGCCATAAATCCCCTGCAACCGCTCGCGGCTGGCCAGCACCAGCCGGATGAACTGGTCACGCTGCTGCCCCTGCTCCCCGCCAACAGCGGCAAGCCCACGCGCTGCACGCCATTGCCGGGTGCCTTCCTGCTCGACAAAGGAGGCAAATGATTCGTTGAACTCGGTATCGTCCTGCACATAGAAGCGCTGGTGAGCCAGTTCGTGAAAAATCAACGTCGCCAGGCGTTCATCACCCCAACCCACCATCGACGACAGGATCGGATCGTCGAACCAGCCCAGGGTCGAATAAGCCTCCACGCCGCCCAGATACACATCCAGGCCTTCCTGGCGCATCAACGCCGCCGCACCTCGCGCCGCACCTTGCTGGTAATAGCCGCGATACGCCACGCACCCCGCAATCGGGAAACAGTGCGTCACCGGCTGCAACGACAGCTCGGGCGTGGCGAACACATTCCACACCACATAAGGCCGGGCTATGTCGGCATACACCCGGTAACTCCGGTTATCCGGCAGTTTCAACTGCTGGCTCGCGAACACCCGCGCCTGTTCCGCATGCGCCAGGCGCTCACGCAGTTGCGGTGATGTGGCCGGGTCGGCCAGCACCTGCCCGACTGGCTGTCGCGCACGCAGCAGCTGCAATTGGCCCTCGGCCAGCTGTCCATAGTAGGCCACGCTGCTGCAACCGTTCAGCAGGAGCGCCCCCAGCAGGGGAACCAAACGGGTGAAAACGCGGTCGAGTGCCCCAGGGCCTGAGCGCTGCATAAGAAAAAGTCGAAGCATCCGGGACTGTCTGACTCGCTCAAGGCCAATTCGCTCCAAGACTATCTCGCCAAGGGGGAGTTTCGCCATGCGTGCATTGTTGGTCGCCGGTTCACTGTTGCTGATATCCGCCTGTTCCACGTTGCCAGCCCCGGACCCGAACCAGGCCTGGATCGACCTTACCCCCTACGACAACACCTCGCTGGACGCGGTGCAGGTCGATGAACGTGACTGGGCCGACAGCCGCTATTTCGAAGTACAGCCCGGCAGCCACGAGCTGACCGTGCGCTACCAGTTCCCGGTCACACCCAGCAATATCGGCCCGGTCGACGAGCCGTTGTGGCGCGATTGCCAGGTCAAGCTGACCTTCAAGGACTTCAGTGCCGGGCAGCGCTATCAACTGCACGCCGGCAGTATCGGCTTCCGCCCCTGGATCAAGCTCTACGACGACCAGCAGAAAATGGTCGGGCAGGGCTTGCCTGCCGGCTGCCAACGCACCTGAACCGCACAAACGGCGCTATGCTTGTTACTTGTAAATCGCAAGTGGGAGTTTTGCCATGCGCCAGCCCATGATGCTGATCGCCCTCAGTGCACTGGGGGCTTGCGCCAGCCCCTTGCCACCCGTCGACCCCAAGCAGGCCTGGATCGATCTGTACACCATGACCCCCGGCCGCGTGATCATGGCCGACCGCCTGGACGGCAAGCGCCTGGAGGACGGCCGTTACTTCCAGGTAACGCCCGGCAAGCACGAACTGGTGGTGCGCTTCGATTACGAAATCTATTCCGGCGGCGTCATGTCCCAACCCAGGGACCGAACCTGCTACCTGACTGTGCGCTTTGACAACTTCAAGGCCGGCGAGCGTTATCGCCTGGAAGCGCGGGCACCGGTGATGGAGCCGCAGGTGCTGCTGTACGACGCCAGCCGCAAGGTGCTGGTGAACGAGCCCAGCAACGTGTTTTGCATCCCGTGAGACGGGGCCGCAAAGCGGCCCCAAAATCCCGAATTTACCGATCATTCTTCTGGTAAATGATCTTCTTCGTCCCGCCATCGCAAGTGCCGACGACCATATTCTGGTCCTTGACCTCACTGTTGGGCACGATCTCCAGGGTGTAGGACGGCACACCCTGAGCCTGGATCTTAGCCTCGATCTCGGCTTTGAGCTCCTCGCACGGCTTGACCGCCGCCAACGTGGACGTGGCGACCAGGGAAGCCAACACGGCGATTGCTACGCGAATCATGGAACGGCTCCTGAAAAGGCAGCGTGCTGCCGACGCTGTTTAGACTACAGCAAACCGCCTCCGTTGCGCCGCTTCAGCCCACCAGCGCCGCATCCAGGCTGATTTTTGCGTTCAGCACCTTGGACACCGGGCACCCTTCCTTGGCCTTGTTGGCAATTTCCAGGAACTGCGCCTCGCTTGCCCCCGGTACCTTGGCCCGGAGCACCAGATGCACGGCCGTAATGGCAAAACCATCCGGCAGCTTGTCGAGCGTCACCTCGGCAGCGGTGTCGATGCGGTCCGCAGTCAGCCCTGCTTCACCGAGCATCATCGACAACGCCATCGAGAAACAGCCGGCATGCGCGGCGCCAATCAGCTCCTCCGGGTTGGTGCCGGGCGTGCCCTCGAAACGGGTGTTGAAGCCATACGGGTTCTGCTTGAGCGCACCGCTTTCGGTAGAAAGCAGGCCCTTGCCATCCTTCAAGCCACCTTGCCAGATCGCCGATGCTGTCTTTTTCATACTGCCTCCTGGTCATTCGGTTACGTGGTTATGGATTCAGAGGCCCGCCGCTTACGGCAAGTTCAGACCAATCGCACAGCAAACATTGAATCCCCCGAATATGCCCATACAGAGTTACAAAGGCCTCTGGCCAACCACCTTTGCGGAGGCTCCAATGACGCAGCTGCGTGACCTGAAAATATCCACCCTCGACCTGGTACCCGTGCGCGCCGATGCAGGCCCGGCGCAATCGCTGCGCAACTCGCTGGACCTGGCGCAACACGTCGAGCGTTTTGGCTACAACCGCTTCTGGGTGGCCGAGCACCACAACATGGATGGCATCGCCAGTTCGGCAACGTCGGTGCTGATTGGCTATCTGGCCGGGGGTACCTCGACCATTCGCGTGGGCTCTGGTGGGGTGATGCTGCCCAACCACGCGCCACTGGTGATCGCCGAGCAGTTCGGCACCCTGGCCAGCCTGTACCCGGGGCGTATCGACCTGGGCCTGGGCCGTGCGCCGGGCTCGGACCAGATGACGGCCTACGCCCTGCGCCGCGACCGCGCTGGCGGCCCGGATGACTTCCCGGACGATGTCGAGGAACTGTCGCGCTACCTCGGCCCACGTACCGATGATCAAAAAGTGATCGCCGTGCCGGGGCACGACACTGACGTGCCGATGTGGCTGCTCGGTTCCAGCCTGTTCAGCGCCCAGCTGGCAGGCATGCGCGGCATGCCCTATGCCTTCGCTTCGCACTTTGCGCCGCGCTACATGCACGAGGCGATCCGCGTGTACCGCAATCATTTCAAGCCCTCGACCACGCTGGACAAGCCGTATGTGATGCTGGGCATCCCCATGGTGGTGGCAGAAACCGACGAAAAGGCCGAATACCTGGCCACCTCGGTGTACCAGCGCATTCTGGCGCTGATTCGCGGGCAGAGCCTGATGCAGAAGCCGCCGGTAGAAAGCATGGACGGGCTGTGGTTGCCCCATGAGCGGGAGACGGTAGGCAGTTTCCTGGGCCTGGCGATGATCGGCAGCCCGCAAAAGGTAAGGGCCAAGGTGGAGGTGCTGCTGGAGCAGACCGGGGCGGACGAGCTGATCTTTACCTGTGACCTGTATGAACATGCGGACCGCATCCGGTCCTATGAGCTGTTGGCGCAGGCCCTCAAGACCGCCTGACCTTCTTCGCGGGCTCGCCCGCTCCCACAGGACTGCACGGCTGCTTGACCCTGTGTATTACCTGTGGGAGCGGGCGAGCCCGCGAAAAAGCCAACGCATCAACCGCGGCGGTAGACAATTTCCTTGGTACCCGCCTCGCAGCTGCCAATCACCTTGCCGGCCGGCTCGCCCTTGTTGACGACCTCCAGCTTGTAGCCAGTAACCCCTTTGGCATCGAGCTTGGCGGCAATCTCCGCCTTCAGCTCTTCGCACGGCTTGCCCGCCGCCAGCGCACCACCGGCCAGTGTCATCAGGCCCAGCGCCAGAATCACTTTGTTCATCGATCGCTTTCCTTGTGCAGATGAAATCAGAAAGGGCGCCCGCCAAGGCGCCCCTCTCCTGAATACCCCATTAGGCCGGGATCATCCAGCCTGGCAGTGTTTCAGCTGTTGGCGATACGGAAGCCCACCTTCAGCGTGACCTGAAAGTGCGCGGCCTTGTTGCCTTCAATATGTCCACGGGTATCGACCACTTCAAACCATTCCAGGTGCTTGATGCTCTTGCCGGCTTCGGCCAGGGCATTGTTGATCGCCTCTTCGATGCTGGTTGGCGAGGATCCCACCAGCTCGATCTTCTTGTACGTGTGATGGTCAGTCATGTTCACGCTCCTTGGATAACGGTGAAATTCAGCCTAGCAGGGTAGGCCTGGTTTACCTGCGAGCCGTCCGCCAAGGTGAAAGTTCGATCGCACTTTCGCGCGGGCCAAGGGTCGCAACCTTACAGCCCATACTGCAAAGGAGAGTCAACATGCACCGCAACTCGCTGCGTAAAACATCCCTGGAAAGCATGGAAGCGGAGATCGAAAGCCTTCTGAAAAGCCTGGAAAACCTCAAGCATGACGCCTCGGAAGAGTCCCAGAAGTCGGTGAAGGCAATCCGCAGCAACGCCGAAAGTGCGCTGAAACACTCGCGTAGTCTGCTCAGCGATGCTTACGAGGAAGTGAAAACCCGCACCCGCCAGACCGGCATTGCTACCCGTGATTATGCACAGGAGCATCCGGTGACAACGGCAGGCGTGGCGATTGGCGCCATCGGTCTGCTGGCGGCCTATCTGTTGACCCGTCGCAACTAACCCGTCTGGCGTTCCAACTCGCGGCGCAGCCACTGCGCCAACTGCTCGGCGCGCCCATCTGCGGCGCGCCGGGGCACCCACAACGCCAGCGCTGCCCGGGTAGGTGAAAAGCCCCACGGCGCGCTGAGACGTCCGGCCCGCAAGTCATCAGCCACCAATGGCTGTGGCGCGATGGCCACGCCAAGGCCTGCAACCGCAGCCTCCAGCAAATAGTACAAATGCTCGAACGCCTGGCCGTACTGCAACCCTGCCGGGTCCAATCCCTGTTGCCCAACCCATGTCGGCCATGCTTGTGGCCGTGAGGTGGTGTGCAAAAGGGCCTCGTCCAGCAGGGCACTGGCGGGCGCGTCGCGCAAGCGATCGAAGCCGGCAAAATGCGGGCTGAGTACCGGCCCGATACGCTCCTCGGCCAGCACATGCACCTGCATATCCGCCGGCCAGGGGGGTTCAGCGAATACCAGCAACGCATCGAGCCCTGGCCGACGCGGGTCGAGGTCACCTTCACCTGCTGACAAGTGCAGGCGCAGTTCGGGCAATTCCGCCTTCAGACGCCCCAGCCTGGGGATAAACCAACGTGCCAACAGGCTGCCCGAGCAGCCCAGCACAAACGGCGCCTCGCTGACATCGCGGCTGAGTTCGGCACACACGCTGCGCAGCCGGTCGAAGGCCTCACCGCTGGCATCGCGCAGACGCACACCGGCATCTGTGAGTTTGATGCCGCGCCCGTCCTTGACGAAAAGCGCCACCCCCAGGTGCTCCTCCAGCACCTTGATCTGCCGGCTGACAGCGCCATGGGTAACATGCAGCGCTTCAGCCGCCTGGCTAACGCTGTTAAGCCTGGCGGTAGCCTCGAAGGCGCGCAGGGCATTCAGGGGAGGGAGGTCGTGGGCCATGGTACCTGTGAGTTTTTCTGACAAGTTTGCGCAATCTTATCGGTTTTCAGCCGGGCTTGCCGTGGTTAGAGTAAAGCCCATCACTCATTCATTACGCCCTGGAGCGCCCCATGACCCAGTCCCAATACCGCCCCGGCCCCGACGCCAATGGCCTGTTCGGCTCGTTCGGCGGCCGCTACGTGGCCGAAACCCTGATGCCACTGGTGCTGGACCTGGCCCGCGAATACGAAGCGGCCAAGGCAGACCCCAAGTTCCTCGAAGAGCTGGCTTACTTCCAGCGCGACTACATCGGCCGCCCCAACCCGCTGTACTTCGCCGAGCGCCTGACCGAGCACTGTGGCGGCGCCAAGATCTTCTTCAAGCGTGAAGAGCTCAACCACACCGGCGCGCACAAGGTGAACAACTGCATCGGCCAGGTGCTGCTGGCCAAGCGCATGGGCAAGAAGCGCCTGATCGCCGAAACCGGCGCCGGCATGCACGGCGTGGCCACAGCCACCGTCGCTGCCCGCTTCGGCCTGCCGTGTGTGATCTACATGGGCGCCACCGACATCGAGCGCCAACAGGCCAACGTGTTCCGCATGAAGCTGCTGGGCGCCGAAATCGTCCCGGTTACCGCCGGTACCGGCACCCTGAAAGACGCCATGAACGAAGCCCTGCGCGACTGGGTCACCAACGTCGAAGACACCTTCTACCTGATCGGCACTGTCGCTGGCCCACACCCGTACCCGGCCATGGTCCGCGACTTCCAGTCGATCATCGGCAAGGAAACCCGCGCCCAGCTGCAAGAGAAGGAAGGCCGCCTGCCAGACAGCCTGGTTGCCTGCGTCGGTGGTGGTTCCAACGCCATGGGCCTGTTCCATGAGTTTCTCGAAGAGCAAAGCGTGCAGATCATCGGCGTCGAAGCCGGTGGCCACGGCGTGCACACCGACAAGCACGCTGCCAGCCTGAACGGCGGCGTACCGGGCGTACTGCACGGCAACCGCACCTACCTGCTGCAAGACGCAGACGGCCAGATCACCGACGCCCACTCGATTTCCGCAGGCCTCGACTACCCGGGCATCGGCCCGGAGCACGCCTACCTGCACGAAGTGAAGCGCGTCGAGTACGTCAGCATTACCGACGACGAAGCGCTGGATGCGTTCCACGCCACCTGCCGCCTGGAAGGCATCATCCCGGCCCTGGAAAGCTCCCACGCCCTGGCCGAAGCGATCAAGCGCGCGCCGAAACTGCCCAAGGACCACCTGATGGTGGTGTGCCTGTCGGGCCGCGGCGACAAAGACATGCAAACCGTCATGAACCACATGGCCGCCCAGGAGAAACAGGCATGAGCCGTCTTGAACAACGCTTCGCCGAACTGAAGGCCGAAGGCCGTTCGGCACTGGTCACCTTCGTCACCGCAGGCGACCCGGGCTACGACGCCTCGCTGCAGATCCTCAAGGGCCTGCCGGCAGCCGGCGCCGACGTGATCGAACTGGGCATGCCGTTCACCGACCCGATGGCCGATGGCGTGGCCATCCAGCTGGCCACCCTGCGCGCCCTGGAAGCGGGCCAGACCTTGGCCAAAACCCTGCAGATGGTTCGCGAGTTCCGTGTGGATAACCACACTACGCCAATCGTGCTGATGGGTTACTACAACCCGATTCACCGCTTTGGCGTGGACACGTTCGTGGCTCAAGCCAAAGAAGCAGGCGTCGATGGCCTGATCATCGTCGACCTGCCGCCAGAGCACGACGCCGAACTGGCCACCCCGGCCCAGGCTGCAGGCATCGACTTCATTCGCCTGACCACCCCGACCACCGACGATGCGCGCCTGCCGCGCGTGCTGGAACGCAGCTCCGGGTTTGTGTACTACGTGTCGGTGGCCGGTGTGACCGGTGCCGGCTCGGCGACCACCGAGCACGTGACCGAGGCCATTGCCCGCCTGCGCCGGCATACCGACCTGCCGATCAGCGTCGGTTTCGGCATTCGTACCCCGGAGCAGGCTGCGAACATTGCCCGCCTGGCCGATGGTGTGGTGGTGGGCTCGGCGCTGGTCGACAAGATTGCCCAGGCTAAAAGTGCCGATCAGGCGGTAACTGATGTATTGAGCCTGTGCTCAGCACTGGCTGAAGGCGTGCGCGGCGCCCGCCGCTAAACCGCGTCGCCTGCTTCGCGGGCTTGCCCGCTCCCACAGGGACTACACAGATGCTGAAAACTGTGGAGAACCTGTGGGAGCGGGCAAGCCCGCGAAGAGGCCATCACAGGCAACAGAATTACCCACCAAAAATCGACAGCTTCAATGGCCGCACGGCCCCCATCCAGATCGCATGATCCCGGTGGTCCGCCAGTTCATCCCCGGTTTCCGGGTGCATGAACACCACCAGGCCCTTGCGGTACAGAGCCAACCAAGGCAAAACCACCCCTACCACTTCAGGCCCGAACGCCAGCTGGCAACTCCAGTCCGGGTGCGGCCCAACCGGCTTCTGATGCATGCGCCCCATGGTCACGGGAAACAGCCGCGCCGCCTCCTCGCACAGTTCACGGGCCTGCTCCATGGTCGCTGCGTCGTAATAAACGTGGGCGTGGTAACCCTTGATCCTTTGCACGATAACTCCTGATTGCGGTCCAACCATCACCACCTGCAAGGGAGTGATGCAGTGAAAAACGCCGAAACCCCAGTGTACAAACTGGTCTTGTTCGGGCCTGAAAGCAGCCTGGGCAATGCCCTGATGGCCGAGTTGCTGTCGCGCCAGCACGAAGTCACCGCCGCGGTCGATGACCTGAACCGCCACACCGCACGCCCGGGCCTGCACTTCAAGATAGGCGGGCTGGACGATGCCGACCAGGCAGAGCAAAGCGCGGCAGGGGGCTCGGCGGTGATTGCCCTGTTGTCGGCGCTGGCGCCAGGTGACTTGCCAGGGCAAGCACAGCTGAGCGAGGCGCTGGTGGCGGGGCTTGAGCGTACGACTATACGCCGGCTGTTGCTGGTGGGCGATTTCGCTGTGCTGGATGAGCCGGCCAAGTACAGCGAGGCAGAGCGCGAATGTGTGGACCAGGTGGTTGATGGGTTGCAGCGCAGTGCTTTGCACTGGACCTTGATCAATACCCCGCAGGCTTTGCCCGATGATGGTTGGGCACGCGTGGCGGCGGGGATGGCGGATATGCTGGAGCTGGACCTGCATAGGGGCGAGCATCTGAACTTCGTGGTCTAGATCGCCGGGGCTGCTGCGCAGCCCATCGCCGGCAAGCCAGCTCCCACTCCGACCGCGCCGATGCCTGGCCCTGTGCACTACCTGTGGGAGCTGGCTTGCCGGCGATGGGCCGCAAAGCGGCCCCAAGATCTCAAAGGCTGCGCCGATGCCTGGCCCTGTGCACTACCTGTGGGAGCTGGCT
>NZ_JAFBKA010000027.1:0-80965 GCF_022760795.1 Pseudomonas sp. BP01
CGAGCAGCCGCCAGGATGCCAAGGGCCAGCGGGTTCGCTACGAGTACGACAAGGCCATTCGCCTGACCGCGCTGGTCAACGAGAACAACGCCACGTACAGCTTTGCCTACGACGTGTCGGACCGGCTGAGCGAAGAAGTACGGGTGGATAACCTGACCCGGCGCTTCAGCTACAACGTCGGTGGCCATCTCACACGACTGGATGAGATTGGCTATGGCGAAAATGCCGAGCGGCCAGAGCGCCATACGCTGTTCGAGCGTGATGCCATTGGCCGCCTGATCGCCAAACTGAATAGCGACGCACAACAGCGATTCACCTATGACGACGGTGACCGCCTGCTGAGCATCGCGCGGCAACCGACCGGGATCGGCAAGCAGCTTGGGATCACGGAAGAAAAGCTTGAATACACCTACGACCTGCTCGGCCGTCTGACCCAAGAAATCACCCCTGACGGCACGCTCGGCTACGAGTACGACCCACTCAGCAACCTGACCACGCTGAACCTGCCGGATGGGCGCAAGGTCAATCACCTGTACTACGGCAGCGGCCACCTGCACCAGTTGAACCTGGACGGGCTGGTGATCAGCGACATGGAGCGCGATGACCTGCACCGCGAGGTGTACCGGACCCAGGGCAAGCTCACCAGTTGCTTCGGTTATGACGCCATGGGGCGCAAGGCCTGGCAGTTTGCGTCAACCTTGTCGGCTGACAAGCTCTCGCAGGTGCATAACACTGGCGTGAATACGTCGCTGCTGGTGGAGCATGCGTACAACCCGATTCACCGCCGTTACCAGTACGACCCGGCCGGTGAACTGGTGCGCACCCTCGACAAGCTGCGTGGCGAGATCAAATACGAATATGAAGCCAACGGCCAGTTGCGTAGCCGTGATACCGGCTCGCTGGTAGGCAGTGAAGAGTTCCGCTACGACCCGGCGGCGAACCGCCTGGACTTCAATGCGCGGCAGTTCGACAAGGTCAAGGACAACCGGATCAAACAGTGGCGGGACCAGGAGTACCGCTACGACCCGTGGGGCAACCTGATCGAGAAGCGCTCGGGGCATAGCAAGCTGCAGAGCTTTAGCTATGACTGCGAGAACCGGCTGGTGCGGGCGGAGACGTTGGTTAACGGCAGGCTAGAAAGCCAAGGTGAGTATCGTTACGACAGCTTGGGGAGGCGAATAGCCAAGCAGGCTGAAATCAATGGCGAGGTCGAGCAGAAGCGCTTCCTCTGGCAAGGGCTAAGGATGCTGCGGGAGGAAACGCCAGGGCAGAGCATCTTGTACCTGTACGAGCCGGGAAGCTATGCGCCGTTGGCGCGGGTTGATCAGGTTGAAGGGGAAGGGCAGAAGGTCTATTACTTCCATACGGATCAGATTGGTACGCCCTTGGAGTTGACGGACAGCGACGGGCAGATCGCTTGGCAGGCGACCTATCGCTCTTGGGGGGCGATAGAGCATCTACCTGTTAGTAAGGTTGAGCAGAACCTACGCTTCCAAGGCCAGTACTTTGATTATGAATCAGGCCTGCACTACAATACCTTTAGATATTATGATCCGGAAGCTGGGCGCTTTGCTACTCAAGACCCGATTGGATTAGCGGGTGGGCTAAATTTATATTTTTATACGCTCAATCCCATCAATTGGATTGATCCGTGGGGGTGGTCTGGTGTAGACGGTAGCGGCCGTCCGCTATCTAGTTCACAATATAGCGTATGGACCAGTGTAGAGATGCCGCAAGAAATTCATAGTTTGAACAGGGGCGCGCATTTCAAATATGCTAATGAAGAGCTATACAATCGTACGCTACAATACCCTGAGCTTAAGGCTGCTTTACCCGCTGAAGTAGTGGAGCATATTCAACCCGGACCCAGAGGAGGCTTCAGTGACAGAAGCCCACCAAACCACTCTTGGCACCATAATGCTCAGTCTCCTAAAGATATAGAGCTTATTCCGAGAGCGCAACACCAAGCGAAGGGACCGGTGCAAGCCAGTTTACACCCTAATCAAAAGGGTGGATTTAAGGCATTACAAAACACATCGTGCTGAGGTGGTTATGAGAGTTTATAGCATACGGGAAGTTCTAGAGAATCTGGATAAAATGCCGGACTCTTGGTTCTATTTACCAAATAGCAATTGGACCCTGGATACAAAGGGTGCGTTCTCATTAGATAGTCGTGACTTCCCCCCAGATTCGACTGATTATCTCCCGCCGCAGGTGGCTAATGAAGGATGGATCGAAACGCTAGATACTCCAATGATACAGGATGTAATTAATTATACGGACCAGCAGCTTCCCTCGGCCACTGTTGAGGATTACTTTGAGGCTTTTAAATACTATTTTGAAAATGACGCTTTTTTAGAATTCTAGATTGCAAGGTTTACTAAGGGTTGTTTCTAGGGCAAGAAGTGGCAAAGAGCTTATGTTGAGCGCAAGCCCGACGGCGAAGCGCAGCGCATCAGCCACCCGGACGGCACCACCGAAACCTTCACCTACAACGTCTACGGCCAGGTGCTCAGCCACACCGACGGCAAGGGCCAGACCACCCGCCTGATGCGCACGGCCCGCGGCCTGCCGAGCAGCCGCCAGGATGCCAAGGGCCAGCGGGTTCGCTACGAGTACGACAAGGCCATTCGCCTGACCGCGCTGGTCAACGAGAACAACGCCACGTACAGCTTTGCCTACGACGCTTCGGACCGGCTGAGCGACGAAGTGCGGGTGAATAACCTGACCCGGCGTTTCAGCTACAACGTCGGTGGCCATCTCACGCGACTGGATGAGATTGGCTATGGCGAAAATGCCGTGCGGCCGGAGCGCCATACGCTGTTCGAGCGTGATGCCATTGGCCGTTTGGTTGCCAAGATCAACCGTGATGCGAGCCAGACATTCGCCTACGACGACGGCGACCGGCTGCTGAGCATCGCGCGGCAACCGACCGGCATCGGCAAGCAGCTCGGGGTGACCGAGGAAAAACTGGAGTACACCTATGATCTGTTGGGCCGGCTGACCAAAGAGATCACCCCCGCTGGCACCTTGGGCTATGAGTACGACCCACTCAGCAACCTGACCACACTGACCCTGCCGGATGGGCGCAAGGTCAATCACCTGTACTACGTCAGCGGCCACCTGCACCAGTTGAACCTGGACGGGCTGGTGATCAGCGACATGGAGCGCGATGACCTGCACCGCGAGGTGTACCGCACGCAGGGCAAGCTCACCAGTTGCTTCGGTTATGACGCCATGGGGCGCAAGGCGTGGCAGTTTGCGTCAACCTTGTCGGCTGACAAGCTCTCGCAAGTACACAACACCGGTGTGAATACCTCGTTGCTGGTGGAGCACGCCTACAACCCGATCCACCGCCGTTACCAGTACGACCCGGCCGGTGAACTGGTGCGTACCCTCGACAAGCTGCGTGGCGAGATCAAGTACGAATATGAAGCCAACGGCCAGTTGCGTAGCCGTGATACCGGCTCGCTGATAGGCAGTGAAGAGTTCCGCTACGACCCGGCGGCTAACCGCCTGGACTTCAATGCGCGGCAGTTCGACAAGGTCAAGGACAACCGGATCAAACAGTGGCGGGACCAGGAGTACCGCTACGACCCGTGGGGCAACCTGATCGAGAAACGCTCTGGGCACAGTAAGCTGCAGAGCTTTAGTTATGACTGCGAGAACCGGCTTGTGCGGGCGGAGACGTTGGTTAACGGCAAGCTGGAAAGCCAAGGTGAGTATCGGTACGACAGCCTTGGGCGGCGGGTCGCCAAGCAGGCGGAAATCAACGGTGAGGTCGAACAGAAGCGCTTCCTCTGGCAGGGGCTGAGGATGCTGCGGGAGGAAACGCCTGGACAGAACATCCTGTACCTGTACGAGCCGGGAAGTTATGCGCCGTTGGCGCGGGTTGATCGGGTTGATCGGGTTGAAGGGGAAGGGCAGAAGGTCTATTACTTCCATACCGATCAGATTGGTACGCCGTTGGAGCTGACGGATAGCGAGGGTGAGATTGTTTGGCAGGCAACGTATCGCTCGTGGGGGGCGGTAGAGCAACTGCCCGTTAGCAAGGTTGAGCAGAATCTACGCTTCCAAGGGCAATACTTTGATCGCGAAACAGGGCTGCATTACAACGTTTTCAGATTCTATGATCCTAATATTGGCCGTTTTTTGACTCAGGATCCCATAGGCTTGGCAGGGGGCTTAAATATATATTTGTACGCTGCAAACCCGGCCCAAGAGATCGATCCGCTGGGGTGGTGCTCTACGAAACTGGGTAATAACATGGGGGCCAGAAAAGGTGATGGAATGGCTAATCATCATTTAATCCCCGAAGAAATAATGAAAAAGCCTCGTTACCAAAAAATGTTTAACAAGCTTCGATCAATGGGTTTTAATGATGATGGCGCATCCAACGGTATATTTTTGCCCGGTAGTAAAAAGCTAGCGCAAAACATTGATCTGCCTGGGCATTGGTCAAATCATGCTAAATACACTAAGGTCGTGGAGACGAAGATTTCTGCTTTGAATGACGCCTTTAGGGCCGGTAAACTTTCTGATACGCAATTGGTATTAGGTATAAGTAAAATTCAGAGTTTCGCGAGAGAAGGTCTGGAGAGTAATAATTTTGTAGTGGATACGATCACTGGGAGGCTTTTATGAGTGGTTCCAATTATTATGTTCTGCGCTATCATCCACAGGACACTGGGTGTCCAATCGTGCTGTCAGGTTTTTTTAATCATGATGAGTTTGAGTGGGATTCGTTTGAATTAAGTCCGCTGGAGCTACAAATAACTAAACAGTATGTTTTAAAATTGTCAGGGCTTGAGATGGAGTTGTCGGATCTGGAGTTCGATTACTACAGCATCGGTGATACTTACGTCTCCAAAAAATTTTTAGAGGTTTGCGATAAGGTTGGGGCGAAATATAAGGCTATTCCTTTGGAGATAACATATAAGGAACAGTCTAGGAAAGGGGATTTTTTCTTTTTTCTTCCTGGTGAAAGCTTAGCGGCTCTCAATAAGGTTGAGTCAGTGTTCGAAACATCCAAGGATCTGGAAACCGGCCTAGAAATTGAAAGTCATATTTATAGGGGGAGCTTGAATATTGATGCTATAAGTAGGTTTGTGGTTTCAACAGAACTGCAGTCGGATATTTTTAGATGCCAAGAAACATTGGAGTTGTTTTGTAGTGAAAAGTTCAAGTTAGCGGCAACTGGTTTGAAAGGTGTTTCGTTTGAAAAGGTCGATGATAATTATTCGTATGATGCATGGGCTGAATTGAACGATATTTAAAGGTGCTAAGGGGGTTTTGCAAGGGGTTAGATGTCTTCGATTGTTGCGCGTCACGCCAGACCTTGAATAGTATGCGGCAGCGTTGGTGCTGCCTAACAAGCGGCAGGGTCAGCGTTGCCTTGTTAGCGCAACGCGGGTAATCAAGTCTTCGCTGCCCATGCTTTAGGCCGCGTGTCTGGGGGGGTATGGTAAGATGGCTTGGGATAGATGACTTTCAATAACATCACGTATCTCGTGGTAGCTATCTAAGAATAATGTCGAGCAGATGGGCAAGTAACGCTTCACGAGTTATATAATATTGTTTGGCTGCCAAAATGTGAGGGGAGTCATCGGGTCTGAACGGTACATCAAGGCTATTACGCGCAATATACTTGGGCTGTGAAGAAACTGGATATTATTCATGATTGCGTAAAAGAGGGCTGAATCAAGGCGAACTACCAAAAGGCTACTCACGGAGTCATAGCTGATGAAAGACAGGGGTTGCGCGCAGGTGGGTCGATGCAGATAAAAATTCTGTTAGAGGGTCAACTTGTGGCTAAGAACTTTATACTTTCCATTTCAGATGATTACCCTGAGAGTTATTGGCTGAAGATAAAGATATTGTCAGGTGAAGATTCTGGGGTTTTTAAAGAGGGCGTTGCTGTAAGCAAGGATATAAAGGTCTGTTTCGAGGGATCAAAAAGGGTCAGTGCCTCCAGACTCCTGAGCTATGATTTTCTTTACAGTGACGGGCCCAATTTGATTTCGCCACGACTCTACGAATTAATGAGGGCAGAAAATATTTCTGGTGTTCAGTTTGTGGATGCGGATCTACTGATAGGTGAGGTTTCCTATGCTGGTTACAAAGTTTTAAATGTGATTGATAAGTCACCAGCTTTTAACTTGAGGGAGTCCATTAGTGAACCGTTGCTTAGCTATATGCCAGATGGCCCTGAATGGTTCAGCAAGATAGTTTTGGATGATGAGGCAATACTTTCTAGTGATGTCGTTAGGGCTGAAGAGGACAGCCCCGTAATTGTGGTAACTGCTCGCGTCAAGTCTATTTTTGAAAATAGTTCGGTTCGCGGAGTGCAGTTTAAGGATTAGATGTCTTGTATTCTAGTTTTTCGAGAATTACTTTCTGCATAAGTTTTTGCTGTAAGGGTTTGATGGCGTGATCTTTAACAGTTAATAGTTGGACTGGCTCTGCCAAAGTGTTGGCGGAGTCAGTTTGTTACGGCATTTATCGGCTAGCGCATCTATAACCCTTACAAACAGGTGTACTTGGTGTGCACTGAGGGCGACCACTTCCTGCACTTCACCCGCACGCCCGACGGTACGCTGACCGACATCAGCGCCAGCGGCGGCACCCGCGTGCACCTGCACTACGACAACCCGCTGGGTCGCCTGACCGACATCAAGCGGGTGGTGAACAACGAAGCGGTGGAAACGCTCACCCAGTACCGCTACGACGAACACGGCCAGCTGAGCGCGGTGATCAGCCGCCAGGATGCCAAGGGCCAGCGGGTTCGCTACGAGTACGACAAGGCCATTCGCCTGACCGCGCTGGTCAACGAAAACAACGCCACGTACAGCTTTGCCTACGACGTGTCGGACCGGCTGAGCGAAGAAGTGCGGGTGGATAACCTGACCCGGCGTTTCAGCTACAACGTCGGTGGCCATCTCGCGCGACTGGATGAGATTGGTTATGGCGAGAATGCCGAACGGCCAGAGCGTCATACGCTGTTCGAGCGTGATGCCATTGGCCGTTTGATTACCAAGCTTAATAGCGATGCGCAGCAGCAGTTCAGCTATGACGACGGTGACCGGTTGCTGAGCATCGCGCGGCAACCGACCGGCATCGGCAAGCAGCTCGGGGTGACCGAGGAAAAACTGGAGTACACCTATGATCTTTTGGGCCGGCTGACCAAAGAGATCACACCCGCTGGCACCTTGGGCTATGAGTACGACCCACTCAGCAACCTGACCACGCTGACCCTGCCGGATGGGCGCAAGGTCAATCACCTGTACTACGGCAGCGGCCACCTGCACCAGTTGAACCTGGACGGGCTGGTGATCAGCGACATGGAGCATGACGACCTGCACCGCGAGGTGTACCGCACGCAGGGCAAGCTCACCAGCTGCTTCGGTTATGACGCCATGGGGCGTAAGGCCTGGCAGTATGCGTCAACCTTGTCGGCTGACAAGCTCTCGCAGGTGCATAACACTGGCGTGAATACGTCGCTGCTGGTGGAGCATGCGTACAACCCGATTCACCGCCGTTACCAGTACGACCCGGCCGGTGAACTGGTGCGCACCCTCGACAAGCTGCGTGGCGAGATCAAGTACGAATATGAAGCCAACGGCCAGTTGCGTAGCCGTGATACCGGCTCGCTGGTAGGCAGTGAAGAGTTCCGCTACGACCCGGCAGCCAACCGGTTGGACTTCAATGCGCGGCAGTTCGACAAGGTCAAGGACAACCGGATCAAACAGTGGCGGGACCAGGAGTACCGCTACGATCCGTGGGGCAACCTGATCGAGAAGCGCTCTGGGCACAGCAAGCTGCACAGCTTTAGCTATGACTGCGAGAACCGGCTGGTGCGCGCGGAGACGGTGGTCGATGGCAAGTTGGAGAGTACCGGGCACTACCGTTATGACAGCTTGGGGCGACGGGTGGCCAAGCGGGCTGAGATCGACGGTGAGGTCGAGCAGAAGCGCTTCCTGTGGCAAGGCTTGCGAATGCTGCGCGAGGAGACGCCAAAGCAGAACACCTTGTACCTGTATGAGCCGCGTAGCTATGCGCCATTGGCGCGGGTTGATCAGGTTGAAGGAGAGGGGCAGAAGGTTTACTACTTCCATACGGATCAGATTGGTACGCCGTTGGAGTTGACAGACAGTGACGGCAAGATCGTTTGGCAGGTGGCGTATCGTTCGTGGGGTGAGGTAGCGCTGCTGATAGTTAACCAAATTGAGCAGAACCTGCGGTTCCAAGGCCAATACTATGATTTTGAAACGGGGCTTTACTATAATACTTTCAGATATTATGAGTCCAGCGTAGGGAGATATACTACTCATGATCCGATAGGTCTCTTGGGTGGATTAACTGGCTGGCTGGACCCTCTTGGTTGGGCAGGTAATCCTGCTAATGCAACTCATATAACTTATGAAGGTATCAAAAATGGTAGGCCATATATTGGCTATGCCAGCAAACCAGGACTGGGGCATTCGGCGGAAGATGTGTTACGGTATAGATATCCAAATACATCAGGCTTCGATCAAGCCCCTAAACCAATATTTGTTGGTGACGGCCAATCTGGCAAAAATATTGCTAGGGGGCTGGAGCAGCGGGTTTTTGAAGATCGCGGTGGGCTTGCGAAAACTTCGAACTTACAAAATCCAGTCGGAGCCAAAAATCCGAATGCGGCCACGTACCTCGCAGCCGCAGATGAATATAGAGCAAAAACCAACGCGGCTAAAGTTATGAAAACAGGAGCTTCTGGATGTTGAAAAGTGTAAAGTGGGTTGAGGATTCGGTTTTGGTCGTAAAGTTAGATGATGCTCTCTTTACTCTAGCCCAAATGAGAACTAATGGCTTGATGGAATTTTTTGATGTTTTTAGCGTTCATGATGATTGGCGAGGTTGTGATCTGAATAATGCTAATTTGCTATTTTGTATTTTTGTTGCAGAAAAGCGACTAAAGTCTTTGTTTGTGAGAGTTCTTGAAATCGGCGAGGTGGTTGTGAATCATCGCTCCATTAATAAGCAAATGCTTTCTTTTGAATGGGTTGCCGAGGATACCTATACTGCCAATCTTATCGAGTTAACTGACCGATACTCAAGCTTCGGGGCGCGCGTGATTAAATCGAATCTCTCTATCAGCGCTGATTTGGACATTATCAATTCGCATGAGTTTTGTGGTGTCTTTGGTGATCCGGATAAGCTGAAAAATAGACTTAAATTCTTTCATGATACAGGTGTTAACTGGGATGAGCAAAAAAGAGTGATATATCCAGGTTTGGAGCGGCCTAAAAATTTTCCCGGAAATTAGCATGCTCTTTATGAGAGGACTGGAACTCGAATATGGGACTTTCAAAGGTGGATGTTTTTGTTGGGCAATTGCAGTTTTTGGAAGGTGATGCGAATTGCTTGACTGATTTGCTGCCTATATTGAATCAGTTGGCGGCCGATTTGGTTGAAGTCCCTTGTTCTCAATATGGTATGGCAATGCTTCCGCTGTTTAGGAGGTGTATGCTTGATATCAATGCGTTGGCACTGCCAATTGAAACAGCCGAAAGAGACTCCTTGTTGGACGTTCTGTATAGGCTTGGAGAGCTTGTAGGGATACCAAGAGAAAGCTTTTACCTCGAGGCATGGCGAGGAGATTGGTAGAGTTGAGTGTTTTTGTATATTGCTGTGTTTTTTGGCTCTTTAAAATATAATGAAACGTTGATCGACATCAGCGCCACCGGCGGCATCCGCGTGCACCTGCACTACGACAACCCGCTGGGTCGCCTGACCGACATCAAGCGCGTGGTCAACAATGAGGCGGTCGAAACGCTCACCCAGTACCGCTACGACGAACACGGCCAGCTGAGCGCGGTGATCAACCGCAACGGCGACACCGTGCGCAGCTTCAGCTACGCCGACGGCCTGATGGTGACCCACAGCAACGCCCTGGGCCTGGGCTGCCACTACCGTTGGCAAACCCTGGGCGACAAGCCGCGCGTGGTCGAGCACTGGACCAGCGACGGCGAGCATTACCACTTCCGCTACGACCTCGACAGCCGCACCAGCTGGGCCACCGATGTGCTCGGCCGTGAGCTGCAAGTGCAGTACAACGCCGACCACCGCGTGGTCGCCAGCCGCGACTACGGTGGCGAACGTTACGCCATCGAGCTGGACGAGCACGGCAACATGGTCGGCCTGGGCCTGCCAGACGGCAACCGGCTCGCCTTCAAGTACGATGAATACGCCCGCCTGCTGGAAGAAACCGATCCACTGGGGCGCAAGATCCAGTACGAGTACCACCACCTGACCACGCTGGTGACCAAAGTCAGCTACCCGGATGGCAGCACCTGGCAGGGGCGCTACGACGACAAGGGCAACCTGCTCGCCGAAATCGATGCCCTCGGCCAGATGACCGAGTACCTGAACAGCGATGACGGCCTGCCGCACACCATCATTGATGCGACCTACAAGTCCAAGTACCTGTGGTGGAACACCCTGGCCCAGGTCGAGCGTTTTCAGGACTGCTCGGGCAAGAGCACGTACTACCGCTATGACGAGCGCCAGCACCTGGTCGCGGTAACGGACGCGCTGAACCAGACCACCACGCTGGAACGCAAGCCCAACGGCGAAGTGCAGCGCATCAGCCACCCGGACGGCACCACCGAAACCTTTACCTACAACGTCTACGGCCAGGTACTCAGCCACACCGACGGCAAGGGCCAGACCACCCGCCTGATGCGCACCGCCCGCGGCCTGCCGAGCAGCCGCCAGGATGCCAAGGGCCAGCGGGTTCGCTACGAGTACGACAAGGCCATTCGCCTGACCGCGCTGGTCAACGAGAACAACGCCACGTACAGCTTTGCCTACGACGTGTCGGACCGGCTTAGCGAAGAAGTACGGGTGGATAACCTGACCCGGCGCTTCAGCTACAACGTCGGTGGCCATCTCACACGAGTGGATGAGATTGGCTATGGCGAAAATGCCGAGCGGCCCGAGCGCCATACGCTGTTCGAGCGTGATGCCATTGGCCGTTTGATTACCAAGCTTAATAGCGATGCGCAGCAGCAGTTCAGCTATGACGACGGTGACCGGTTGCTGAGCATCGAGCGCTACCCGACCGGCATCGGCAAGCAGCTCGGGATGACCGAGGAAAAGCTGGAGTACACCTATGATCTGTTGGGCCGGCTGACGAAAGAGATCACCCCCGCTGGCACCTTGGGCTATGAGTACGACCCACTCAGCAACCTGACCACGCTGACCCTGCCGGATGGGCGCAAGGTCAATCACCTGTACTACGGCAGCGGCCACCTGCACCAGTTGAACCTGGACGGGCTGCTGATCAGTGACATGGAGCGCGATGACCTGCACCGCGAGGTGTACCGCACCCAAGGCAAGCTCACCAGCTGCTTCGGTTATGACGCCATGGGGCGCAAGGCCTGGCAGTTTGCGTCAACCTTGTCGGCTGACAAGCTCTCGCAGGTGCATAACACTGGCGTGAATACGTCGCTGCTGGTGGAGCATGCGTACAACCCGATTCACCGCCGTTACCAGTACGACCCAGCCGGTGAACTGGTGCGCACCCTCGACAAGCTGCGTGGCGAGATCAAGTACGAATATGAAGCCAACGGCCAGTTGCGTAGCCGTGATACCGGCTCGCTGGTAGGCAGTGAGGAGTTCCGCTACGACCCGGCAGCCAACCGGTTGGACTTCAATGCGCGGCAGTTCGACAAGGTCAAGGACAACCGGATCAAACAGTGGCGGCACGCTGGCAACGCCACACAAGGGTGCCGGCATACATGGGAATGCCTACAAGCAACATGTGTATGATTCATTGGTTGGTAGAACAACGAAGAAAGAGTTTCTGAGTGGGCTTGCTGAGCTGAAGGAACAATTAAATAGTGGTAAAACTTTCGCTGTTAGGAGGTAACTGTGATTCCCGATAAATTTAAGAATTTGCTTGAGCTTCTAAAATCTAAGCTTGAGTCTGATTTTTCTGAAGCCGTAGGTATGCAGTGCGTCGCAAGTGAAGAAATAAAATGGTCCAAAGGTCCAGGTTTTTCTATATTGCCTTATGGGCTGGAACTGTCTGGGGTGACTCCGTCTCCCATTTTGAGTTCGGAGCCAAAGAATAAAAAAAATTGCTTTAAGTTTTATTGCTCGAAGCAGGGTGGATTTCACAGGTCGGATATATATGGTGTGAGCTCTACAGTAATAGAGACTGAAATATATCAGTTGGAGGGGCAGTCGACTTATTCAGTGCGTTATGACGATGACGGAGAAGCGATTAGGGCGTCTGGGGTTGTATTTGAGGGAGGAGTTCCAAATATATCATGTCGTTTGGATGAAGATGGTGAATACTGGTGTTATGAGTATAGGTGTGAGGCAGGGCGGACAGTGTCAATGATTACATATGCCAGTAATAGTGTTCCTGGTACAGAGATATGCGTAGAGCGAGAAGGTGAAAATGTCATAGGGCTATATTTTTGCAATAAAGGATCAAAAATTTACGTTTATAGAGTCTAGCTGTTGGGTTTCCGTGTGATTGTTTGCGGCGTCTCAAATGTAGGATACTATTTTGGCACCATAATGCTCAGCCCCCTAAAGGACCGGCTTAGCGAAGAAGTACGGGTGGATAACCTGACCCGGCGTTTCAGCTACAACGTCGGTGGCCATCTCACGCGACTGGATGAGATTGGCTATGGCGAGAATGCAGAACGGCCAGAGCGCCATACGCTGTTCGAGCGTGATGCCATTGGCCGCCTGATCGCCAAGATCAACCGTGATGCGAGCCAGACATTCGCGTACGACGACGGCGACCGGCTGCTGAGCATCGCGCGGCAACCGACCGGGATCGGCAACCAGCTTGGGATCACGGAAGAAAAGCTTGAGTACGCCTACGATCTGCTCGGTCGGCTGACGAAAGAAATCAGCCCTGGCGGCACGCTCGGATACGAGTACGACCCACTCAGCAACCTGGCCACGCTGACCCTGCCGGATGGGCGCAAGTCGGCTCTGCCGCGCCATGGGGAGAGCCCATATTTTTTTATACTGCATATTGTGGGTCGCATCTAAAACGCGCACGAGCAGTTGTACCTGGTCTGCCCCGAGAGTGGCCATTGAATCCTGCTAACCCTCGATACGTTGGCCTGGATTGATCTATTAGGCTTGTGCAAAAGCGCGGAACTTGATGGAAATCGTCATCCAACAGCCGAATACATAGGGAAGTCTCGATCGTCCGTGGGTAATGTTTCCGGCCATCAAGTCTGAGAGTTATTTATGGCATGTTGATGGGGTTAGTGTGAATGGCCGATCACCACTAACAGGAAATTGAAGCCATGCAAACCTACCAACAACCCCCAGTACAAACAGGCAATGATGCCCTGCTGCGGGCATACACACCCTATGGTTACCACGCGGTTCGGGGCAGGCCTTTGTTGGCCTTTGCCGGCGAGGCTGTTGCGCAAGCGCCGCACTGTTATCTGCTGGGTAATGGCAAACGTGGCTACCACATCGTGCAAATGCGCTTTCTCAGCCCCGATGCATTCAGCCCGTTTGGTCGGGGAGGCCTCAATGCATACGCCTATTGCACGGGTGACCCCATCAACCATGTTGACCGCGATGGCCATTCGCCCACACGTGCAGTAGGGCAGGCCACCGGACTCGTATGGGGAACGGTGGGGATGCTCTCGTCGCTGAACAAGGCATCCAAAGCAATAGTCAAACGTTCGATTGCCAAGGATGAAGGGCGGCCAATACCGAAGGAGTTTGATGACGCGAGCCGAACCAACAATGCGATGATATTTATTGGTGGGTTGGCCGGTACCGTGATCAAGGCACCCGGGGCAGCGCTCGCTCTTTCAGCGCCCTTTGAGTCAATAGGGGCTGAACTGGTGGCTGGGGCCGGGATAGGGGCTGCGTCTCTTGCGGGGGTGGGCAAAATCAGGCAACTGTTGACCGATATGAGGTCGACCTATCATCAAGCCAGGTTGAATAGACTCCCCTTCGGTAGGTTGGCAATTGAGTCCATCAAGGAAGCTACTGGGTGGAATCGAATACGCGTCCAGGAGTCGGCCATCCTCGAGCCGTTGCCAGAAAAAGTATTATTGGTTCGCCTGCCTGCCGGCAGGGGATGAACAGTCTGGCAAACGGTGCCAGGTCGCCTCGATGCTTTCGGTTCCATGGTGTGAAACCAGATTCGATTGTGCTTCATCTCTCCTCGCGCTTATCTGTCAGCCAAGCACGACCTGCCTTACCCGTCGTGACCTCAAGGCGAACAACAAGAACGGGAAACCACCCGCGCGAGGAGACTCTACATGTCCCGACATCAGCACATCCTGGCCTGGCTGAACGATGTGGCCAGCGACCTGCACGCGATCCGTCACGATATCCACGCCCACCCGGAACTGGGTTTTGAAGAGAGCCGCACCTCGGCGCTGGTCGCCCGGCTGCTTGAGGCGTGGGGCTATGAAGTGCACACCGGCATCGGCAAGACCGGTGTGGTCGGTGTGCTGCGCAATGGCAGCAGCACACGCCGGCTGGGCTTGCGCGCCGACATGGACGCGCTGCCTATCCACGAAGCAACGGGCGCGGCCTACAGCAGCCAGCACCAGGGCTGCATGCACGCCTGCGGCCATGACGGGCACACCACCATGCTGCTTGGCGCCGCGCGCTACCTGGCGGCAACCCGGCAGTTCGACGGTACGCTGACGCTGATCTTCCAGCCGGCCGAGGAGGGCCAGGGCGGTGCCGAGGCGATGCTGGCCGATGGCCTGCTGGAACGCTTCCCCTGCGATGCGCTGTTCGGCATGCACAACATGCCTGGGCTGCCGGCCGGGCATCTTGGTTTTCGCGAGGGGCCGATCATGGCCTCGCAAGACCTGCTCATGGTGACCCTCGACGGAGTGGGCGGCCATGGCTCGATGCCGCACCTGACCGTAGACCCGCTGGTGGCAGCGGCCAGTGTGGTGATGGCGCTGCAAACCGTGGTGGCGCGTAACATCGATGCGCAGGAGGCTGCGGTGGTCACCGTCGGCGCGTTGCAGGCCGGCGAAGCGGCCAACGTGATTCCGCAACAGGCGCTGTTACGCCTTAGCCTGCGTGCGCTGAACGCCGAGGTGCGGGCGCAGACCCTGGAGCGGGTACGCGCGATCATCGTCAGCCAGGCCGAAAGCTTTGGTTGCCGTGCCAGCATCGAGCACCGCCCGGCCTACCCGGTACTGGTCAACCATGCCGCAGAAAACGCCTTCGCCACGCAGGTGGGGGTGGAGTTGCTCGGTGCCGAGGCGGTGGATGCCAACACCCGCAAACTGATGGGCAGCGAGGACTTTGCCTGGATGCTGCAACGCTGCCCGGGCGCCTACCTGTTCATCGGCAATGGTGTATCGCGGCCGATGGTGCATAACCCGGCCTACGACTTCAACGACGACATCCTGCTGACCGGTGCCGCCTACTGGGGCGCGCTGGCAGAACGCTGGCTCACGCCCGCCTGACCTTTCCTTTTTGACGACTGCCGCTGGAACCCGGGCGCGACCGCGCCTGGGCGATCACCCAATCATTGTGTGGAGTGTTCCCTATGCAGACTTCGAGCACCGGCGTGTCGCGTACCCGGCAAGTGGTCGCCGCCGTTATCGGCAACGCCCTGGAGTGGTACGACTTTATTGTTTACGGCTTTCTGGCCAGCATCATCGCCCGGCAGTTTTTTCCGTCGGATGACGAATACGCCTCGCTGCTGATGGCCCTGGCCACTTTTGGGGTGGGCTTTTTCATGCGCCCGGTGGGTGGCGTGTTGCTGGGCATGTATTCCGATCGCAAGGGCCGCAAGGCGGCGATGCAGATGATCATCCGCCTGATGACCGTATCGATCGCCATGATCGCCTTTGCACCCGACTACCTGGCCATCGGCATGGCCGCGCCGCTGCTGATCGTGGTGGCGCGCATGCTGCAAGGGTTTGCCACCGGTGGCGAGTACGCCAGCGCCACGGCGTTTCTGGTGGAGAGCGCGCCTGCACACCGCAAGGGCCTGTATGGCTCGTGGCAATTGGTAGGGCAGTGCCTGGCGGTGTTTTCCGGGGCGGCGATGGTGGCCCTGGTGACGCACTTGTGTTCGCCTGAGGCGCTGGACAGCTGGGGCTGGCGCATCCCGTTCGTGCTGGGCCTGCTGATCGGCCCGGTCGGGTTGTGGATACGCAAGCACATGGAAGAGCCCGAGGAGTTCGTCGAGGCGCGCCGCCAGGCCAAGGGCCAGTCGCCTAGCCTGTGGCAAGTTCTGCGTGAGCATCGGCGCAGCCTGCTGGTGTCGATGGGGCTGGCCTGTGGCGCCACGGTTTCGTTCTACGTGGTACTGGTGAACATGCCGACCTTCGCCCACAAGAGCCTCGGGCTGCCGCTGGACCAGGTGCTACTGGTGCAGATGCTGGCCGTGGGGCTGATGACCGTGGTCATTCCTCTGGCCGGGGCGTTGTCTGACCGGGTGGGGCGGCGCCCGGTGCTGATGGCTTTCACCCTGGCCTTTTTCGTGATGGTCTACCCACTGTATGTGTGGGTGGCCGCTGCGCCTTCGCTGGAGCGCCTACTGGTGATGCAACTACTGCTGTGCACGGCCATCGGCGGCTTCTTTGGCCCGGCCCCGACCGCCCTGGCCGAGCAGTTCCCGGTCGAGGTGCGCTCCACGGGTGTCTCGGTGGCCTATAACGTAGCGGTGATGGTGTTTGGCGGCTTTGCCCCGTTGATCGTCACCTGGCTTACCAAGGTGCTCGCTACCCCGGTGGCACCGTCGTTCTACGTGCTGTTCGCCTGCCTGCTGACGCTGCTGGGTACCTATTGCCTGAAAGAAGCACCCCGGGCGGGCAAGCCTGTCACTTTCAACCTTGGAGTAAAACCGTGAAGCCGTTAGCCATCGACCCCATCGTTGCCCTCGATGCTCAAGCTTTGTCCCAGGCCATCCATGCCCGGCAGGTATCGTGCCGGGAGGTGATGCAGGCTTATCTCGCGCACATCGAGCGCTGCAACCCGCAGGTCAACGCACTGGTGTCGCTGCGCCCGGCCGAGGCGGTGTTGGCCGAGGCCGATGAGCGTGACCGTGAGCTGAAGCGGGGCCATTCCCGCGGCTGGATGCACGGCATGCCACAGGCGATCAAGGACCTGGCTGCCACTGCCGGGTTGCGCACCACCCTGGGCTCGCCGTTGTTCGCCGAACAGGTACCCGAGCATGACGCCATCAGCGTGGCGCGGGTGCGGGCGAGCGGGGCGCTGATCGTTGGTAAAAGCAACGTGCCGGAGTTCGGCCTCGGTTCGCAAACCTATAACACCCTGTTCGGTACCACCACCAATGCCTACAACCCGCAGCGGGTGGCCGGCGGCAGCAGTGGCGGGGCGGCAGCGGCGCTGGCCATGCGCCTGCTGCCGGTGGCTGACGGCAGCGACATGATGGGCTCGCTGCGCAACCCGGCGGCGTTCAACAATGTGTTCGGCCTGCGCCCGTCGCAGGGCCGTGTGCCACATGGTCCTGCGCCCGAACTGTTCGTGCAGCAGCTGGCTACCGAAGGGCCGATGGGGCGCAGCGTGGTGGATGTGGCGCGGCTGTTGTCGACCCAGGCAGGCGTTGATGCACGAGTGCCGCTGTCGCTGAGCGAGGGCCGACGCGATTTCGCCGCAGGGCTGCACCGCGATTTTCGGGGTGTGCGGGTTGGCTGGCTGGGTGACTACAACGGCTACCTGCCGATGGATGACGGGGTGTTGGGCCTGTGTGAAGCAGCGTTGGCCGATTTCGCCGAACTGGGCTGCCGGGTCGAGGCTTGCCAACCGGCATTCGACCCGGCGCGTTTGTGGCAATGCTGGCTCACCCACCGCCACTTCCTGGTGCACGGCAACCTTGGCGCGGCCTATGCCGACCCAGCCAGGCGCGCCTTGCTCAAGCCCGAAGCACAGTGGGAGGTAGAGGGCGCCTTGCAACTGAGCGCGGCCTCGCTGTACCAGGCCTCGCTGGACCGCAGTGACTGGTACCGCGCCTTGGCCAACCTGTTCGAACGTTACGACTATCTGCTGTTGCCGTCCGCCCAGGTGTTCCCTTTCGATGCAAAACTGGCATGGCCGACGGTGGTCGGGGGGCGGGCGATGGACACCTACCATCGCTGGATGGAGGTGGTGATCGGGCCGACCCTGGCCGGCTTGCCGAGCATCAGCGTACCGGTCGGCTTCAACAACGCCGGCTTGCCTATGGGCCTGCAAATCATAGGCCCGGCCCAGGCCGATCATGCGGTGTTGCAACTGGCATACGCCCATGAACAGCTGACCCGGTGGGTTGAGCGGCGCCCGCCACCGTGCCTGCAGGCCTGATGAAAGCACTGGGCAGGCGCGGTTCTTGCTGGCTATGCTGACCATCCAGCTACAGGGAGGTCATACCCATGGGCATTACGGCAGACAGTGGCGGCGTGCGTTCGGTGGAGCGTGCGCTGGCCATTGTCGACCTGCTGGGCGAGCACCAGGCACTTGGCCTGGAAGAACTGCATTACCTTACCGGCCTGCCCAAGGCCACGGCGTCGCGCATGCTGGCCACCTTGCAGGAGCAGGGCTGGGTCTACCGTGGCCTCAGCGACCGGCGTTATCGCCTATGCGCGCGGCGGTTGTTCGGTGACCGGCAGATGCGCTTCAAGCGGCGCCTGGTGGAAAGTGCTGCACCGATGCTGCTGGACCTGAGCGAGCGCACCGGGCTGGTGGTGGACCTGTCGTGTTTCGATGGCGAGCGGCTAGAGGTGATGGAAAGCGCCATCCCTCAGGTATTGCGCAGGCGGTACCCGCATACCTGCCAGATCGTGGGCCACCATGCCAGCCTGTTTCACTCGGCAATGGGGCGGGCCTGCCTGGGTGAACTGGCGGTGGATGAAGTGCAACGCCTGGCGGCCCATGAGCGGCTGCGCGATGACACGGTGCTGCGCAACATCGAAGAAGACGCGCACAAGGGCTTTGGCCAGCGGACCGAAGGGTACTGGGAGTACCCGGTGCGTTTGCCATTCCTGATCCGCGCCATTGCGCTGCCGGTGCATGCCGAAGGTCGCCTGGCCGGGAGCATTGCCTTGCACTGGCCGCTGGATCAGGCGCCGGTGGAACGAGTGATGAATTTGCACCTGAGCAGCCTGGCGACCACGGTAGACGATGTGCAGCGGGCCTTGGCGGTCTAGTGCTGACCTGTGCCGGCCTCTTCGCAGCACAAGGCTGCTCCTACATCAGCACGCGATACCTGTAGGAGCAGCCTTGTGCTGCGAAGAGGCCAGTGCAGGCCACAGCAAAAGCCGGCAGATGTTACTGGCCCTCGCGAAATCCGCTAGGGCTCACCCCCGCATGCTTGCGAAAGAACCGGCTGAAATACCCCACATCGGCAAACCCCAGCTCATGGGCGATTTCTTTCACACTCAGGCTCGAATGCCCCAGCATGCGCTTGGCCTCCAGCACCAACCGGGCATTGATCACGTTCATGGGCGTCATGCCCAGGTGCTCCTGACACAACCGCCCCAGCGTAGCCAGGGTCATGCCGAGCTCGGCGGCGTAGTCCGCCAGTGGCCAGTGCGCGCGGTAATGCATGTCCACCAATTCCCGCAATGCGGTCAGCTGCTGGCTGCGCCTTGACACTGGGCGCTGCCCACCGTAGGGCATGTGCGGTTCATGGCGCAGCACCTGGATCAGCAGCGTCAGCAACAGGGCCATGCTGCTGGCCACATGTTCACGGGCGCGGTTGTGGTACTCCTCGCGCAAGGCCATGCACAGCGGCAGCAACGGGTCTTCGTCGGCTGCCCACGACGGCAAGGCGATTACCTGGGGTTTGCGCACCTGCACCAGCAGGTTGGGTGCCAGCACCTGGGTAATGCTTTCCAGCGGGTGCTGGGCGGCGGTGATCACCAGGCCCTCGACCTGGCCGGCCCAATGGAAACCATGCACCACTTGCGCCGGTACATATACAACGCAGGGCGCCTGCACCTGGAGCCGGTCACTGTCGAACAGCACTTCACCGCCGCCACTTTGCAGGTACAGCAGCTGCAGCAAGCCTTCATGACGGTGCGCGGAAATTTCCCAGTTGTGTGCGCCAGACCGCTGGGAGATCTGCTCCACATGCAGGGCTTCATGCCACACCGGTTGCGCGGTTTCACCGTACAGGGCGTAGTTGGGGATCTTGTTCATGATGTTGTAATTGTTCTGTTCGGTACCTGGCTACTGTGCCACAGCTGCCTGCAGGCTTCAGGCGGCAGGGCGAAAATTGTCGGGAATGTGGGGCTGGTTGCAGGTTTTGTCCATTCTGCCGGTGTGCCTGCCGGCCCTAGGCTGTGACCCAGATGAAGCGACACTCTGGAGAGCAGCATGCACAACAACAAGATCCCCTCTCAATGGCTGGGCCTGGACTCGGCCGTCTGCGTGGTCACCGGTGCCGCCGGTGGTATTGGCGCGGCGCTGGCCGGCGCCCTGGTCGGGCAGCACGCCCATGTGGTCCTGCTGGACCGTGACCTGGACAAATGCCGTGAACTGGCTGCCACCTTGGGTGAACACAGCGTCGGTGAGGTCAGCGCCCTGGGCTGCGACATCGCCGACCCGGCCAGCGTGGAGCGGGCCGCCGCCCAGGTTCAGGCGCTGCATGGGCGCTGCGATGTACTGGTCAACAACGCCAGCGTGCTGCGCCCCGGTGCGCTGGACGGCCTGAGCCTGGAGCAGTGGAACCAGGTGCTGGCGGTCAACCTCACGGGCTACCTGTTGTGTGCCCAGGCCTTCGGCCGTTCGATGTTGGCCCGGGGCCAGGGCCGTATCGTGCACGTGGCCTCGATCGCCGCCCATTACCCGCAACCCAATAGCGGTGCCTACAGTGCGGCCAAGGCCGGGGTCAGCATGCTGTCGCGCCAGATTGCCGTGGAATGGGGGCCGCGCGGTGTGCGCAGCAATGCCGTCTGCCCGGGGTTGATCCGCACACCCTTGTCCGCAGCGTTTTATGCCGACCCGCAGATCGAACGCCAGCGCAGCGCCATGACCGCCAACCAGCGCATTGGTGAACCACAGGATATCGCCGAAGCCGTGCTGTTCCTGGCCAGCCAGCGCGCCGACTATATCAACGGCGCAGAGCTGACCGTGGATGGCGGGCTCGAAAGCATGCCCATGGCGCTGATCCCGCGCCCAGGCTTTGAGGGGGCACGCGCATGACCACACGTAGCTGCGATGTGCTGGTTGTCGGGGCGGGTGCTGGTGGCCTGGCGACCGCCATTACTGCAAAGAAGCATGGCCTTGACGTGATCGTCATCGAAAAGGACGACTGCTTTGGCGGTACCACGGCGTTTTCCGGCGGTGTGTTGTGGGTGCCCGGCAACAGGCACGGCGCCAACGACAGCCCTGAGGCGGCCATGACTTACCTGCGCAACGAAACCGGTGCCTGCTTTGAAGCGGCCGGGGTCGAGGCTTTCTTGCGTTACGGGCCGCAGATGGTGGACTTTTTCGAGCAGGAAACCGCCGTGAAGTTCGTGCCCACGCTGTACCCCGACTATCACCCTCAAGTCGAGGGTGGCGTCGATGTGGGCCGCTCGATACTGGCCGCACCTTACGACATCCGCGGCCTGGGGCCGGACATGGCCCGCCTGCGCCCGCCGCTGAAAACCATCACCTTCATCGGCATGATGTTCAACTCGTCGAATGCCGACCTCAAGCACTTCTTCAACGTTACCCGTTCGTTGACTTCGTTCGTGTATGTGGCCAGGCGCCTGCTCACCCACCTGAAGGAGCTTGCCCTGTATCGCCGCGGTACCCAGGTTACCAGCGGCAATGCCTTGGCGGCGCGGCTGGTGCGCTCGGCATTGGACCTGGGCATCCCGATCCTCACCGGCACCCCGGCGCGGCAGTTGCTGCGCGACGGTGGGCGGGTGGTGGGGGCACTGGCCGGGCTAGGCGACAGCGAACTGCGCATTCAGGCACGGCGCGGGGTGGTGCTGGCCTGTGGTGGGTTCTCCCATGACCTGCAACGGCTGCGCCAGGCCTACCCGCATGTGCGCCGTGGTGGTGAGCATTTTTCACCGGTGCCAGCGGGTAATACCGGCGATGGCGCTCGCATGGCCGAGGCGCTGGGAGCCAAGGTGGATATCCGCCTGCAAGCGCCAGCCGCCTGGATGCCCGTGTCGAAGGTGCCGGTGGGGGGCGGGCGTTACATCGCCTTTCCGCATCTGCTCGACCGCTACAAACCGGGTGTGATCGGGGTGCTGCGTTCGGGCCAGCGTTTCACCAACGAGTCCAACTCGTACCACGACGTGGGCGCAGCACTGATCGAAGCCTGTGCCGGCCAGGCAGAAACCGCCATGTGGCTGGTGTGCGACCGCCGCACCCTGGCCAAGTACGGCCTGGGTTTCGCCAAGCCTGCCCCGATGCCGACGGGGCCCCTGTTGCGTAACGGCTACCTGCTCAAGGGCAAGACCCTGGCTGAGCTGGCAGGCAAGGCCGGTATCGATGCGCAAGGGCTGGAGCGGACAGTGCGCGATTACAACCTTGGCGCAGTGCAGGGTGAAGACCGCCAGTACGGCCGCGGCAGCACCAGCTTCAACCGCTACCTGGCCGACCCGCAGCAACAGCCCAACCCCTGCGTGGCGCCAGTGGGCGAGGGGCCGTACTTTGCCGTGAAGGTCATCATGGGTGATCTGGGCACCTTCGACGGACTGCGCACCAGCGTGGTCGGTGAAGTGCTGGCAACCGACGGGCAGGCCATCGAAGGGCTGTATGCGGTGGGCAACGACCGCGCCAGCATCATGGGCGGCAACTACCCCGGTGCCGGCATTACCCTGGGGCCGATCATGACCTTTGGCTACATCACCGGGCGCCACCTGGCAGGTATCGAGCAGGGGCTGGCGGCGGCGGGCAATACGCGGGAGGTGGCGTGATGGACAAGGCAGTGGTCGATCACCGCGTCTATACCATCCGGCCGCGCTGCATGGCGGCCTTTCTCGAAGCCTTCGACCAGTTGGCGATGCCGATCCTGCTGCGCCACCTCGGCGCACCACTGGCGTTCTACACCAGTAGCATCGGGCCGCTGAACCAGGTGGTGCACCTGTGGGGTTATGACAGCCTGGATGACTTTGAAAAGCGCAGCGCGGCGCGGGATGCCGACCCGGATTTTGCTGCTTATCTGCATGCCACCCGTGACCTCGTGGTGTCGCAGGAAACACGGATCATAAGGCCTGTGTATCTGCGCAGCCTCGACAGGCAGTGATGTTGCCTGTGCTGGCCCAATCGCCGGCAAGCCGGCTCCCACAGGTGAAGTGCTGTTCTCAGTAGCCATGATCCCCCTGTGGGAGCTGGCTTGCCGGCGATTGGGCCGCAACGCGGCCCCGAAACACCGTCATAAAAACAACAACAGGTGATACCCATGAACAACACACTCGACGTGCGCCAACTGATCGACCAGCAACCCATCGGCCGCTACCAGAAATGGGTGGTATTCCTCGGCTTCCTGATCATCGCCCTGGACGGCCTGGACGTGGCCATCATCGGCTTCATTGCCCCGCAACTGAAAAGCGACTGGGGCCTGGATGCGCAAAGCCTGGGCCCGGTATTGAGCGCTGCGCTGATAGGCCTGGCCCTTGGCGCGCTGATTGCCGGCCCCCTGGCTGACCGCTACGGGCGCAAGGCGGTATTGCTGTGCAGCGTGCTGCTGTTCGGCATCTGGACCCTGGCCTCGGCCTTTTCCCCAAACCTGGAAACCCTGGTTGCGCTGCGTTTTCTTACCGGCCTGGGCCTGGGTGCTGCCATGCCCAATGCCAGCACCCTGGTCAGCGAATACGCCCCGGCGCGCAGCCGCTCGCTGCTGATCACCCTGGCGTTCTGCGGGTTCTCCCTGGGGGCAGCGATGGGTGGTTTCGTCAGCGCCTGGATGATACCCAACCTGGGTTGGCGCAGTGTGCTGGTGCTGGGCGGGGTGTTGCCGCTGCTGGTCTTGCCGCTGCTGTACTGGCGCCTGCCAGAGTCAGTCACCTTCCTGGTCAGCAAGGGCGCAGATCGCCAGCGCATTCTGGCCATTGTCCGCCGCCTGGCCCCCGAACATGTCAATGCTGACAGCACCTTCGTCATGCCCGCCAAACCCCAGGGTACTGGCGGTGCGATTGGTACTATCCTCTCGCCGCGCTATCGCTTTGGTACCTGCATGCTCTGGGCCGGCTACGTGCTGGCGCTGTTCCTGGTCTATCTGTTCAGCGGCTGGCTGCCGACACTGGTGAAGGAGGGCGGGGGTTTTTCGGTGTCTGAAGCCGCCATTGTCACGGCCTGTTTCCAGATTGGCGGCCCGGTAGGGGCGATTTCGGTAGGCTGGGCCATGGACCGTTGTCAGCCGCAGCGTGTACTGGTGCTGACGTTTCTGTTCAGCGGCGCGGCCATCTTCACCATTGGCCAAGTGGTGGGTGATTTCGCCTGGTTGTGCGCTATTGCCTGGGCTGTGGGCTTTGGCTTGAATGGTGCGAGCGTTGGCATGAATGCATTGGCGGCGGCTTTCTACCCGACCCACGCGCGGGCGACCGGGGCCAGCTGGATGAGTGGCATCGGGCGCATTGGCGCGGTGCTCAGTGCGTTTGCGGGGGCTCAGATGCTGGCGTTAGGCTGGAGTTTTGGCCAAGTGTTCGCTTCGCTGCTGCTGCCTGCCGGGCTGGCGGCATTGGCGGTAGGGTTGCAGGGGCGCAATGCTGCGTTACGGGTTAGCGCTCAAGGCTGTACATCCGGCACTCCGCCAGCAGCGCCAGCAGGTTCGGCTCCCGCTCCCTAGCCTTCAGAAACACCACGCCAATATGTTGCTGCAAGCGGTATTGCGGCTTCAAGGCAATCAGCCTGACGCGGTTTTCGTACACCGCCGCGATGCGCCCGGGCAGCAAGGCAAAGCCCACACCCGAGCTGACCATGCTCAGCAGCGTGAAGATATCGTTCACCTGCATGGCTACCTTGGGCTCGAAGCCGGCCTGCTGGAATACCCGCGCGCCATCGCGGTGGGTGGCGAAGCCCTGGGTCAGGGTGATGAAGGTGGAGTCGGCGAGGTCGGCCAGGTCCACCTCGGGCTGTTCGGCGAAGGGCGAGTCGGTGGGGACAGCAAGGAAGATGTCGTCGGAGAACAGCGGTAGCTGCTCGCAGGCCGGGTCGCTGACGCTTTCGTCGAGTGACACCAGGATGGCTTCCAGTTCGTGGTTTTTCAGGCGCTGCAGCAAGTCGACGTTGGAGCCCAGGGTAAGGTCGATGTTCAGCTCGCTGCGGCGCAGCTTCAGGCCCATGACCAGTTTGGGCACGGTCTTCACCGTCAATGAGTAGAGCGCACCCAGGCGGAAGCGCTCAGCGTAGAAGCCCGCGGCCTCTCGGGTCTGGCGCACCATCTGCTCGGCGTCCTGGATCAGCTGCCGGGCTTTCTTTTCCAATACGTAGGCACTTTCCAGCGGGATCAGCTGGCGGCCTTCGTGCTTGAACAACGGGCAGCGCAGGGCGCTTTCCAGCGAGTGGATGGCGCGGTGCACGCTGACGGCACTGGTAGACAACTCGACCGCCGCGCGGCCGAGGTTGCCGGTGCGCATGAAGGCAAGAAAGGTTTCCAGCTTTTTGAGGGTCAGTTCTTCGTCGATGAGCATGGGCTGGCCTGGGTGCGAACAATAGCAGGGGCATGCAGGTTGGATTGAAGTGTTTGGGCCGCTGCGCAGCCCGTCGCCGGCAAGCCAGCTCCCACAGGGAAAGCACGGTCGGGGTGGGAGCCGGCTTGCCGGCGATGGGGCGCGAAGCGGCCCCGAATGGTCATTGCATGGACTCGATCAACGCCCACAACGCCGGGTCATTGAAATCATTCACTACCAGCTTGGCACCCGCCTCCAGCAACCGCTCCGGCGTCTGTGTCGTGGCCACGCCCACGGTAAATATCCCCGCACCATTGGCGGCCGCCACCCCCGGCAGTGAATCCTCGAAGGCCAGCGCCTGCCCGGCCTTGGCGCCCAGCCGCCGCAGGCCGGTGAGGTAGGGCAGCGGGTCTGGCTTGGGCCGCGCCAGTTCCTCGGCCACCAGCACATGCTCGAACTGCTGGCCAAGGCTCATGGCGTTCAGCATGTGTTCGGCGTTCAGCCGCGGTGCGTTGGTCACCACGCACATGCCGATGTCATGGGCCTTGGCATGCTCCAGCAGGCGCAACAGGCCTGGCATCGGGTCAAGAGACGGTGACAGGTCGCGAAACAGCGCCTCCTTGCGGTCGGCCAGCGCCCGGCACTGTTCGACGCTCGCACCGCTGAACAGCTCGGCGAACAGCTCGCCGTTGGCGCGGCCGCTGACTTGGGCATCGAACTGCGCCTGGCTCAGCTCACGGCCGTCCTGTTCACGCAGCAGTTGCCGGAAGGCCTGCAGGTGCAGGGTGTCGGTGTCGGTGAGGGTTCCGTCGAGGTCGAATAGCAGGGCGGTCAGCATGGGGTATCCAGATCAAGAAAACACAAGCCTTGGGATCATAACCAAAGCTGACGACGAAGGGGGCTGTTCAGCGTGCTCCGAAAAGAGTACAAATGTGCTCCATGGACAATCTTACCCCCAAACGCCGCGCCATTTTCGAATTCATCCGCGAGCGCATTGCCGATCTAGGGCAGCCACCGAGCCTGGCCGATATCGCCACGCGCTTCGGTTTTGCTTCGCGCAGCGTTGCGCGCAAGCACATCACCGCCTTGTGCCAGGCCGGTTATATCGATGTCACGCCGAACCAGGCGCGGGGCATTCGCCTGGCCGAACCGCTGCGTCGGCCAGAAATCCTCGAAGTGCCGGTGCTGGGCCAGGTGGCGGCGGGTGCCCCCATCGGCCCGGACCTCGATATCCACGAACAGCTGCTGATCGACCCCAGCCTGTTCCGCCGCACCCCTGATTACCTGCTTAAAGTGCGTGGCGATTCGATGGTCGACGACGGCATCTTCGACGGTGACCTGGTCGGCATCCTGCAACAGGCCGACGCCCGCGATGGCCAGATCGTGGTGGCGCGCCTGGACGGCGAAGTGACCATCAAGCGCCTGCAACGCCTGGGCAGCGGTTACCGGCTGTTGCCACGCAACCCGGCCTACGCACCCATCGATGTCACGCCCGACCAGGCGTTTTTCATCGAAGGCGTGTTCTGCGGCTTGCTGAGGCGTGACTGATGGGCGCGGTGGTCGACCTCGACAGGCTGCTGGACCAGCGCCGTGTATGGCGCGGCCGGCAGGCCCAGGCCCGGCCACTCGGTTTACAGCCGACCGGCCATGCTGCCCTTGACGAGCGCCTGCCTGAAGGCGGCTGGCCGGCGGCGGCACTTAGCGAGTTGCTGCTGGCCAGCCCCGGTTGCGGCGAATTGCAACTGCTGTGGCCCACATTGGCCCGGCTGAGTGCTGAAGGCAGCCGGGTGGTGCTGGTGGCGCCGCCCTTCATTCCTTATGCGCCGGCCTGGCAGGCAGCGGGCGTCGACTTGCGCTGGCTGGTGCAGGTGGACGCCGCCCCTGCCGATGCCCTGTGGGCCGCCGAGCAGTGCTTGCGCTCGGGCAGTTGCGCGGCGGTGCTGTGCTGGCCTGAACGTGCCGATGATCGGGCCTTGCGGCGTTTGCAGGTGGCCGCCGAAACCGGCCAGGCGCTGGCATTCGCTTGCCGGCCGCATCAGGCAGCTCACAACCCATCGCCAGCAGCGCTGCGCATTGCCGTCGACACCCGTCCCGCGCAGTGGCGTGTGCTGAAAAGCCGGGGCGGCATGCCGCCAGCGCTGCCCATCGCCTGCCCGGGGCGGGGCTGATGCACCATGCTCTGGGCCTGCATCCTGCTCCCGCAGCTGGCGCTGGACACGGTCCTGCGTGAGCGTGACGACCCCGACACTCCCTTGGTGCTGCTTGGCGGGCCTACCCAGCGACGTGTATTGCAAGCGGTCAGCCCGGCAGCGGCCGCACTCGGGTTGCGGGCAGGGCAGACCCTTACAGCGGCACGTGCCCTGGCGGAGGGTTTCACCTGCGTCGAAGCCGACCCCAGGCGTATCGAGCAGGTGCAGCAATTGCTGGCGGCCTGGGCCTATCGCTTCAGTGCCCAGGTCAGCCTTCATTACCCACGGGCGTTGCTCCTGGAAGTGGGCTCCAGCCTGCAACTGTTCGGCCCCTGGCCCATGTTCGAGGCACGTCTGCGCCAGGAGCTGGCTGACTTGGGCTTGCGTCAACGCATCGTCCTGGCCAGCAACCCGGTAGCGGCGCGCATGCTTGCCAATGGTCATGATGGCTTGGCCGTGGGCGATGCCGACGCCACCCGTGCCGCGCTGCTAGGCATGCCCATCGGCCGTATCGGCCTGCCGGCAGACGCCGCCGAAGCGTTTGCCCGCATGGGCCTGCGTCAACTGGGCCAGGTACTGTCCTTGCCGCGCGATACATTGGCCAGGCGCTTTCCAGCCCAGGTGCAGTTGCACCTCGACCAGTTGCTTGGCCTGCGTAAACCGGGGCTGGACTTCTACCAGCCACCGGACCGCTTCGAAACCCGACTGGAGCTGAACTTCGACGTCGAGTCGCACCAGGCGCTGTTGTTCCCGCTGCGGCGCATGCTCAACGACCTTGCCGCATTCCTTGGCGGGCGCGACTGTGGCGTGCAGCGCTTTTGCCTGCACCTGGAACATGCCGAAGGGCCAGACACCCTGCTCAAGGTGGGCCTGCTGGCGGCCGAACGCGATGCCGCCATGCTGTTCGAACTGGCCCGTGGGCGCCTGGAGCCGCTGCGCATTCCCGCACCCGTGCGCAACCTGCGGCTGGTTGCCGAGGACCTGCCACCCTTTGTCCCGCAACACCAGGCGTTATTCGACCCACGTGCGCAGCAGGCACAACCCTGGGAGCAATTGCGCGAGCGGCTGCGCGCCCGCCTGGGGGATGAGGCCGTCAAGGGCCTGAGCGCGGCAGCCGATCATCGCCCCGAATGCGCATGGCAACTGGCAGAGCAAGGCGCCCAAGGCAGCATGCCGGTTGCCCCGGGCACTCGCCCGGGCTGGCTACTGCCAGCCCCGATGGCGCTGGACGCCACCCGCTACCAGGTACAGGGCCAGGCCGAACGCATCGAGTCGGGCTGGTGGGATGGCGGCGACGTACGCCGTGACTACTACCGCATCGAAACCCGTGATGGCCTGCGCGGCTGGGCCTACCGCGACCTGGGCCAGGCCGGCCCGCTGTGGCTGCAGGGCTGGTTCGCATGAACCCGCCGGGTTATGCCGAGCTGCATTGCCTGTCCAACTTCAGCTTCCAGCGCGGGGCGTCGAGCGCTGACGAGCTGTTCCGGCGCGCGCGTGAGCAGGGCTACCAGGCCCTGGCGATCACTGACGAATGCACCCTGGCTGGCATTGTTCGGGCCTGGCAGGCTGCCAAAGAGCACCAACTGCGGCTGATCGTGGGCAGCGAGGTGCTTTTGCAGGGCGGCCCCAAGCTGGTGCTGCTGGTAGAGAACCTGGCCGGTTACCAGAGTTTGTGCGCGCTGATCACCCGCGCCCGTCGGCGGGCGCAAAAGGGCGATTACCAGCTGTTTCGCGACGACCTGCAACAACACCATCAAGGCCTGCTGGCGCTATGGGTGGCCGATGACTGCGCCGACACTGCCACGGGTGAGTGGTTACGCAGTGTGTTCGGCGAACGCCTGTGGCTGGCCGTGCACCTGCACCGAGGCAGTGACGATGCCCTGCGCCTTGAGCACTTGCGTGGCCTGGCGGCAGAAGTCGGTATCCGCGCCGTGGCCTGTGGCGATGTGCACATGCATGTGCGCGGTCGCCGTGCCTTGCAGGACTGCATGACCGCCATCCGCCAGCATTGCCAGGTCGCCGAGGCCGGGCGCTTTCTGTTTGCCAATGGCGAGCGGCACCTGCGCAGCCAGGCACAGTTGGGCGAACTCTATCCTGCCGACCTGCTGGCCGAGACCCTGGCCATTGCCGAGCGCTGCCAATTTGACCTGAGCGAGTTGAAATACCAGTACCCGCGCGAACTGGTGCCCCAGGGCCATACCCCGGCAAGCTGGTTGCGTGAACTGTGCGAGCAAGGCTTGCCGCTACGCTGGCCAGGCGGGCCGGGTGACAAGGTGCGTGACGTGCTGGCCAAAGAGTTGGCGCTGATCGAGGAGCTCGGTTATGAAAGTTACTTCCTGACCGTGCACGACATCGTCGCCTTCGCCCGCCGTGAGCGCATTCTGTGCCAGGGCCGCGGTTCGGCGGCCAACTCGGTGGTGTGTTTCGTGCTGGGCATTACCGAGCTCGACCCCATGCAGCATCGCCTGCTGTTCGAGCGCTTCCTGTCGCGTGAACGCAACGAGCCGCCTGATATTGACGTGGACTTCGAGCACGACCGGCGCGAAGAAGTGATCCAGTATGTGTTTCGCCGCTATGGCCGACACCGTGCGGCGCTGACGGCGGTGGTCAACACCTACCACGCCGCGGGTGCGGTGCGCGATGTGGCGCGGGTATTGGGTTTGCCGGTGGACCAGGTGGATGCCCTGGCCAAGTGCTGTGGTCGCTGGAGCGACCGCATTCCCGATGACCAGCGCCTGGCCGAGGCCGGCTTTGAGGCCGGCAGCCCTTCACTGCGGCGGGTGCTGGTGCTGGCTGGCGAGCTGATCGGCTTCCCCCGGCACCTGTCGCAGCACCCGGGCGGCTTTGTCATCTCCCAGCAGCCACTCGACCAGCTGGTGCCGGTGGAAAATGCCGCGATGGCGGAGCGCACTGTGATCCAGTGGGACAAGGACGACCTGGACATGGTCGGCCTGCTCAAGGTCGACGTGCTGGCGCTGGGCATGCTCAGTGCCTTGCGGCGCTGCTTCGACCTGCTGCAACGCCATCGCGGCCAACAACTGACCCTGGCCACCATCCCCGGCGAAGACCCGGCCACCTACGCGATGATCAGCCGCGCCGAGACCATGGGAGTGTTCCAGATCGAGTCGCGGGCGCAGATGGCCATGCTGCCCCGGCTGCGGCCCAACACGTTCTATGACCTGGTCATCGAGGTGGCGATTGTCCGCCCCGGGCCGATCCAGGGTGACATGGTGCACCCGTACCTGCGCCGGCGCCTGAAGCAGGAGCCCGTCACCTACCCATCGCCGCAGCTCAAGGAAGTCTTCGAGCGTACCTTGGGCGTGCCGCTGTTCCAGGAGCAGGTGATGGAGCTGGCCATGGTTGCTGCCGATTACACGCCGGGCGAGGCCGACCAGCTACGTCGCAACATGGCGGCCTGGAAGCGCCACGGTGGCCTGGAACCGCACCGTGAGCGGCTGGTGCAAGGCATGCTGCGCAATGGTTACGACCTGGCGTTTGCCGAGCGCATCTTCGAGCAGATCAAGGGTTTTGGCAGCTATGGCTTCCCGGAATCGCACGCGGCCAGCTTTGCCTTGCTGTGCTATGCCAGCAGTTGGCTGAAGTGCCATGAACCGGCAATTTTCACCTGCGCGCTGGTCAACAGCTGGCCCATGGGCTTCTACAGCCCTGACCAGTTGCTGCAAGACGCCCGGCGCCAGGGTATCGAGGTGCGCCCGGTTGATGTCTGCCACAGCGAGTGGGACTGCACCCTCGAGCCTGATGCTGAAGGCACATTGGCTATTCGCATGGGCTTGCGCCTGGTGCGCGGTTTGGCCGAGGCCGATGCCAGGCGCCTGGAGCAGGCGAGGGCGCAACGGCCATGGCGCGATGTCGAAGACCTGTGCCTGCGTGCCGGGCTCGACGCGCGGGCCCGAGCCCGGCTGGCCGATGGCGGGGCGCTGCGAGCCTTGGCCAGCGATCGTCACCAGGCACGCTGGCAGGTGGCGGCGGTGCAGCCGCAGCTGCCGCTGTTCGCTGATGTGCAAGCGGTGCCTGAAACGCCAGTGGACCTGCCTGTGCCCACCGTTGGTGAAGACCTGATGGCCGATTACCAGGCCCTGGGTACCACCCTGGGGCCGCATCCGCTGGCACTGTTGCGCTCACGCCTGAGGGCGCTGGGCTGTCGCAGTTCGAGTGAGCTGCAAAGTGTCGAGCATGGCGACACCATTGCCGTGGCCGGGCTGGTAGTAGGCCGCCAACGGCCCCAGACCGCCAGCGGAGTGACCTTCGTCACCCTGGAGGACGAGCACGGGATGGTCAACGTGGTGGTGTGGCGGGACATTGCCGAACGGCAGCGGCGGGCGCTGGTGGGGGCGCAGCTGCTCAAGGTCAGTGGGCGGCTGGAACAGGAGAACGGCGTGCGGCACCTGATTGCACGGCGGCTGGAGGATGTGAGCCCATTGCTGCAAGGGCTGGATGTGCGCAGCCGGGATTTCCACTAACCCCCGGCCCTACCAAAAACCCTGATTCTCGCGTATTCCTTGTGGGAGCGGGTTCACCCGCGAACACGGGCGAAGCCCGTGCCATCCACCGTGTTGCCTTCTTCGCGGGTAAACCCGATCCCACAGGGGCCGCGCACGCTTTCAGATTGGCAAGATTGAAACGATTCACGGCTCGCCGGTTACACCATCGCCAACCGCTGCTTGCGCGTCGGTGCCGGGAACGCCCGGTCGATTGCCCGCAGGTCTTCGCTGTTCAAGGTCAGCGAACCTGCGGCTGCATTCAGCCGAACATGCTCGGGCGCCACGGCCTTGGGGATGGCGATCACCCCATCACTGCGGGTCACCCAGGCCAGGCTGACCTGGGCCGGCGTGGCGCCATGGCGCTCGGCGATTTCTGCCAGCACCGGGTGCTGCAGCAAGCGCCCGGCCTGGGCCAGCGGGCAGTAGGCCATGGTCGGCAACGCACGCTTTTCACACCATGGCAGCAAGTCGAATTCGATGCCTCGCTGAGCCGGGTTGTAGAGCACCTGGTTGGTGGCGCAGTCCGGGTTGTGCAGTTCGCGCAGGTCGTCGAGGTCGAAATTGGACACGCCCCAGCGCCTGATCTTGCCTTGCTCGCGCAAACGCTCGAAGGCTTCGACGGTTTCTTCCAGCGGGTGCTGGCCACGCCAATGCAGCAGGTACAGGTCGATGCAGTCGGTACCCAGGCGGGCGAGGCTGCGCTCGCAGGCGGCCGCCATGCCGCGCTGGCTGGCATTGTGCGGGTACACCTTGCTGACCAGAAACACCTGGTCGCGGCGCCCGGCAATGGCCTGGCCAACCACCTCTTCCGCGCCGCCTTCGGCATACATCTCGGCGGTGTCGATCAGGGTCAGGCCCAACTCGATACCCTGTTGCAGGGCCGCCACTTCGGCAGCCTTGCGGCCGGGGTCCTCACCCATGTACCAAGTGCCCTGGCCGATGGCCGGAACGCTCGAACCTGCCAGTTTCACGTAACGCATGTCACCTCCGGGATGCGGGTATTGGAAAGCACAACCTCAAGCAGCGCCTGCGCTGCAGTGGAAAGCTTGTGTTCGCTGAGGGCAATCACGCCGATGCGCCGCTCGACCGTGGGCTCCACCAAGGTGATGCAGCGGGCGCCGAGCTCCTGCATCTGGTTGATGCAAAGCGCCGGTACGGCACTGACCCCCAGGCCGCTGGCGACCATGCGGCCAATGGTTGCCAACTGGTGGCTCTCGAATGCCACGGCCAGTTTGCCGTGGTGGGCGGCCACATTCTGCTCCATCAGCAGGCGCACCGCCGAAGGGCGTTGCAGGGCCACGAAGTCTTCGGCCATCAGCTGTGCCCAGCTGACCTGGGGCAGCAACGCCAGGGGCGAGTCGGCCGGTACCACCGCTACGAAGCGGTCCAGGTACAACGGGTGGAAATCCAGCCCGTCGATGTTTTCCGGCTCGAAGCCGATGCCCAGTTCGACGCGGCGATGGCGTACCAGTTCCAGCACCTGCTCGTTGATCACGTCATGCACCGTGACGTTGACCTTGGGGTAGCGCTGGCGAAATACCTTGAGCGAGTGGGGCAGGAGGTTGCCGGCAAAGGCTGGCATGGCCGCCACCGACACCCGGCCCAGTTGCAGGGTGAAACGTTGGCGCAGCATCTCTTCAGTGTCGTCCCAGTCTGCCAGCAGGCGCCGTGCCAGCGGCAGCAACACTTCGCCCTCGGCGGTGAGGCTGACGCTGCGCGTGGTGCGGCTGAGCAGGGCGCCGCCTAGGTTTTCTTCCAGGGCCTTGATGGTCAGGCTCAGGGCGGGTTGCGAGATATGCAGGTGCTCACCGGCCTGGGCGAAGCTCTGGTACTTGGCCACGGCGACAAAGGCACGCAGTTGCTTGACGTTCATGACAGGCCTATTGTTTGTTTTGTAAAAGTTATCAATCGATGACGAAAACAAAATTAACAAATCAGTCGCGTGCGGTGAAGATGTCTGCACACGCTCACCGACATCCTCGTCGGTTCTACAACTACAAAAGGCGGATCAGCATGGCCGGACTGGACAAGCGCGTTGCAACCTACGAACAGGCCCTTGAAGGCCTGACCGACAACATGACAGTACTGGCCGGCGGTTTCGGCCTGTGCGGCATCCCGGAAAACCTCATCAGCGAAATCAAGCGACGCGGCGTCAAAGGCTTGACCGTAGTATCGAACAACTGCGGCGTCGACGGCTTCGGCCTGGGCGTATTGTTGGAAGACCGGCAGATTCGCAAGATGATCGCCTCCTATGTAGGTGAAAACGCCGAGTTCGAACGCCAACTGCTCAGCGGTGAGCTGGACGTGGAGCTGACCCCACAGGGCACCCTGGCCGAGAAGATGCGCGCCGGCGGTGCCGGAATCCCGGCGTTCTTCACCGCTACGGGCTACGGCACCCCCGTTGCCGAGGGCAAGGAAGTGCGCGAGTTCAAGGGCCGCAAGTACATCCTTGAAGAATCCATTACCGGTGACTTCGCCATCGTCAAGGGCTGGAAGGCCGACCACTACGGCAATGTGGTGTACCGCAATACCGCGCAAAACTTCAACCCGCTGGCGGCCACCGCCGGCAAGATCACCGTGGTCGAAGTGGAAGAGATCGTCGAACCCGGCGTGCTGTTGCCCAGCGAAATCCACACCCCGGGTATCTACGTGGACCGTGTCATCGTCGGCACCTTCGAAAAGCGTATCGAAAAGCGCACCGTCAAGGCCTGAGCGCCCTCCATCAGAACAACAAAGAGACCCTGACCATGGCACTGACCCGCGAACAGATGGCGCAACGCGTCGCCCGTGAACTGAAGGACGGCTACTACGTCAACCTGGGTATCGGCATTCCGACCCTGGTGGCCAACTACGTACCCGCCGATATGGATGTGATGCTGCAATCGGAAAACGGCCTGCTCGGCATGGGCGAGTTCCCTACCGAAAGCACCCTCGATGCCGACATGATCAACGCCGGCAAGCAAACCGTCACCGCCCGCCGCGGCGCTTCGATCTTCGATTCGGCACAATCGTTCGCCATGATCCGTGGTGGCCATGTCGACCTCACCGTACTGGGCGCTTTCGAGGTGGACGTGCAAGGTAACATCGCCTCATGGATGATCCCGGGCAAGCTGGTCAAGGGCATGGGCGGTGCCATGGACCTGGTAGCCGGCGCCGAGAACATCATCGTCACCATGACCCATGCTTCCAAGGACGGTGAGTCCAAGCTGCTACCACAATGCAGCCTGCCGCTGACCGGTGCCGGGTGCATCCGCAAGGTGCTTACCGACCTGGCTTACCTGGAAATCGAAGACGGCGCCTTCATCCTGCGCGAAACCGCGCCAGGGGTAAGCGTTGAAGAGATCATCGCGAAAACCGCCGGCAAGCTGATCGTGCCGGATGATGTGAAGGAAATGACCTTCTAGTTACCCGCAACACACCGTCCCCTGTAGGAGCGGCCGTGTGTCGCGAAAGGGCTGCAAAGCAGCCCCGCGATTTCGGCATCGACGCTGAGATCGTGGGGCCGCTTTGCGGCCCTTTCGCGACACAAGGCCGCTCCTGCAGGGGTTTTGTGTTTTTGCTGATTCATCCAATAAAACCAATAAAAGGAATTCAACTGTGGCCGCTGAAATCCAAGACAGCCGTTCTGCGCGCTTTGCCTTGCGCTGTTCCAACTGGGCCGAACGCTGGTTCCCCGATTCCTGGGTGTTCGCTGCCCTGGCGGTGCTGCTGGTGTGTATCGGTGCCCTGGCCATGGGTGCCAAACCGACCGACACCGCCAAGGCCTTTGGTGACGGTTTCTGGAGCCTGATCCCGTTCACCATGCAGATGGCCTTCGTGGTCATTGGCGGTTACGTGGTGGCCAGCTCGCCGCCGGCCGCACGGCTGATCGATCGCCTGGCGCGCATCCCCGGCAATGGTCGCTCGGCAGTGTGCTGGGTAGCCCTGATCTCGATGCTGGCCTCCTTGCTCAACTGGGGCCTGTCGCTGGTGTTCGGCGGCCTGCTGGTACGCGCCCTGGCGCGGCGCACCGAACTCAAGATGGACTACCGCGCCGCTGGCGCGGCCGCCTACCTGGGGCTGGGTGCGGTGTGGGCGCTGGGCTTGTCATCGTCGGCGGCGCAACTGCAGGCCAACCCGGCCAGCCTGCCCCCTTCAATCCTGTCGATTACCGGGGTGATCCCGTTCACTGAAACCATCTTCCTCTGGCAGTCTGGCGTCATGCTGCTGGCGCTGGTGCTGGTCTCGCTGGTGATCGCCTATGCCACGGCCCCTGGCCCGAACAGCGCACGCAGTGCCGAAGACTGCGGCGTCGACCCTAGCTTCACAGCGCCCCCTACACCGCAGCGCACCCGCCCCGGTGAGTGGCTGGAGCACAGCCCGATCCTGATCCTGCTGCTGGTGGCTCTGGCCGCTGGCTGGCTGTACCAGGAGTTCGCCACCAAGCCGGCGATTACCGCGATCTCCGGGCTGAACACCTACAACCTGTTGTTCATCATGCTCGGTGCCTTGCTGCACTGGCGCCCGCGCAGCTTCCTTGATGCGGTGGCGCGTGCCGTACCGACCACCACGGGGGTGCTGATCCAGTTCCCGCTGTACGGGTCCATCGCGGCCATTCTCACCCAGGTGAAGGGCGTGGATGAACAGACGCTGGCCCACCATATTTCGCTGTTCTTCACCCAGATTGCCACCCATGACACCTACGCTGTGCTGATGGGGGTGTACTCGGCCGTTCTGGGCTTCTTCATCCCTTCGGGCGGGGGCAAGTGGATCATCGAGGCACCCTACGTGATGCTGGTGGCCAACGACCTTCAGTACCACCTGGGCTGGGCGGTGCAGATCTACAACGCTGCCGAAGCCTTGCCGAACCTGATCAACCCGTTCTACATGCTGCCGCTGCTGGGCGTGCTGGGGCTCAAGGCGCGCGACCTGATCGGCTTCTCGTTCGTGCAATTGCTGGTGCATGTGCCGTTGGTGCTGGTGTTGCTGTGGGCGCTGGGCACGACGCTGCAATACGTACCGCCTGTGATGCCATGAAGGCAGGGCCGCTGTGCGGCCCATCGCCGGCAAGCCAGCTCCCACAGGTCCGGCGCATGCCCAAAAAGTGACGCTGTATTTGTGGGAGCCTGGCTTGCCGGCGATGGGCTGCAAAGCAGCCCCAGCATTTCGCCGGCAGTCCACGTATCATTACCAGGCTGCCTCAGCCTGGGAAACCCGCGTCACATGTCTATCCGATTGAAACTGCTGCGTAAGAAACTGGGAATGACCCTGGAAATGCTGGCCGAGAAGACCGGCATGACCAAAAGCTACCTGTCCAAGGTCGAACGCGGCCTGAATACACCCTCGATTGCCGCCGCGCTAAAGCTCGCACGGGCATTGAACGTCAATGTCGAAGAGCTGTTCGCTGAAGAGCAGGTCGGCCAGAGCCGCTACAGCCTGGTGCGCCATGGCGAACGTCAGGCCCTGGTAGGCGATGGGCAAGGACCGGGCTACGCAGCCCTCACCAGCCAGGTCGGGCAGCGCAGCCTGCTGCCGTTTCTGATCCAGCCGCCGAACGAGTTCAGCGACCCGACGTTCAAGGAACACCTGGGCGAGGAGTTCCTGTTTGTGCACGCAGGCCAGGTGGAGGTGGATTTCATGAACGAACGGGTGCTGCTTGAGCAAGGCGATGCCCTGCATTTCAACGCGCAGACACCGCATCGACTACGCTCGGTGGGTGCTCTACCGGCGCAATTGCTGGTCGTGGTTCACCACGCAGACGAATAAACCCCTGGGGGGTAGAGCACGCCCCCCACCTGTTCTCATCCGTGAAACGCAGCCTCCATCACAGCACCACCCCTTTGCATATTTTGCATGTCGGTATTTTGACGAATACCCCCATCTCCCATTGAATTTTATTATGGTGTCGGATCATTGACGTAGTGTCATTGTGCCCATAAGCTCAAGTCAGCAGCTAAACAACTCCCGCCACACCGTGCAAATAACTAATTGATTTTCCTAATTTTAGGAGGGGCGTATGCGCACGACTTTGATTATCAAATCGATGTTCTTGCTGGTGTTGCTGAGTGGGGCTGCGCGTGCGGCAGATTCATACGTAAACCAAAACAGTATCATTCCTGTTTCAACCGCCGGCTGGTTGTTGGCATTCGCGGTTGTCGGCTTTGTACTGGTGGCAAACAGAAGAAAAATCTGAACCTGATCGGCTCGTTTTCAACGCGAGCGCAAGTTGTTGCAAGCCCAGGGCCTGGCTTGTGAATTTCCCAACCGTTGCTATATTCCCAGTAGCCCTTGAAAGGCCTTGGTTGCAGAGCAAGGCAGCCTACCTGTAAAGCGTCAAGGTTGGGGCCTCCAGGAAGGACGGGCCATCGCGGCGGGTTTAAGCCGCGAAGCAGAGCGAGAGTTGGTGTGCTGTTCTCATTCAGTGCTCTTTTTCGGGCCATTTGGCCGGAGGGACCCTCATGATGCGTTCAATGATTGCCGCATTCTGTGCGCTGGCCGTGTGGTCCAGTGCCGGTAACGCCGATCAGAGTGGTGCGGCTTACCTGCTCAGCCCTGGTGATGTGGTGATGGTTTCGGTGTGGCAGGAAGACAGCCTGCGTCAAGAAGCCACCGTACTACCCGATGGCAGTATTACCTTCCCCTTGGCCGGGCGCATCAATGTTGCCGGGCTGGATGTAACGGCAGTTGAGAAGCAAGTGGCTGCCAAACTCGAAAAATTCCTCCCCGACCCGAACGTCAGCGTTGTCGTCAAGAGCATCGCCGGCAACCTGGTCTATGTACAGGGTAAAGTGATCAAACCGGGCCCTGTGCAAATGGCGGGCCCTACCGCAGTGCTTCAGGCGCTGAGCATGTCGGGCGGCCTGGACAAATTTGCTGACGAAAGCGATATCAAGGTGGTCCGCGGCACCGGCGCTTCCCAAAAGATCCTGCCCGTGCGATATAAGGACCTGGTGTCTGGGCGGGACATGTCCACCAACATCCAACTTCAGGCTGGCGATACGCTGGTCGTTCCTTGATCTTGCCTTTAATAAGAACACTTAATGCCTCTTCTAAGAACAACTAGCATTGCAACGGCAATCCTGGCTTTGCCGTTTACGGACGCGGTCCTGGCGGCAAATTGGCAGTCTACGGTGGTGGTACCGACATCCGTCGAGTATGACAGCAACCCTTTGTTGCTGACGTCGGGGGAAAAGGGCGTAACGCGCACGATCATCGCGCCGGATTACACCCTGATCGGTACCTTCGACCAAGACGAATTGAGGTTGGGGCTGGGCATGCATGTGTTGCGATCGTCTGACACCGATGTGGTCGATGACCGTGAAGACCCCGATATCAGCCTGGGCTGGCAGCGCACCACCGAACGTGGGCGTTTCGGCCTGGTGGCCCGGTACAACGAAAGCTCGACGCTGTCGGGGACAGTGCTGGATACCGGGGTGATCACCACCGACGGTACGCAAAAGCTCTACACCCTGACCGGCAACTGGAGCCAGGCGATTACCGAGCGCAGCACCCTGAGCAACGAAACCACCTACAACCGTGCCCGTTATGACATCAGCACACTGACCGGCTACGACGAACTGGCAAACGTATTTACCTGGACCTACGCCTGGAGCGAGCGGGCCGATGTGTATACCCGCTTCGGTGCCCGACGCTATGACCCCGAGCAGGACCTTACCGCGACCGCGTCCAACAGCTACACCCCGGCAGTGGGCATCAAGTACCAGCTTGCCGAAGGCCTGAGCGCCGATGCCCACATTGGCGTCAACCAGGTGTCTGGCGATGACGGCGGCCGGCGCGGTGAGGGAGGGGTGGCGTTGCTGTACACCGGCACGCGTGCCATTGCCAGCCTGACCGCTGAGCGCAGCACGGTGGCCAGTGCCGAAGGCGGGTTCGCCGAGCTGGACCAGGTGCGTGGCGTGTGGAGTTACGCTGTCACCGAACTGACCCGGGTGGGCGCTGACGCTGCCTGGCAAGACAGCAAGGGGCAGAGCCCTAACACACTGCAGACTTACAGCGTTTGGGCCAGCCGGCAGTTTTCCCCGTACTGGGACCTGCGCCTATCGCTCATGTACAAGGAACGGCAACAGGACCAAGCGCCCGATGCAACCGCTACGATCGTTGGTTTGACGTTGACGTACAGGTACCCCGACATCTGAACTTCAGGCAGGTGGCCCCATGAAGTCTGACTACGAACTCTCCATCAGAGATTACATCGCCATTATCAAGGACAGGGCCCTGGTGTTAGGGGTGAGTGCCGTAGTCATTCTTGCCGCGACCGTGGGTGTCGCGTTGATGGTGCCGCCGATCTACCAGTCGACCGGCACCATTCTCGTGGAGTCGCAACAGATTTCCCCCGAGCTGGTGTCGACCAACACCACCAGCTTTGCCGATGAGCGCATCGAGGTGATTCGCCAGCGGGTGATGACGCGCGAGAACCTGCTGCGCATCATCGACAAGTACAACCTGTTCGCCGACAAGCGCTTGAGCGAGTCCGACAAGATCGACCAGATGCGCAATGCCATCGTGGTCGAAACCCTCACCACGTTCGTGCGCGGGCGGGGCGAGGCGACGGTTGCGTTCAATGTGTCCTTCGAAGACAAGCAGGCGCAAGTCGCCAAGGAAGTGGCCGACGAACTGGTCACTCTGTTCCTTAACGAAAACCTCAAGCAGCGCACCGAGCGGGCCAACGAAACCACCGAGTTTCTTACCCAGGAGGCCAACAAGCTGGGCGCCGAGCTGGCCAGCCTGGAAAACCAGCTTGCCGACTTCAAGCAAGCCCACGCCAATGCCTTGCCCGAGCACCAGACCCTGCGCATGAACATGCTCTCGCGTTCGGAGCTGGAGTTCCGCGAGGTCGACCGTGACTACAAGGCCGCCCAGGAAGAACTGCGCTACCTGGAGCTGGAGCTGTCTGCGGCCAATGCCGGCCTTGCAACCAAGGTTACCGAAGGCAGCAAACCGACCAGTCCCGACCAGGCTCAGGACCTGCCAAGCCTGAAAGCCGAGTACGCCCGGTTGCTGACCCGCTACAAGGATGCCCACCCGGATGTGGTGGCGGCCAAGCGCAAGATCCAGGCGCTGGAAGCCAGCGGCGGGCGCACGGCCACCACGTCCACGGTCAGCCTCGACGTGGCCCGCGTTCGGGCCAAGATGAGCGCGGCCCAGGAACGTATCAGATCGCTGGCCGATCAGAAGCGTGAGCTGACCAGGAAGATGGAAGGTTACGAGGCCGAGATCCTCGAGGCGCCGCAAGTCGAGCGTGGCCTGGTGACCTTGATGCGTGACCACGATAATGCGCGCAAGAAATACGAAGAAATCCGTGCCAAGGAAATGGGCGCGAAAATTACCGAAAGCCTGGAGCAGGAGAACAAGGCCGAGCGCTTTGTACTGCTGGAGCCACCGCTGATGCCTGAGAAACCGATCAAGCCTAATCGCAAGAAGATCGCTGCGTTGGGCCTGGTGCTGGCGCCGGCAGGCGGTGGCGCCCTGGTGATGCTGCTGGAAATGCTCAACCAGCGTGTGCGCGGCGTCGGCGCGCTGGAAAGCCTGCTGGGCAAACGGGTGCTGGTGGCTCTGCCCTACATCGATACCAGGGCCGACGTGGCCAGGCGCAAACGCTGGCGTAACTGGCTGATGCTGGCAGCACTGGCGTTGGCGGCTATCATGGTAGTGCTGGTGCACGTCTTCTACATGCCACTGGATGTGCTGCTGTTCAAAGTCATATCTCGGTTTGCATAGGGAAAGCAGTGATGGACAGGACCAAGCCGTCTGTTGGTAATAATCTTCACCAGGTTACCCCGGGTACCCCCCAGGTATTGTCACCCGCACCCGGCACGGCGCTGGCCGAAGTGCCTGGGCTGTTCGACTATGTGAACACCAAAGTGGTGCCACTGCGGGCGGACCATCTGGAGCGCCACCGCATCGTGGCGTACAACAAGAACTCCAACATGAACGGGCCGATCGACCTGCTGCGCACGCAGGTGCTCAGGGCCATGGAAGAGAACGGCTGGCGCACGCTGGGCATCACCTCGCCAACGCCTGAGGCAGGCAAGACGGTGCTGGCGATCAACCTGGCCATGAGTATCGCCCACTACACCACCAAAACCGCCTTGCTGGTGGATTTCGACCTGCGCCGGCCCAAGGTCGGCAGCTGTCTGGGCCTGCCCATGGAGCAGGCGCTTAACGAGTTTTTGACGGACAAGGCCGAATTGCAGGAGTGCCTGGTCAACCCGACCCTGCCACGTTTCGTGGTGCTGCCCACGCGGGTGCCGGTGCCGATGTCGACCGAGATGCTGTCATCGCCCAAGGTGAACAACCTGATCAGTGATTTGCGCAACCGCTACGAGTCGCGCATCTGCATTTTCGATTTGCCGCCGTTGCTCAGCTCTGACGATGCGATCACCGTGATACCCAAGTTTGATTGTGTGCTGCTGGTGGTGGCCAACGGGATGAACAACAAGAAGGAAATCGAGGACTGCCTGCATCACCTGGCCACGGTTAACCTGATCGGCACGGTGCTGAACAAGGCTGACGAGCAGCCGCGAACCTATTATTAAGGTTCGAAATTTTGGGGCTGCTTTGCAGCCCCCAAAGATCTCAGCCCTGATGCAGGCTCCAGGGATACTGCAACTCCCACTGCCACGCATGCCGCACAATCTGCTCCAGCGAAGCAAACTCCGGCCGCCAGCCCAGCACCTGCAGCGCCTTGCTTGCATCTGCCACCAGCCGTGGCGGGTCGCCAGCGCGGCGCGGGGCGTCAAGGGTAGTGATCTGCCGCCCGGTCACTGCCCGGGCTGTATCGATCACTTGCTGCACCGAAAAGCCCAGGCCATTGCCCAGGTTGAACGCGGTGCGCTCGCCACCTGCCAGTAAATAATCCACCGCCAACGCATGCGCCGTCGCCAGATCGGCCACATGCACGTAGTCGCGGATACAGGTGCCATCCGGCGTATCGTAATCCCGGCCAAACACCGTCACCGCCTCGCGTCGGCCTGATGCGGCCTGCAAGATCAGCGGGATCAGGTGGGTCTCCGGCTCGTGGCGTTCACCGAGCTGGCCATCGGGGTCAGCACCGGCGGCATTGAAATAACGCAGGCATACAGACTTCAAACCATATGCCCGGTCGAAATCTTCAAGAATCTGCTCGACCATCCATTTGCTCAGCCCATAGGGGTTGATCGGCCCTTTGACATGCGCTTCATCGATCGGCACGTACTGCGGGTTGCCATAAACGGCGGCACTGGAAGAAAACACCAGGTGCCGGATGCCCGCATTCACCATGGCCTGCAACAGGGCAAGGGTGGCAGCGACGTTGTTCTGGTAGTACTTGCCGGGTGCGCTGACTGACTCGCCCACCTGGATGAACGAGGCAAAGTGGAACACCGCATCGAAATGGCAAACGCCGAACAGCACATCCAGCGCAGCTTCGTCGGCAATATCGAGCTTGGCCCACTGGATGCCGGGGCCAGGCGAAACCAGGTCCGCCACCACTACCTCATGGCCGGCACCGAGCAGGTGCTTGACCATGTGCGAGCCAATGTAGCCCGCGCCACCCACTACCAGATATTTCATCCGCACCTCCTGGAATCTGCTGTTTACAGACGCAGTGAACCGTCCCTGAAACGTGCAGGTGGGATGATCAGCTACAGGTGACCTGAGCGTAGATGGCCCTATACCCTATTTCAAGAACAGCCAGTTGGACATGTAGCTGCCATCGAGCGTAATGCTGTAATACCCATCCTTGTAGGCCACCGGCAGTGCCTTCAGCTGTGCCTGTGCATCGCGGGCGAACAGTTTCAGACCGGCGGGTGCCTTGATGGTCAAGCGGCCTTCAAGAGGTTCGACGTTGAAGGGCGTCTTGTCATCGGCCTTGGGCATGGCACGTGTGCCCAGTGACAGCAGCAGCTCACGCGACTGGCCCAAGGGTTTACCGTCCAGGCTCTGTACCGCCACGCTGGCGTAAGGGGTTTTCGTCTGTACCTGTACGGCACCCAGGCTGATCGAGCGGCCACCCAGCCAGCCGGTGGCGGCCTGGGTCAGGGGCGTGTCGATGGTGTAGACGCCTTGTTGCCAGTTGCGCTTGAGTTCGCCGGTGTCGGTAACCGACTCCATGGCATCGGCGGCCAGCAGCGATTGCCCCGGGTCCTGCAGCACTTGCGCGCCAGCCGGGATGGCGGCAGGTTTCAGCCAGGGCAGTTCCGGGGTCGGCGGCAGTGCGATCTGCAGCTGGCCCTTTTCCAGGGCTGTACGCAACAGTACCGAATTGCGCGGGGTGATCTCCTGGTTGTAGAGGGTGGCGGGCGTCGGCGCGAATACGTAGCGGGTAGATGCCGGCTTGACGTCCGCACGGCGATAGAGCAGGGCGGCAGCGGGCAGGGTGGCGATCATCGCCGGGTCGTTGTACGCGTGCCAGTTGTCCGCCGTGCGCCAGCCCGGGTTGAAGCCTTGTTGGCTGTAGGCGTACTGCATCATGGCGTCCCAGCCCTGGTGGCTGGCGGTGCCGGCTACATACAACGGCAACGAGTGGCGGTCAGGCAGCGGGAACGGCTCGGCGTTCCACTCGGTGACGGTCAGCGGTTTGCCCACCACTTGGGCGGCGGCGAGCCAGTCGATCATGCCGTCGCTGGTCAACGGGTTCTTCTCCAGCTGGCCGATGGCGCCGTAGCTGTGGGCGTCGACTACATCGCCTGCGGTCAGCGCCGGCAGTGCGCTCAGGCCATTGCCGCCCCAGGTGCTGGTGGTGGCGATCGGCACTTTCACGCCCAGGCCGCGCAGGTGGGTGATCATGGCGGTGTTGAAGCGCTGCTCCAGGTCGTTGAGGAACAGCTTCGACGGGCCGTGCTCCCAGGCGCGCCAGGTAAGGTCGGCGGGCAGATCATGCTGCCTGGCGAAGGCCTTGGCTGCGGCCATGTAGCGCTCGCTATGGCGCGGTACATCCTTGTCCGGCATCAGCGCGTTACCGTAGTGCTGGGTGAGGTCGTTTTCGTTGGTGATCAGCACGGCGGCGATGGCTGGGTCGTCCTTGTAAGCCAGGCCGGTGTATTCATTCACATGGGTCAGGTACTGCTCGGCGAACCGTTTCATTGCGTTCTGGATACTGTCGTTCACGTAGGCGTAACCCTTCAGGTCGACGCGACCTTCCTTCTCGGGCAGCTCATCGAAGTCTTCAATATTGTCGCTGGCGGTAAACGCACGTTGCACGTGCATATCCAGCCAGATGTAGATGCCTTCGTCCTTGAGTGCCTTGATCCACAGGTCGAGCTTGCGCAGCGACTCGGCGCTGAGTTGCTGGGTGTCGCGCAGCAAGGTGCCGTCGCCAAACACGTTTGGGCTCACCCACGGCGAATCGTGATGGTGCAGGCGTACCAGGTTGAAGCCCAGTGCCGACAGGCGCTTGGCCTGTTGGCGGATTTCTTCGTCGGGGCTCTTGAACAGCGAATAGGCAGACAGGTTGGTACCCCAGAAGCGCACTGGGGAGTTGTCCTCAAACATCAACTGTTCGCCGACCGCCTTGACGAAGCCGCGCTTGCCGGCGGGCTTTTCAGCGGCATTGAGGAACGACAGGTCCACCGGTGAGGTGCGCCAGTCCAGCTGGTCATCGGGCCAGCTGGCGGGGTCGGCCAGGCCGAAACGCTCGGTGGGCGTGGGGCCCAGTTCGATGTCGCCGGTCACGTTGAGCACCGCCTTGAGCTGCTGGCGGCCGGCGCTGATCGGGTCTTTGTAGAGAAACGCACGCAGCTCGGACGGGTTGCCGCGCTCGAAATAGACCTTGGCCAGTGGCGGATCGAAGCGCATCTCGACCCGCCGCCCCTGGTCGGCCTTGCCCCACGACCAGCCGCGGTTGTCGGGCAACAGTTGCGGGGCGCCCATGTCGCCCGCGATTTGCGCCGGGTCGAACTGGAACACCATACCGCCGCCCATCACCCCGGCCTGGCGGCTGTGGGCGTTGAGGTCGAATGTCCAACTCAGGGTTTGTGCCTGGTCCTTGCGGATATCCGCCTTCAGGTCAAAGTCCAGGTCCTTGTTCTTGCCCAGCAGCGTGTACTGGTAGGGGCCAGTGACCTTGAAGTCGGTGTAAAAGCCGGTCCAGCTCCAGTTGGCCGCCCAGAAGTCGAACTTGGCTTTCATCACCGGGCCGCCGCCGTGTGTCACGGTGGGCAAGCCATTCTGCTCATCGACACTGACCTGCCAGTCTGACCCCCAGCCGGCCACCGGTAGCAAGGCCAGGCCGGCAATGGCCGAAAGGCGCACGAGATGATGCAGGGTGAGCACGTTCATTGACATTACCTGGGTTGTAGGTCGGGTTCGGCCAGTTCCATGACCGGGCTGCTGTTCAGCCGGCGGACCATCTGGATGTAGGCCACGCCAAGCCCCGCGATTGACCAGTACACCACCGGGATGAAGGTGATGCTGCTGACGGTGAAGATGATCACCAGAATGCCGATCAGCGTTGCCAGCAGCGCCCGCCCCAGCTGTCGCCGTTCGTCATCCTTGTCGGGAAAACTGAGCATGGCCCTGCGGATACCCCTCAACACCACGGCAAAGAACGCAACGAACAGCCCGAGCCCGACCAGCCCGACCCGCAGCGCCAGATTGATGTAGGTGTTGACGATGTCGATGATGCCTTCGCCCTGGATCATCGACTGCATTTCCGGGGTGTTGCGGAAGTCGAACGAGCCGAACAGCGGGTTGCGCTGGATGACGATCCAGGAGTTGTCCATCAGCCGCTCGCGGTAGGTGATGTTCTCTTTTTCGATGTTGCCGATGTACGGCAGCAGGTCCAGCACCTTGTCACCGCCCGGTATGACGGTCAGCAAGGGCAGCGCCAGCATGCCGGCCGCGCCTAGCAGCGCCAGGCGCCTGACCGCGCCTTTGCCCATGGCAATGAAGACCACCACGATGACCACGACCCCGATCCACGGCCCACGTGACAACGGCGCGAACAGCCCGGCGGCCAGCAGCAGTGCGCCCATCGCCCTGTGCAGCGGGCGTTGCACATAACCCTGCACGAACAGGAACAGGCCGATCGCCACGCTCATTACGTAACCCAAGGCAATCGCCTGGCCGGTGGTGACGCTGGCCCGCAGTGCGCCGCCACGGCTCAGGTAACCGGACATGCTCCAAGGCACGCCCATGGCGTCGATCAGGGCGCTGTACAGCAGCCAGTGGCGCACATATTCGGCCACGGCGATCAGCGCCATGACGAAGGCGGTGAGCACGAAGGCCAGCAGGGTGTCCTTGAAGTCGCTGATCTGGCGCAGGCCACGGCTGGCCACGTAATACGGCAGGAATACGTCGACATACAGGTACAGCGCCTGGCGCAGGGTGTCGGTGAGGGTGGTTTCGCGCAGATACAAAACGCTCATCAGCAGCAGCCCGGCCGCCAGCAGCCTGTCGGCCCAGGTACGGCCGAAGCGCAACGTGTCCGCCTGCCGGCGCAGCTGCAGCGCGGCCGGCAGCAGCACGCACAGGGTGAGCAGGCGGATATGGTTGAGGTCGACCAGGTAGTTGACCACGCCAAACCCCGGTACCTGCACCGATGCCGGCGGGATCAGGAACAGCAGCATGTAGAACAACGCCATGGGGTTGTGCTCGCGGCGCCCTGCAAGCAACAGGATGACCGCGCCTGCACCCAGGTACAGCCAGAAGCTGTGCGAGACAAAGGCCAGCACAGTCAGCAGAAACCAGAGATTGCGCCGGCGCTTGTAGTCGCTGAGCGGAATAAGGTCGGTGGCAGGCCGCCGCGCCATCAAGAAGACCACGCTCGCCAAAAACAGGATGACGATCAACGCACGAAAATGTTCAGGCATCGGCTATGTACACCTTTCCCTTGGTGGGCAACGGCTAGCATCGTGGCTAATTGAAACTATAGTGACTTTTAGCCAATCAGTCAGAGATTGAAGTCATGCCGTCGATTGATGTGTCAGCCGCTGCGAGCCTGCGCAACCGGGCCCTGAGGGCCGGGTCGTGGAACCTGGTCTCGCAGGTGGCTTCTCAGGTGATGCGCCTGGGCGGCAATCTGATCATGGCCCGCTTGCTGCTGCCGGAAATGTTCGGGGTGATGGTCATCGCCACCACCGTTTCGGTGCTTCTGCATCTGCTTTCCGATGTCGGCCTGCGCCAGAACATCATTCAGAGTCACCGTGGTGACGACCCGGATTTTCTCAACACCGCTTGGACCGTGCAGATCATCCGCGGCTTTCTGTTGTTTGCCCTGACCCTGCTGCTGGCCATGGGCGCCTGGTTGGCCCAGCTGGCAGAACTGTGGCCGGCCGACTCTACCTATGCTGCCCCGGTGCTGCCGATGGTGCTGGCGGTAACCGGCCTGTCGGCAGCCATCTGGGGGTTCCAGTCCACCAAGATAGATGTGGCTGTCAGAACTTTCCAACAAAAGCGCGTGGTGCTGGTCGACCTGGCCTCGCAGGTGGCCGGCCTGGTGGTGATGCTGGTGCTGGGCTTGCTGACCCATTCGATCTGGGCACTGGTGGTTTCAGGCCTGGTTTCGGCGGTGGCCTGGACTGTGCTGGGGCATACCGCCCTGGAGGGGCCGAACAATCACCTGCGCTGGGACCGTACGGCGCTGACCGAGCTGATCGTGTTCGGCCGCTGGATCCTGTTGTCGTCGATGGTCGGCGTGCTGGCCATGTACGGTGACCGCATCTGGTTTGGCGCCAGCATGTCGGCGGCGCAACTGGGGGTGTATTCGATTGCCGTGCTGATCCTTGGCGCAGTGCAGACCGCGCTGATGAAAATTGTCGGTGCCGTGGCGCTTCCCGCCTTCAGTGAAGCAGCCCGGGCTGATGACAAGGAGCGCCTCACAGCGCTGTATCACCGGTTCCGCCTGCTCGTGGACCTGCTTGTGCTGTTCATCTGTGGTGGCTTCCTGACCGCCAGCCCGTTGCTGATCGGCTGGATGTATGACGATCGCTACCGTGAAGCTGGCCAGATGCTAGCAATTCTTTCGCTGTCGTTCATCGTAATGCGCTATACATTGGCTCATCAGGTGTGGATTGCCTTGGGCCTGACCAAATACCAGGCCATGGACAACATCATCCGCCTGGTCTCGCTATGGGGGCTGCTACCGCTATTGCTGGCGATTGGTGGTGTGGAATGGGCGATCTGGGGCGTCGCCCTGCATGCCGTGCCAACAATGGTGCTGGTTGTGTATGTGAACTGCAAACTGGGTATGTTCAGCCTGAAACGTGAGCTTGTGGTGCTGCCGATGTTGCTGGTCGGGGCGCTGTGCGGAGCACTGCTGACGGCCTTTTTCAACTGGCTTTGAAGCAGCGTGCTGGGTGCAACTTTCATGGGTACAGGTCACGGGATTATGGGGAAGCTCACTTTTTGTACTGCGCAGTTGGGCCGTAGAGGCTTTCTCCAGAGTTGTGTCTTGCTGGGTGTGGGTGGCGCGGTGTTTGGCGCCTCGGCGTCCGGTGCTGGCAAACCTGTCGAACAGCCCGGGTTCGTGGTAATCAACGGTTGGGTATTGCCGTCCCGTTACTTGCGGAACCCGCCAGCATGATCAAGGACTTTCAGCAGCAGAAGGCGCTGCGAGACGACTACGATTTCTGCATCATCGGTGCCGGCCCGGCGGGTATCACCTTGGGCTTGCGGCTGGCCGCCGCTGGCTGGAACGTACTGCTCGCCGAAGGCGGGGGGCGCGAATATGCGCCGCACTCGCAAGGCTTGTACGCCTGTGCATCCACGGGCCTGGAGCTGTATGCCGAGGAGACCCGCCTGCGTTATCTGGGGGGCACCTCCAACCACTGGGCCGGCCGTTGCCGGCCATTCACGCCGTCAGACTTTACCGTCGCCCCGCCAGGTGATTTGCCGGGTTGGCCTATTCCCTATTCGGAGATCGAAGCCTACCTGCCGGCAGCAATGGACATTGTCGACCTGCCACCCGGTTCGAATTTTCGTACCATGAATACCGGCCTGGATGGCGGTGACTTCGAGGCAGACCGCTTTTTGCTCAGCACGCCGACACGCTTTGCGCAAAAGTACGCCACGGCGCTGGAGCAGACCAAAGGCCTGGACGTATTCATCAACTGCAATTGCGTAGACCTGGAATTCGACAAGGGCTCTGGCCATCTGGCTGCGGTGGTTTTATCCGACTACGAACGCAATCGGCAGCGCCTGGTGGCAAGAAATTTCATCCTGGCCACGGGCGCCATCGAGAATGCCCGGCAGTTGCTTAACAGCCAGACGTTGGTGGCGGCCGGCGTGGTGAGCAAGGAAGGGCTGGTCGGCGGATGCTTCATGGAGCACCTGAACATCGACCTGGGTACGTTCATCCTGAAGTCCGGGCAGGACCCGGAGCCGCGCCAGTACTACACCACCGATGCCTTCGTGGACGAGTACAAGGCCGGCAAGGGCAATGTCACCGCCGCCTTGCTGGCCGATGTGCAGACCTATGGCCGCACCGCCGAGGTCAAGCATTTTCTGGAGAACCTGGCCTGCGACATGGGGGTTGCCAGCAAGGTCGCCTTCGTCGCCAAGTTCAGCTGCCCGGGCGACGGCGTGATCAGCACCATGATCGAGCAGTTCCCCAACCTGCACAGCCGTATTTCGCTGCTGGACGAGAAGGACGCACTGGGGGTGGCCAAGGTCAATGTCAACTGGGCGCTGAGCGCTGATGACCGGCACACCATCAAGTGCATTGGCAGCGAACTGGCCAAGCAGTTCGCCGACATGGACCTGGGCTTCGTCAAGCTCAACGATTTCGTTTACGACACCTCGATACCGCTGACAATGGCGCCGCATGCCCACCACATGGGTACCACGCGCATGGCAGCTTCGCCGCAGTTCGGTGTTGTGGATGCCAATTGCAAGGTGTTCGGTACCGAGAACCTGTATGTCGCCGGCAGCAGTATCTTCGCCAAGGGGGGCGCCTCCAACCCGACCATGCCGTTATTGCAGTTTGCCGTGCGGCTGGCCGATCACCTCGATACCAGGATGAGAGCGGCCAGCGGCGCCGCTGCGTGATGCAGGTTGTACATCGGTTGAGTGCGCTGCGGTCAGCACCTAGAAAAATGAGACCGGAACGCCTCAGGACACTCCAGATTGTTCAGATCGCGAGGCCAGGCAGTATGAAGGGATGGATACGCAAGGCAGTGGCGCACTACGCCCATGCAACCGGGCGAGGGGGCAAGTTCTACAGGAGATTCTGCAACCCTTCTGGCCTTGAATGGGGTGCCTACCTCGCCCGATGGGGCAACTTTCACTCTGTCGGCAGCAATTTCTTCGTCAATACAGGCTGCAAGTTTCTCGACCCTTCGCTGGTACGTATCGGTAACAGCGTGGGCTTGTCCGACTGCACGTTGATCGGTCATGACGGGGTGGTATTGCTGATCGAGCATCGTTTTGGCAAGCACCTGGATTCGGTCGGCTTCATCGATATCAAGGACAACTGCTTCATCGGCCATGGTGCGATCGTGATGCCCCGCGTGACCATCGGGCCCGAATCCATCGTGGCCGCAGGGGCGGTGGTGACCAAGGACGTGCCGCCAGGTACTGTCTATGGTGGCAACCCGGCCGAGTTCATCTGCACTACCGAACAGTTGATCCAACGGGTCGAGGCACGTTGCGAAGCCTACCCATGGATCGACCTGGTCAAGCAGCGCAATGGCGCCTACGACCCGGAAGTGGAACCACAGCTGATGGCACAAAGGCGCCAGTACTTCTTCGGGGACAGCAAAAATGGCTAGCAAACCTGTGGATGTCATGGTGGTCAACTTCAATACCGCCGGACTGCTGCAGCCGATGTTCGATGCGCTGCGCCGGGCCGACAGCGAGCGGCTGGCCAGTTACCTGGTGGTGGACAACGCATCGCGCGATGACTCGGTGCAGCGCATGGCCCAGGTGTGCCCCGAGGCATTGCTGCTGAGCAACAAGCAAAACGTGGGTTTTGGCCGGGCAAACAACCAGTTGCTGGCGCACCTGAAAGGCAAGTACGCCTTGTTGCTCAATACCGATGCCTTCGTTGCCACCGACTCCCTGCAAAAAACCCTCGACTACATGGACGCACACCCTGAGTGCGGCGTGCTGGGGGTGCGCCTGGAGGGGCGCGACGGCGATTTGCAGCCCAGTTGCCGCTACTTCCCTACACCGCTTAACGTGTTTGTCGGGCGTACCGGGTTGGGGCGCTTCTTCCCGGGGTTGAAGATGGTCGATGAAATGACCTGGGACCACGCCTCGGTGCGCGAGTGCGACTGGTTGCCGGGTTGCTTCTACCTGGTACGCCGCGAAGTGCTTGACAAGGTGGGCCTGTTCGACCCGCGTTACTTCCTGTACTACGAGGAGGTGGACCACTGCAAGCGGGTGAAGGAGGCCGGCTGGAAGGTGGTGTTCTACCCGCATACCACAGTGGTGCACATCGGGGGCGAAAGCTCCAAGTCCGTGGCGGAGCTGGAAGCGGCCAGCCGGCAAATTTCCTCCTACCAGATCGAGAGCGAGCTGTTGTATTTCCGCAAGCATCACGGTCTGGCGGGGCTTGCCCTGCACATGCTGCTGGTCACCCTGGGTGACCTGGTGCTGGCACTCAAGGCGCTGTTGAAACGACGCGGCTGGGGCGCGATTCAGTCCTGCTGGCGTCATTGCCGGGCGACCTGGTCACTGTTGTTCAAGACCCGGTACGCCAGCCAACCGACAAGGTAGCTAGAGCCATGTTCGAGAATATTCGTGCCGACCTGCGGGCCCATGGCGGAGATTGGGGCGCGCAGGGTTTCTGGGTGTTGCTGGTATACCGCTTTGGTCGGTGGCGCTACACCGTGCGCCCGGCACTGCTGCGCAAACTCTTCTCGCTGATCTACAAGGTGCTGTTCAAGTTCGTGCAGATCATCACTGGCATCGAACTGCCGTGCGAAGTGGTGATCGGCCGCAACTTCGTCATCGACCATTTTGGCGGCATCGTCATCAGTGGCTATGCCCGGTTTGGCGATGACTGCCGTATCCGCAACGGCGTGGTGGTGGGCTTGAAGAATGTCGACGAGCCGATTGCCCCGGTGTTTGGCAATAACGTCGATATTGGTACCGGCGCCAAGGTGCTGGGCAGCATCCGTATTGGCAACAACGTGATCATCGGCGCCAACGCCGTGGTGCTGGTGGATGTGCCGGACAATTGCCTGGCGGTAGGGGTGCCGGCCACCATCAAGGCCAGGCAGCCCGCCGCCACGGCGCCCGTCGAGTGAGGCCCATGGCGACAGCAATCGGGGTGGTGGTCATCGGTCGCAACGAGGGCCCGCGTCTGGAGCGTTGCCTGCGTTCGCTGGTAAAGGGTGCGGGCAAGGTCATGTATGTCGACTCAGACTCCACCGACGGCTCGCTGCAGCTGGCCCGCAGCCTGGGGGTGGAGGTACTGGCGCTGGACCTGGCTATCCCGTTCACCGCAGCGCGCGCGCGCAACGAAGGCTTTAGCGCCTTGCAGCGGCTGCTGCCGTCGATGCAGCTGGTGCAGTTTGTTGATGGCGATTGCGAGGTGGATGCCCACTGGCTGGCCACGGCACAGCAGTTTCTCGACCACCACCCCGAGGTGGCAGTGGTGTGTGGCCGGCGGCGCGAGCGCTTCCCGGAACGGTCGGTGTACAACCTGTTGTGCGACCTGGAATGGGACACCCCAATCGGTGAGGCCAAGGCGTGCGGTGGCGATGCGCTGATGCGCGCAGACGCTTTTGCCGCTGTCGGAGGCTTTCGCGCCGAGCTGATTGCCGGTGAGGAGCCTGAGCTGTGCGTGCGCTTGCGGGCCAAGGGCTGGAAGGTCTGGCGCCTGGCCGCCGAAATGACCCTGCACGACGCTGCCATGACCCGCTTTAGCCAATGGTGGAGGCGCAGCCTGCGTGCCGGCCATGCCTATGCCGAAGGGGCCTACCTGCATGGCCAGCCGCCCGAGCAGCACTGGTTGCGCGAGTCGCGTCGGGCGTGGTTATGGGGCCTGGGCATACCCGTGGTGATCGTGCTGGCCTGCCTGCTGCTGGGTGGCTGGGGCCTGCTGCTGCTGTTGATCTACCCGCTGCAGGCCGTGCGCCTGGCGCGCCGCGGTGGCAAGTCGGCGCGCGAAAACTGGCTGCAGGCGGTGTTTCTGGTGTTGGGCAAGTTCCCGGAAATGCTCGGCCAGCTGAAGTTCATGCGCCACCGCTTCGCGGCCGGCAAATCGGCTTTGATCGAGTACAAGTGAGAGATAACCATGATGCTCGGCACCCTCGTGAAAAGCGTGTTTACCTTGCAACCGGGCTACTCGTTGCGGGCGTTGAACAACAAGTACAAGTTGATGCTGCAGATTGCCAGGCAATGGCCTGAGCTCAATGGTTTCATGCAGCGCATGACGGCGGCACTCGGCAAGCAAGGTGTGCAGCGGCTTGGGGTGGACTGCATCGGTGTGGTGCAGTGGCCTTATCTCAGCAAATGCTGGGAAGCCCCGCAGCGCCTGGCGGTGGTCGCTTCGCACTTTGAAGTGCTGGCAGGTCAGTTTCCGGCGCTGTTGCTGCTGGGGCGGGACGAAAGCTTGACGCTGTGCGATCTGGCCAGCCATTCGCCGGGCTGCCGCCTGGTGCTGGACCGGCCGATCTGGTTCAAACGCGAAGGCGAGTTGGTCCTGAACCTGTTCCAGGGCGACCTGCGCGTGGCTTCACTGGCGTTCACCCTGTGCCGCAGCCAGGGTGAGCTGTACCTGTTCATCGGCGCCGTGCAGGGCATCCACAAAGGCATCGACAGCGAAACCTCGCTGGCCATCTACCGCGACCTGACCAAGGACTTCGAAGGCCTGCGCCCGCGCAGCCTGGTACTCGAAGCGCTGAAGTGCCTGGCCCGAACGCTGGGTGTCGCGCACCTGTACGCGGTCAGCGATGCTTGCCGGCACCATCGGCATCCGTATTTTGGCAGCGACAAGGGCCAGGACCTTGCAGCGAACTATGACGTCATCTGGCAGGAACACGGCGCCAGCGCCTCGAATCAGGCGGACTTCTACACCCTCCCGCTGGCCCCGGCGCAGCGGGCGGAAACCGACATTCCGGCGAAGAAACGGGCGATGTACCGCCGCCGCCAGGCGATGCTCGACGATGTTTTCGCGCGGTTGCAGGCAGCATTGCCAAGCAGCGGTCACAACCTTGGACTACAAGGAAAACAGGGGGATGCATTTGTTGTGAGTGCATCGGCAGTAGACAGACCGCCCGTAGTCGACAGCCTGAAGTGAAGGTTGCCAGGGGAGGTAGGTCATCAAGCGGGTTTGGATCTGGATTCGTATGCGCATCGCTTACTTCATCAATCAGTACCCGAAGGTCAGCCACAGTTTCATCCGCCGCGAGATACTGGCGCTGGAGCGCCAGGGCGTAGAGGTGCAACGCATTGCTCTGCGGGGGTGGGACGCTGAGTTGCAGGACGCCGAGGACACGGCCGAGCGGGCCAAGACCCGTTATGTGTTGCAAGGCGGCATAAAAGGGTTGCTGACGCCTGCGTTGCAGGTACTGCGCGCACAACCGTGGCGTTTTTTCCAGGCCTTGAGGCTGGCGATGCGCCTTGGCTTGCGCGCTGACCGCGCGTGGCCCTACCACCTGGTCTACCTGGCCGAGGCCTGCCAGGTGTTGCACTGGCTGCAGGCCGGTGAGGCCAAACACGTGCATGCCCATTTTGGCACCAACTCTACCGAGGTGGTGATGCTGGCCAACCTGCTGGGCGGCCCGGCCTATAGCTTTACCGTGCATGGGCCGGAAGAGTTCGACAAGCCGCAGTTCTTGCACATGGGCGAGAAGGTGCGGCGTGCCGCCTTTGTTGCAGCGGTGAGTTCTTACGGGCGCAGCCAGCTGTTTCGCTGGGTGGCGCACGAGCATTGGGCCAAAGTGAAAGTGGTGCATTGCGGCCTGGAGCGGGCTTTCCATGAGGTGCTGCCGGTGAATGTTCCGGCGGTGCCACGGCTGGTGTGCGTCGGCCGGCTCTGTGAACAGAAAGGCCAGCTGTTGTTGCTTGAGGCGGCCCGTCAGCTTGCGGCACAGTCGATCGCCTTCGAACTGGTCCTGGCAGGTGACGGTGAGATGCGCGAGCAGATCGAGGCGCTGATTACCCGCCACGGCTTGCAGCAGCACGTACGCATCACCGGCTGGATCAGCAGCACACAGGTACGCGACGAAATCCTTGCCGCTCGCGCGCTGGTATTGCCCAGCTTCGCCGAAGGCTTGCCGGTGGTGATCATGGAGGCCATGGCCTTGCGCCGGCCAGTACTGACCACCTACGTGGCAGGTATCCCTGAGCTGGTGCGCCCGGGCGAGAACGGCTGGCTGTTCCCTGCTGGCGCGGTGGACGAACTGGCGCAGGCCATGGCCGAATGCCTTGCGCAACCCGCCGACGTGCTGCAGCGCATGGGTGAGGCGGCTTACCAGCGCGTGCTGCAACGGCATGATATCGACACCGAGGCGGCCAAACTGGCCGGCTACTTCAAGGCATCCGCATGATGAGTGTATTGAGTTGGTTACTGGGCCTGCTGGCGGTCATCGCCCTTGTGCCTGTGTCGGTGTTTTTCCTGCAGATGCTGCTGGCCTGCCTGCCGCCGCGCTCGCGGCCCCTGGGCACCAGCGTGCGTCCGCGGGTGGCAGTGTTGGTACCGGCCCATGATGAGGCTGCGATCATTCGGGCAACGCTGGCGAGCATTACCCCGCAATTACTCGCAGGCGACCGCTTGCTTGTGGTGGCCGACAACTGCAGTGACGACACGGCGCGGCTGGCCCGCGAGGGCGGCGCCGAGGTGGTGGAACGCTTTGATACGTTGCGACGTGGCAAAGGCTACGCCCTGGACTTCGGCGTACGCCACCTGGCCGACCAGCCGCCCGAGGTGGTGATTGTGGTGGATGCCGACTGCCAGGTAGGCGAGGGGGCGATTGACTGCCTGGCGCGTCGTTATCACCAGGTCAAGCGCCCGGTGCAGGCGCTGTATCTGATGCGCGCACCCGCCGGTAGCGGGCTGAAGGTACAGGTCGCCGAATTCGCCTGGCGGGTCAAGAACCTGGTGCGTCCGCGTGGTTGGGCCCGGCTGGGGCTGCCGTGCCAGCTGATGGGGGCAGGCATGGCATTCGGTTGGCACGACCTGGCCTTGATCAACCTGGCCAATGGGCACTTGGTGGAGGATGTAAAGCTGGGGCTGGATCTGTGCCAGCAGGGCAAGCCGCCGGTGTTCTGCCCCGAAGCGCTGGTCACCAGCCAGTTTCCGGCCAGCCAGCAAGGCATGAACAGCCAGCGCACCCGCTGGGAGCATGGCCATCTGGGCTTGATGCTGGCCGATGCACCCAAGCGTGCGCTGGCCGCCATCAGCCAGCGCAACGGCAGCCTGCTGGCCATGACCCTGGACCTGTTGGTGCCACCTCTGGCGTTGCTGGTGCTGGCGTTGCTGGGGCTCAATCTGGTGACCTGGTTGGCGTGCTGGCTGTCAGGCCATGCGACGCCTGCGTGGATCGCACTGGCTGCGCTGGTCATGCTCGGCCTTGCCGTTGTGCTGGCGTGGGCACGCTTCTGCCGTGAACTGATCCCGTTTTCCGTGCTGCTGTACGCGCCTTTTTACGCCGCAAGGAAGATCCCCCTGTACCTGGGGTTCCTGATCAAGCGCCAGGTCGAATGGGTGCGCTCCAAACGGGATGATGACTGATGGCCCAGTGGCAATGGCAGAAACGCTGGAAGGGTATTATCGACACGCTTGAGGTGGTGCCTGACAGCGCCGCGGCTCAGCACCTGCTCGACAGGCTTGCCGCCCCGGAATCTGCAACCGTGCTGGGCTTCGTTAATGCACATGCAATGAACCTGGTGGTGCGCGACGGTGCGTATTGTAAGGCGTTGTCGGCGGCCGATGTGCTATTGCGCGACGGCTCTGGCATGGCGATCCTTTATCGCCGGTTGGGGCTGGAGCCTGGGCTCAACATGAATGGCACCGACTTCATTCCCAGTCTCATGGCGGCATACAGTGGGCGACGGGTAGCGTTCTGGGGCACGCAGCAACCTTACCTGAACCAGGCTGTGCAACACAGCGAAGCCTTGTTTGGCGTAGTGCCGGTCTCGGTCCACGATGGCTTCGCCAGCATCGACACCTACCTGCAACTGGCCAGGGAACAGCAGCCGGAACTGATCGTGCTGGGCATGGGCATGCCCAAGCAGGAAGCAGTAGCAGCCAGGCTGGCAGCCGTCGGTGGGCCGTGCCTGATCGTGTGCGGTGGGGCGATTCTGGATTTCCTCGGTGGCAAGGTCAGCCGGGCACCGCACTGGCTACGGCATTTGGGTGGCGAATGGGCCTACCGGTTGCTACGCGAGCCGAAACGCCTGTTCATGCGTTATGTGGTGGGCAATCCGTTGTTCCTGCTGCGCACCCTGCTGTGCCGCAAGGCCGCCGATTCGGCCAGGGGCATCGTATGATTCGGCCAAAGTCCGCGCCGATGGCAGGTGGCTGCTACAGTGAGATCAGTGGCTTGGGGGCTGCGCGATCCGGCTTCACTGGCGTTGAACACGCTGTATTCAAGACTTGATGTTTGATGGACGGCACTTGCTACGCTCAAATAGATGAGGTCTGAAATGGTTTTCGAACCCAGAAGCAGTCGTTCCTTACTCCAAAGAAGAAGCAGCGTAAGTAACGCCATTCAGGCGGGGCTCGATGGTATTGCAGTAACCGGTATTGCCTGGTATCTCATCTATGACCAGTTTGGTTACATTACCTCCGATTATGTGATCATGTTACTGTTGCTGGTCGGCGCACTGGCCGTCATCTACGACCATTATGCAATCTATCGCACTAACGTCGGTCTTTCTATCAAGGCCTTCCGCCTGTTCAAGGCCTGGTCGGCAACGTTCTGTTTTCTTGTGGTCATGGCCTTTTTGACCAAGCAAAGTGAAACGTATTCACGGCTGTTGGTCGTGCAGTTGTTCATCATTGGTTATATTGCCCAGTTGTTCTTGCACTTTGCTGTTCGTGAACTGCAAAAGCGCTTTACCGCGCATGCACGTCTGGACAATGCACTGATTATCGGCAACGGTGACCTGGCCAATTTTCTGTATCAAAAAATCAGCAGCAACCCCTGGTTTGGCGAGCGGGTGCTGGGGTGTGTGGTGACTGACATAGCTGGTGAGCAGGGGCAGGAAAGTGCTGAGGGCAAGCAACGCCTGCCCGTGCTTGGGCACATTGCAGACCTGGATGAAATCGTTGCCCAGCATGGCATTCGCACCGTGTACCTGGTGACCCCGCTGGGGGGCTCAGAGGTCATCAACGATGTGTACTTCAAGTTGCTCGACAAATGCATCGCTGTGAACTGGGTGCCGGACATCTTCTCGTTGCGCCTGATCAACCACAGCGTGCGGGAAATTGCTGGTATTCCCGTGCTGACCCTTTCTGAAACGCCGCTAACGGGTATGAGCCTGTTCCTGAAGAATATCGAGGACCGGGTATTGGCGGCATTGATACTGCTGTGTGCATCGCCTGTCTTGCTGGGCGTTGCACTGGCCATCAAACTTACCAGTCGCGGGCCCGTGTTCTTCCGTCAGGAACGCACGGGTTGGACGGGCGAGTCGTTCCGTATCTGGAAGTTCAGAAGCATGCATGTTCATCAGCCGGACAATGGCGTGGTCAAACAGGCGCAGAAGAATGACCCGCGGTTGACCAAGATTGGCGCTTTCATCCGTCGCACCAGCCTCGATGAACTGCCACAGTTGTTCAACGTGTTAACGGGCGAAATGTCGCTGGTGGGGCCAAGGCCACATGCGTTGCAACATGACACGTTATATTCACAAGACATCGTCGATTACTTTGCCCGCCACAACATCAAGCCGGGCATGACCGGCCTGGCGCAAGTGCGCGGTTTCAGGGGGGAGACCAAGGACATCGAACAGATGATCCAGCGGGTGGATTCGGACATCGAGTACATCAACAACTGGTCGCTATGGCTGGACTTTGTGATTCTGGTGCGCACCCTCAATGCGTTTACCGGTAAGCACGCTTACTAGCCATCGAAAGCACAACACATACTCTGTGGGAGCGGGCGTGCCCGCGAAGAATGCGACGCGCTGTATGGCACCGGCTGTGCCGGTGTTCGCGGGCACGCCCGCTCCCACAGGGCCCGATCTGAATCAGATAGTTAATATGTTGTTCGAAGAAAGCGACCGCTTACAGGCGGGCTAGTCCTTGTTCAGTGGATGCAATTCCCTGAACCCCCGTGCTTCCTCCACCAGCCAGTCATGCACTGCCCGTGCGCCCGGCTGGTTCAACCCGCCTGGCGGGTAATGCACCATGTAGCGTTTGTGGTTGGCGATTGGCACGCCAAACGGCACGATCAGCGCGCCGCGCTCCAGTTCGTCATTTAGCAGTGTGCGCCGGGCGATGGCTACACCAATACCGGCAATTGCCGCCTCGATGGTCAGGTGGTTGCGGTTGAAGGTATGGCCACGCCGCACATTCAGGCCGGCGGCGCCAATCCCCTCCAGGTAGAACTCCCACTCCGCATACTCCGAACTGCCACGCCAGGCAGTGATGTCATGCAGCAGCGGGTAGTGCACCAGGTCTGCCGGCCCATGCAGTGGCGGGCGCCCGCGCAGCAGGGTGGGTGAGCACACCGGGAAGATCTGTTCGTCCAGCAGGGGTGTCGAGAGCATGCCAGGGTAGCTGCCATCGTTCAGGTCGATAGCCAGGTCGAAGTCGCCTGGGGTCAATGCCTGGGCGCTGTCTTCGGCCACCAGGCGCAGTTCGATGTCCGGGTAACGCTGCTGAAAGCGCGGCAGGCGTGGGGTTAGCCATTTGGCCAGGAACGACGGGATCGAGCGCACGCGCAAGGTGCCACGTATCTCACCGGCGTCCAGGCGCAGCAGTTCAGCCTCGATACTGCCGTAGGCCTCGGCCACCGTCTGCGCCAGGCGTTGCCCTTCGGCACTCAGCTCCACGCCACGCGCCCGGCGCAGAAACAGCCGGTAACCCAGGCGCTCTTCCAGCTGGCGCATTTGCTGGCTAACCGCGCCGGGGGTGATGTGCAGCTCTTCGGCGCAGCGGGTAAAGGACAGGTGTCGGGCTGCGCAGGCGAATACATGCAGCCAGACAAAGACCTGGCCATTGAGTTGTCGTCGCATTGTTTAGTACCACTAAAGGCTTGCTTAGAAAGATTCGTTGGTCATCTGTGAGCCAGCGCGTCAGTATCGCGCAAAATCGCACTACCGCTCAATTTCATCAGATAACCGTGCTGTGGATTCATATCAGGGCACGGTCAGGCATTAGCATGGCTATCAGTGTTTTCGACCTTTTCAAAATCGGCATCGGCCCGTCCAGTTCCCACACCGTCGGCCCCATGCGGGCAGCGGCGACGTTTGCCCAGGCCCTGCGTGAGCAGGGCCTGCTGGCGCAGGTAACGCGCGTCGAAGTGCGGTTGTATGGCTCGCTGTCGGCCACCGGGGTTGGCCACGCTACCGATCGCGCCTGCCTGCTGGGGCTGATGGGCCAGTGGCCAGACCGCATCGACCCGGCCACCATTGACTCGCGCATTGGCCAGGTGTTGCAGGAGCATTGCCTGATGCTGGATGGCAGCCACCCGCTGGCCTTCGAGTATGGCTGTGACATGTTGCTGCTCGACGAGAGCCTGCCTTACCACCCCAATGCCATGAGCCTGGAAGCAATGGACGGGGAGGGCAGCCTGCTGCTGCAAACCTATTATTCGGTTGGCGGCGGCTTTATCGTCGAGCAAGCCGAAATTGATGCCCTCTCTGCCAAAGCCAATGACGTTGTGCTGCCTTATGAGTTCGACAGTGCTGCCCAGTTGCTGGCCTTGTGCAAAGCACACAGCTTGAGCGTGGCGCAACTGATGATGGCCAACGAACGGGCCTGGCGCCCGGAAGCGGAAATACGTGAAGGCCTGTTGCGCATCTGGGCGGCCATGCGCGAGTGCGTTGATAACGGGCTGCGCAACGAAGGCATCTTGCCTGGCGGGCTGCACGTCAAGCGCCGCGCCGCGCGGCTGCACCGCAGTCTGCAGGAACTGGGCAAGCCCAACGTGATTGGTTCGACGCTCAGCGCCATGGAGTGGGTGAACCTGTTCGCCCTGGCGGTGAATGAAGAGAATGCCGCCGGCGGGCGCATGGTCACCGCGCCCACCAATGGTGCCGCAGGCATTATTCCGGCAGTGCTGCATTACTACATGAAGTTCAACCCGACCGTTTGCGATGCCGATGTGGTCGACTTCCTGCTGGCGGCAGCGGCCGTCGGTATCCTGTGCAAGAAAAATGCGTCGATCTCGGGGGCAGAGGTAGGTTGCCAAGGCGAGGTGGGTTCGGCCTGCTCGATGGCTGCCGCCGGCCTGGCCCAGGTGTTGGGGGCGACGCCGCCACAACTGGAAAACGCGGCCGAAATTGCCCTGGAACACAACCTGGGGCTGACGTGCGACCCGGTTGGCGGCCTGGTGCAGGTGCCGTGTATCGAGCGCAATGCGATTGCTGCGGTCAAGGCGATCAACGCGGTGCAGATGGCGTTGCGTGGCGATGGCGAGCACTTCATTTCGCTCGACCGGGTGATCCGCACCATGCGTGATACCGGGGCAGACATGCATGCCAACTACAAAGAGACCTCGCGCGGCGGCTTGGCAGTTGCTTTTGTCGAGTGCTAAAAAACCGCATCGGGCAATGCGGTCTTTTGTGGGAGCGGCCCCTTAGCGGGCTTTCTGCTTGGCTTCAATGAAGCTGGCGCGCATGTCCTTGGCCCAGCCATCCAGTACCGGCTTGACGTCATTCAGGGTCAGCTTCTGGGTATCGTTCTCCAGTTCCTGGCCCGCGCCTTTGCGTACCACCTGGGCCAGCACTTTCTGGCTGGCACCGTCCAGGAACGCCGCCTCCACGCCCACGTCCACGTCCTGGTCACGGCCGCCCGTGGCGGTGTTCACGCCTGCGGCGATCAGCGCGATGGGGATCACCTCATAGGGTCTGAGGCCCTCGTTGCTGGTAGACACTGCCGTGATCGCCGGCCGCACCACGATCACGCCCGGGCCAGGTCCATTGGCCAGCGGCATGACACCACCGATTTCACGCCGCAGCGCTTCGTTGAAGTAGCGGGTGATTTCCCCCAGTGTCTGCGCGGAGATGACCGGGGTGGGTTGCGGCTTGGGGTAGAACTGGCTGGGCTCGATGAATACCTGGCTGTACTGGTTGATATTGACCTTGGGGTCGATCCAGCGCATCACCGAGGCACCCGACGGGCTCTTGGCTTCTTGCAACCGGCTGTAATCCTTGAGGAAGCCGGAGTAATCCTTGGGGTCCACGCGATTGCTGGAGCAGGCGCCCACGGCAAGCAGTGCGGCGCACAACAGGGTAATGCGAGGCAGTGATTTCATAATAAAGGCGTATCCATGAGAGGTCGGCCTGAACAACGCTAGCAGCTGCGCCGCAGTTGGCCAGTGCGCGAGTTCAATCCCCGGTGGAAAGGCGAAAAGTGGGCGTAGATGCACCGCGTGGCTTGCGGCCAGCTCAACCCAGTGCTTCGCGCAGCCGGTACCACAGCATGCCCAGTGCCAATAGCGGCGAGCGCAAAGCCTTGCCGCCAGGGAACGTCAGGTGGGGAACAGCGCTGAACACATCCAGGCCTTGGCTGTGGCCGAGGGCGATGCTTTCGGCCAGCAATTTCGCCGTCCAGTGCGTCACGTTCAGCCCATGCCCGGAATAGCCCTGGGCGTAGTAGACGTTCGGGTGCTGGCTCAGGCGCCCGACTTGGGGGAAGCGGTTCGCGGTGATGCCGATCATGCCGCCCCACTGGTAGTCGATGCGCACGTTGGCCAGTTGCGGGAACACCTTCAGCACCTTGGGCCGCATGTAGGCGGCAATATCCTTAGGGTCGCGGCCGGAGTAGTGGCAGGCACCGCCGAACAGCAGGCGGCGGTCTGCCGTGAGGCGGTAGTAGTCCAGGCCGACCTTCTGGTCGCACAGCGCCATGTTCTGCGGGATCAGGGCAGTAGCCAGTGCTTCGGGCAAGGGTTCGGTGGCGACTACGTAACTGCCGGCCGGTAGCACCTTGCCGCTCAGCCGCGGTTCCAGCTCATCGAGGTGGGCGTTGCAGCCCAGCACCAGGCTGTCTGCCCGCACCTTGCCACGGGCCGTGTGCAAGGTCACGCGGGGGCCGTGCTCGATACGCAGCACGGGGCTTTGTTCGAAGATGCGCACGCCCAGGCTATAGGCGGCACGGGCTTCGCCCTGAACGAGGTCGAGTGGGTGCAGGTGCCCCGAGCCCATGTCTACCAGGCCGCCCGCGTACTGGTCGCTGGCGACGATTTCATGCAACTGCCCAGGGCCTACAAGGCGGGTTTCAGGGCGATAGCCAAGCGTTGCCAGGTCATCCTGCTCGTCCTTGAACGCGGCGAACTGCTCGGCTGTGTTGGCCAGTTCGCAGAAACCCCAACGCAGGTCGCAGGCAATGCCGTACTGGGCGATGCGGCTGGCCACCAGCGCCACCGAATCGATGCCGGCCTGTTTCAGGTAGCGCACGCCGTCCTGGCCGACATGCCGGGTGAAACCGCTGACGTCATGGCCGATGCCGCGAATCAGCTGGCCGCCATTGCGTCCGCTGGCGCCCCAGCCGATGCGCCGGCCTTCCAGCAGCACCACCGACAAGCCACGTTCAGCCAGTTCCAGGGCGGTGTTGACGCCGGTCAGCCCGCCGCCGACCACGCACACATCGGCCGTCAGTTCGCTGTCCAGGCTGGGGTAGGGCGCCGCGTTGCGTGCCGTGGCAGCGTAGTACGAAGCAGTGTGTTGGGAATCGAAAGACATGGGCGTTCTCGGCTCAGCGGTTGGACTTGATCTTGCTCCAGGAGCGGGTCATGACGCGCATGATCTTCGGGCTCGGGGTGCTGGAGATGTACAGCTTGTCCAGTACGTCCTGGGGTGGGTAGATCTCGGGGTTGTGCACCAGCGATGCATCCATGTAGGCCTTGGCGTCCGGGTTGGCGTTGGCATAGCCGACCGTGGCACTGACTTTGGCGATCACTTTCGGGTCGAGCAGGTAATTGATGAAGGCCAGGGCCTGGTCGGGGTTGCTGGCGTCCTTGGGGATGGCCAGCAGGTCGAACCACAGGTTGCTGCCTTCCTTGGGAATGCTGTAGGCGACTTTTACGCCGTTCTTCGCTTCGACAGCGCGGTTGGCGGCCTGGAACACGTCACCGGAGTAGCCGAAGGCCACGCAGACATCGCCATTGGCCAGGTCGGAAACATATTTGGATGAATGGAAGTAGGTGATGTAGGGGCGCAATTCGAGCAGGCGTGCTTCAGCCTTGGCGTAGTCGGCCGGCTTTTCGCTGCGCGGGTCCAGGCCCAGGTAGTTGAGCATCGCCGGGAACAGTTCGTCGGGCGAGTCCATGAAAGCCACGCCGCACTGCTTGAGCTTTTTCAGGTTTTCGGGCTCGAACAGCACCGCCCACGAGTCGATATGGTCGACGCCCAGTGCAGCCTTGACCTTGTCGACGTTGTAGCCGATGCCGTTGGTGCCCCACAGGTAAGGCACTGCGTACTGGTTGCCGGGGTCGTTCTGTTCAAGCTGCTTGAGCAGCTTGGGGTCCAGGTGTTGCCAGTTGGGCAGCTTGCTGCGGTCCAGTGGCAAAAAGGCACCGGCCTGGGCCTGGCGGGCGAGGAAGTGGTTGGACGGCACCACCACGTCATAGCCGGTGCGCCCGGCCAGCAGCTTGCCTTCCAGTGTTTCGTTGGAGTCGAACACGTCATAGACCACCTTGATCCCGCTGCTGGCCTGGAAGTCGGCCAGGGTGGTGTCACCGATGTAGTCGGTCCAGTTGTACACACTGACCGAGGGCGTGGCCTGGGTGGTGGTGGCGAACAGCAGGGTGAACGCAGCGGGGATCAGGGCTTGCAGATGACGCATGGGGACACCTCGTTGGTCTTGTTCTTTGAGTGCGGTGTACGGGGGCGCAGAGCGCCCCGGGGTGGGTCAGACGCTCATCATCAGGAACTCACGCTCCCAGGAGCTGATGACCCGCTTGTAGTTCTCGTGCTCGGCACGCTTGACGGCCACATAGCCCTGGACGAACTGCTTGCCCAGGTACTGCTGCACGGTCTCGCAGTCTTCCATGTGCTGCAGCGCGTCTTCGATGGTGATCGGCAGGCGCAGGTTGCGCCGTTCGTAGGCACGGCCCTGCACTGGCGCGCTGGGATCAAGCTTTTCGACCATGCCCAGGTAGCCGCACAGGAGGCTGGCGGCGATGGCCAGGTAGGGGTTGGCATCGGCGCCCGGCAGGCGGTTTTCCACCCGCATTGCGTCTGGGCTGGAGGTGGGCACGCGCAGCCCGGCGGTGCGGTTTTCTTCACCCCACTCGACGTTCACCGGTGCCGAGGTGTCTGGCAGGAAGCGGCGGAACGAGTTGACGTTGGGCGCGAACATCGGCAGCAGCTTGGGGATGTACTTCTGCAAACCGCCGATGTGGTGCAAAAACAGCTGGCTCATGCTGCCGTCTTCATTGGCGAAGATTGGCTTGCCGGTGGCGATGTCGACCACGCTCTGGTGCAAGTGCATGGCACTGCCTGGCTCGTCGGTGATCGGTTTGGCCATGAAGGTTGCGGCCACGTTGTGTTTGAGCGCAGCCTCGCGCATGGTGCGCTTGAACACAGTGATCTGGTCGGCCAGGTCCAGCGCGTCGCCGTGGCGGAAGTTGATTTCCATTTGTGCAGGGCCGTCTTCGTGGATCAGCGTGTCCAGGTCCAGGCCCTGGATCTCGCACCAGTCATAGACGTCCTCGAACAGCGGGTCGAATTCGTTGGCGGCATCGATCGAGAACGACTGGCGGCCGCTTTCGGCACGGCCAGAACGCCCCAGCGGTACTTGCAATGGCAAGTCCGGGTCTTCACAGCGCTTGGTGAGGTAGAACTCCATCTCGGGCGCGACGATGGGCTGCCACCCCTTGTCGGCGTAGAGCTTGAGCACTTTCTTGAGAACGTTGCGCGGCGAGAGCTCGATGGGGTTGCCTTGCTTGTCGAAGGTGTCGTGGATCACGATCGCCGTTGGCTCGATCGCCCACGGGATCTGGTACACGGCGCTGGGGTCGGGGCGGCAGACCATGTCGATGTCGGCGGCATCGAGCAGGTTGTAGTAGATGTCGTCGTCAACGTAGTCGCCGGTGACCGTCTGCAGCAGCACGCTTTCGGGCAGGCGCATGCCACGCTCGTGGAGGAACTTGGCGGTGGGCGCGATCTTGCCGCGGGCGATGCCGGTCAGGTCGCTGATCACGCATTCGACTTCGGTGATGCGGTGTTCTTTCAGCCAGGTGTACAGCTGATCGAAGGGGGCGTTCATACAGACCTCTTGGTTGGGTTTTAGTGTGGGAGCAACGCGGCTTGCAAGGTGTTGCACTTCCCAGGTGACGCACTGGAGACTATCTTGGTCGCAGCCCCCGGGGCCGATCTATCCATTTTCTTCGGCAAGCAATGCACCAAAAGAGTGCAACTAGGATCTCGCGTGACAACGCCCAATGCGCTGCAAGTCCAGGCCTTCCATACCACCGACGTCTCCGAGCAAGTGCGCGCTACCCCCGGCTGGCAGCAGCAGTACCGGCAGATGTCGCCGGGGCATTTCAGCGGTGAGCTGCGCTGGCTGGGCATGGAGGGCGTGGAGGTGTACGAGGAGCGACTGAATACCCGCGTAGAGCAGTTTTTCCGGGCACCGAGTGGTTCACTGGCGTTTTGCTTCGACCGCAGCGAAAACAGCCTGTACTTGCTGAACGAGCAAAGCCGCAATATCTGGATAACCCCGGAGAACTACCAGGAAGTGGCAGTGGTGTTCGACCAGGCCTTCCTGGCCCGCCATGGGCTGGACCCGCAGCGCCTCGAAGGGTTGTTCATGGTGCCCCTGGGCAGTGGGCAGAACGCGTTGTTTGGCAGTTGGCTGAGTGCCACGCTGACGCGCCTGGGGCAGGCCGATTGCCCATTGCAGGGGCAGGCTCTGGCGGAGCAGCTGCTGGAGGATTGCCTGTTCATCCTCGATAACGCCAGCCAGCGCCTGCAGGGCGTAGCGTTGGGGCGGCGCGACGAAGAACGGGCGATCATGCGTCGGGTCAGCGAATGGGCGGCCGATTGCCCCGAGGAGACGTTGAACCTGATGGAGCTGGCAGATGTTGCTGGGGTCTCGTTGCGCCAGTTGCAGCAGGCATTCAAGGCATTTACCGGCATGCCGCCAGCGCAGTGGCTGCGCTTGCGCCGGCTTAACGGCGCCCGGCGCGATTTGTTACGCGATGGCAGGGCGACCGTGGCCGAGGTCGCGATGCGCTGGTCATTCTGGCATTTGGGAAGGTTTTCAGAGAGTTACCGGCAATTGTTCAAGGAGTTTCCGAGCGAGACCTTGAAGCGGGGCAGGGGCTAAGGTAGCGAAATAGCTGCTGGCCTGTTCGCGGGCTTGCCCGCTCCCACAGGAACCTGAGGCGATCCTGTGGGAGCGGGCGCGCCCGCGAACAGGCCGGCCCAGCCAACACTGAACTCAGCATCTCACGCCGAAAGTTGCTATCGTGCCGCCCTGATCCAACCCGAGGTGCCGATGTTCTACCTGCCTTTGCCCAGCGACCAGGCCGACCGCCTCGCCAGCGAGCCCAACACCGACTTTTTCACCACTGCAAGCGTCCTCGAAGCCGCCGCAGTGTTGTTCGTGCAAAACCTGCCGCGCCAGCCCGCCACCGCCTCGGCCGATGCACAAGAACGCCGTTTCGCCGAAATCGTGCGCATCGCCAACGAAGTTGAAAGCGCCGCGCCTGGGCGCTTTCAAAGCCAGGTAGCGCAGCACTTCGATCGTGAAGCCTTTGCCATGGGCCTGGGCATGCTGGGCGAAAACGGTATTGCTCTGCTGTCGGCCGAGGTGCAGTACACGCTAGACGAACTGTTAGATAACGAAGGCCAGTGGAATTTCCAGTTCGCCGACACCTACCGCCAACGGGCCACACCGCTGCATCCGGTGTACCTGCCGTCGCTGGCCAGCAACCTGATGCTCAGCGACCAGCAGAACCGCCTGCTGCGCGAGTTTCTCAGTGGTATCGACGAGTCAGTGGCGGTGCAGGGATTTGCTGGCACTGGCAAGACCTTCCTGATTCACCAGTTCGCCCGCCTGCTGGAGCCACAGCGCACGTTGCTGCTGGCAATGACCGAAGGCCAGTTGCGCGCGCTGCAGGCGCGGGTAAAGGACGCTGCCGCCTACACGGCGCTGACCTTCGGCCAGTTGGCTGACGAACTTCTCAACCGCGACCTCACCAGCAACGGCTGGCGTCTGCGCGACCCGTATCGCACCAAACTGTCGTGGCGCCCGCAGAATGACCAGGTTGTACGCTGGCTGGCCATCCCTGACATCGGCCCGCTCGCCGCGCGCGATGTGGTTGCCTTGTGCATCCGCGCCGTGCGCACGTTCTGCCACAGTGCCGACACCCAGCTTCAACTGCACCACTTGCCCTGGGCCGGGCCTGGCACTTCACCGCTGGACCAGGAGGTGCTGCTGGAAAAAGCCCGCCTGTACTGGCAAGAGCTGATTCGCCCGTCCGCGCGGGACGTCCAGTTGCCTGTGCGCGACTACCACCGGGTCAAGCTGCTGTCGTTGACCGGTCATGTGATCGATAGCCGCTACACCCACGTGATCGTCGACGAGGCCCACGAGCTGTCGGCACCGATGCTTGACGTGCTGGATCGCAGCCCGCAGTCGATCATTGCCCTGGGCGACGAATTGCAGAACCTCAACGGCCTCAGCCCGCACCATGGCAGCTTCATCCGCCAACGCTGCATCGACCATTCCCTGCGTGCCGGGCCGGCGATGGACAATGTGCTCAACCCGCTGATCCAGGCACACCCGGCGGCGATCCAGGCGGCCTTTAGTGGCAGCGCCGAGCATTACACCCGGGTCAGTTTCTTCGATACCGTGACGGTGCCGGAACAGCCTACGGCGCTGATCGTCGATGACGAATGGGGGCTGTTTGGCTGGTTCCAGCGCCTGACGCATCAGGGCGTGCCATTCGTATTGCTGAAAAGCGCACGCAAGGACTTCGAACTGTTCGTCGAAGACTGCATGGAGCTGTACCGCCACGGCACCCGGCCGCGACACCCGATGTTGTTCCGCTATGCCAGCTGGCAGGCCCTGGAGCAGGACAAGGGCGATGACAAGGCGTTCAATGCCGTGGCCAACATGCTGCGCAAAGGCTATACCCCGGAGCACTTTGCCAAGGCCAAGAGCCGTTACCGCTGGGACAAGGCGCCCAAGTTGTTCCTGGGGCGGGTACGGGATGTGAAAAACATGGAGTTCGCTCGGGTGATGGTGTCGCCGGAGCTGATGGTGCCGCCGCAGGTGGCGGGTAACCGCAATGAGCGGGCGCGAATGCTGGCGGGGCTGTATACCGCCTGTTCGCGGGCGCGGCATGAACTGATCGTGCCGGGGGGGATGCTGGACTGGGTCAAGGACCAGGTTCGGGACTGAGGCATCTGGGGCCGCTCTGCGGCCCCAGGGTCGTGAATCAGTTACGGTCCAGCCACACTGTCTGGGCATTGGTGAACTCGCGCACCCCAAAGTGCGACAGCTCTCGGCCGAACCCGCTCTTCTTCACGCCGCCAAACGCCACGCGGGGGTCGGAAGCGCAGTAGCCGTTGATGAACACGCCACCGGTATCCAGTGCCGCAGTCATGCGCTCAGCCAGTGCATAGTCGGCGGTGTAGATGGTCGCGGCCAGGCCAAACTCGCTGTCGTTGGCCAGCTCCACCGCGTGGTCAGCATCACGTGCCGTGATGATCGCGGCCACCGGCCCGAACAGCTCCTGCTTGAATGCGGTCATTTGCGGGGTGACGTTGGCGAACACGGTCGGCGCGTAGACGTTGGCCACGCCTTCGACCTTGTTGCCGCCCAGCAACAGGGTGGCGCCTTCGGCGAGGGTCGCCTGAACCTGGCCGTCCAGCTCGTCGCGCAAGTCGTAACGGGCCATCGGGCCGATATAGGTATCGTCTTCCAGTGGGTTGCCGACTTTCAGTTCGCGGGTTGCTTCAACGAACTTGCGCGTGAATTCCTCGACAATGCTGTCTTCCACGATCAGGCGTTTGGCCGCTGCGCAGACTTGGCCAGTGTTCTGGTAACGGCCAATGACCGCGGCCTTGACGGCGGCATCCAGGTCGGCGTCGGCCAGCACGATGAACGGGTCGGAGCCACCGAGCTCCAGTACACACTTCTTCAGTGCGGCACCGGCCTGGGCACCAATCGCCATGCCGGCACGCACGCTGCCGGTCAGGGTCACGGCGGCGATACGCGGGTCGTTGATGGCGCGGGTGACGCCGTCCGGGGTTACGTTCAGCACTTCGAACACGCCTTCCGGCAGGCCGGCATCCTTGAACAGCTCGCCTAGCAAGTACGCGCTGCCCATCACGTTTGGCGCATGCTTGAGCACGTAGGTATTACCTGCCAGGACCGCCGGCACGGCACCGCGCAGTACCTGCCAGACAGGGAAGTTCCATGGCATCACGGCCAGGATCGGACCCAGTGGGCGGTATTCGATTCGGGCTTTTTCAACCTGGGTCGGTTCCGGCGCAAGCATGGCCGGGCCGTGTTCGGCGTACCAGCGGCACAGGCCGACGCACTTGCTGACTTCGCCACGGGCCTGGGCAATCGGCTTGCCGATTTCGCGGCTGATCATCTGGGCAAAGGCTTCGGCCTTGGCTTCGAGGGTGCTGGCCAGCGCCAAAAGGTACTCGCTGCGCTGACCCAGCGACACTTGGCGCCACTGGCGGTAGCCGACCTTGGCACGTTGCAGCGCCGCTTCCAGTGCGGCGTCGGAGTCGAACGGGTAGGCGCCGATCTGCTCGCCGGTGTACGGGTCGAGGGAGATGGCGTGGGTCAGGCTGCTGATCGCACTCATGGCGGACACTCTCGTTGTTGTTAATCAGTGACGCCAGACTAGTGGGCTATGGCTTTAATGAAAACTGAATAATAATGAGCGAAACATTCACGTTTGGAGAAAGGCTGTGGACCTGGTGCAACTGGAGATTTTCAAGGCCGTGGCAGAGCAGGGCAGCATCAGTGCCGCCGCGCAGCACATCCATCGGGTGCCATCCAACCTGACTACGCGCATCAAACAGCTGGAAGAAGACTTGGGCGTTGAGCTGTTCATTCGCGAGAAGAGCCGCCTGCGCCTGTCGCCTGCGGGCTGGAATTTTCTCGAATACACCCGGCGCATTCTTGATCTGGTGCACGAGGCGCGACTGACTGTTGCCGGTGAAGACCCCCAGGGCACCTTCGCCCTCGGTTCGCTGGAAAGCACCGCAGCCGTGCGCATTCCGGCTTTGCTGGCGGCGTACAACCAGCGCTACCCCAAGGTCGACCTGGACCTGTCCACCGGGCCATCTGGGACCATGCTCGAAGGCGTGTTGTCTGGCCGGCTGGTGGCCGCGTTCGTCGACGGCCCGGTGCTGCACCCGACACTGGAAGGCATGCCGGTGTTCGAGGAAGAGATGATGGTCATTGCACCGCTCAACCACGCGCCAGTTACCCGCGCCCAGGATGTGAACGGTGAAAGCATCTACGCCTTCCGCGCCAACTGTTCGTATCGCCATCACTTCGAAAACTGGTTCGTCAAGGACCAGGCAGTGCCGGGCAAGATTCACGAGATGGAGTCGTACCATGGCATGTTGGCCTGCGTCAGCGCTGGCGCAGGCCTGGCCATGATGCCGCGCAGCATGCTCGACAATATGCCCGGGTGCAGCACGGTCAGCGCCTGGCCGATGTCGGAAGATTTCCGCTACCTGAAAACCTGGCTGGTCTGGCGACGGGGCACGGTATCGCGAAGTCTCAGCATGTTCGTGAAACTACTTGAAGAAGGTCGCTCAGCCTCCTGATAAATATGCAAATTCATAGTGGTTTGATGGTTTAGTGCCGAATGTCACGAGCACAACCGTGCATCAGCCAGAACACCCTCAACCCGAGAGGATCAGATAGTAAGTAAGCCATCCTTTGAAGGAGGGTTGTCCCATGCGTAACCACCACTATGCCCTCGGCGCGGCGTTGCTGGTCACCCTGGCCATGCCATGGACCCTGGCTGCCGCTGCCGACCTCAATGCCCCCATCGACATGCAGGCCGTGCAGTTGCAACCGCAGGAACAGAACGGCGTGCGCTACTTGCAAGGCGGCATTGGCCAGGACGAAGCCAATGCGCTGCGCAAGACCACCGGCTATGACCTGCACGTGGAGCTTTCGACCGGCCCGGAAGGCAAGTTCCAGAGCGGTGCCACAGTCGACATCCAGAATGCCCAAGGCCAGCCCGTACTGAGCGTCACGGATGCCGGGCCGCTGCTGTATGTGCAACTGCCTCCCGGCAAGTACAAAGTCACTGGCAACGCCCAGGGTGAGACGGTGCAGCAATGGGTGACCGTGAACGGCAAGGCCCCCACGAATGTGAACCTGAACTGGCGTTGATGGACAAACAGGCGGGAGTACAGATGTACCCCGCCTGGAAGGGACTCTCTGAACACTGCAGATGGGGGCTAAGCGCATGAAGCCCTGCACACGGCAAGGCACATCTTGAACAGTGATTTCGCCAATAGTGGCAATTCACTTTCAACTTTCTGATTATCTGGACAATAATCCAAAACTATTACTTCATGTGACCGCTCTGGATCGGTCGGTCACCCTTTAAAAAAGATCGAGGGGCCCAAGCCCCCGCTTGCCGTGTAGACCATCAGGAGAGTCGTTGATGAAAACCCTTTTCGCAGCTTCGCTGGCCGCTGCAGTGCTGGCCTGTGCAGGGGCCAACCTGGCCCAGGCCGCGCAGGTGTCAGGCGCCGTGGGCGCCACTAGCCAAGGTGACATGACCTACCGTATCGGCCTGTCGTTCGACTGGGACAAGAAATGGCTGGAAAGCAGCACCGGCTATGTGACTGGTTACTGGGATGCAGCCTACACCTACTGGGAAGGCGGTGACGCCAGTGGCGCGCACTCTCTGTCCTTCAGCCCGGTGTTCACCTATGAATTCAGTGGCTTCACCTACACCCCGTACATCGAGGCCGGTATTGGCCTGGCGGCGTTTTCCAAGACCGACGTGGGTGACCAGCGCATGGGGTCGGCGGTCAACTTCGAAGACCGCATCGGTTTCGGGCTGAAGCTGCCCGGGGAGCAGAAAGTCGGGATTCGCGCGATGCATTATTCCAATGCGGGGATCAAGCAGCCTAACGACGGGATCGAGTCCTACTCGCTGTTCTACAGCAAAGGTTTCTGAAGCAGGGGGCCGCTGTGCGGCCCCAGCCTTTCAGAACGTATAGGAAACCCCGGCCTGCACCGTCCGAGGTGCTCCCGGGTAGGCGTAGGTGTTGAATGCACCTTCGTCATATTCCTTGTTGAACAGGTTTTTCACGTCCAGGTTCAGGCGTACGTGCTCATTGAGCTGGTAGAAGGTCAGCAGGTCAACCACGGTGTACTGGTCCATGTTGTAGGTGACCGCCTCGGTCTGGCCATTACGGTCATCCACGTATTTCACGCCAATACCCAGGCCCAGGCCTTTGGCGAAGCCATCCTGGAATTCATAGGTGTTGAGCAGGCTGAAGCTGTTACGTGGAATGTTTGCCAGGCGGGTGCCGGTGGGCAAGCGGTTGTCCTTGGTAACTTCGGCATCGACATAAGCGTAGCCGCCGATCACCCGCCACTCTGGGGTGATGTTGCCAGCAATGTTGATGTCCAGGCCGCGGCTGCGCACCTGGCCAGCGGCGACGCTGTAGTTGGGGTCCGCCGGGTCGCGCGTCAGTACGTTTTCCTTGACGATATGGTAGATCGCTGCGTCCACGCTCAACTGGCGATCAAGCGCTTCCCATTTCACGCCCAGTTCGTAGGATTTGCCCTTCTCAGGGTTAAAACCACGCCCCGTCGCACCTGCAGGCGCACCGCTGTTGGGCTTGAATGAACGTGCGGTGTTGGCATACACCGCCACGGTGTCGGTCAGGTCATACAGCAGGCCGAAACGCGGAGTGACACCGTTTTCGCCCTTGCTGAAGTCACCCGCTGCGCTGAGCTTGTTGACGTAATCGTGTTCGAAGCGCTCGAAACGCACGCCTGCCAAGGCCTTCAGACGCTCGGTCAGGGCCACCTGGTCCTGGACGAAGAAAGCCCAGGTCTTGAGGTTTTCCTTGTCGTGGGTGGTGGTACGGGTCAGGGCAGGGCGCGCCTGGCCCAGCACCGGGTCGAAGATATCAATCGGGTAGGCGGTGGCGCCTGCCGCGGAGCGCTGGATAATCGAGTTGTAAACGTAGTCTTCGTACTCGATGCCGGTCAGCAGCGTATGGGCGAAGCCAGCGGTGTCGAAGTGCCCGGTAAGGTTGAGCTGGTAATCGCGGTCGGTCCACTCCAGCTTGCGGTAGTTGAAGTTGCGCCCCAGGGTACGGCCGTCGGGCTGCAAGCCATTGGCTTCCACGGCATTGCCTTTGAGCGAGCCGTCCAGCCACTGCATGCCGCCGCCCAGGGACCAGTTGTCGTCAAGCAGGTGCTCGAAGCGTAACTGGGCCATGTTGTTGTCGTTGTGCAGCAGGTTGTCGCTGCCTTTTTCCCAGATGTTGGTATCGCGTGAGGCTGTTCCGAGCTGCCCGGGCAGCCGTGTCAGGCCGCGGTCCAGCGGGTGGTTGTTACGCATGAAGTCGCCTTCGAAGATGATCTTCGTGGCGTCATTGACCTGCCAGCTGATGACCGGTGCCACATCATATCGCTCGCTTTGCACGTCATCGCGGAAGCTGTCGCCACCTTCGCCCAGCAGGTTCAGGCGGTAGGCCAGCGAGCCGTCCTGGTTCAGAGGCCCGGTCGCATCAAGGGTTGCCCGGTGCATGCCTTGGTCATCGAACTGACTGCCCAGGGTGACCTTGGACGCTGGCAGTGGCTGTTTGCTGACCACGTTGAACGTGCCGCCGGGATCGCCGCGGCCATACAGGCTGGTGGCCGGGCCACGGATCACTTCCAGGCGCTCGACGGTATTGGCGTCCGGGGCGTTGGGGTAGCCGCGGTTGATCGGGAAGCCATTGCGGTAGAACTCGCCGGTAGTGAAACCACGCACAGTGAAGGTGGTCAGGCCCTGGCCGCCGAAGTTGTTGGCGCGGCCGACACCGCCGGCGTAGTCCAGCCCGTCCTGCAGGCGCGTGGCGCCGGTGTCCTGCAGCACATCCTTGGGCACCACGCTGACCGATTGCGGCGTTTCGTGCAGCGCCGTGTCGGTACGGGTGGCACTGGCCGAGCGGCTGGCCTTGTAGCCTTGGACCGGGCCATCGGCGCGTTCGCTGTCGGCGGTGTCGGTGATGCTGAGGGCCTGAAGTTCGATCCGGGCGGGTTCGCTGAGCGGTTCAGGCTCGGCCAAGGCCAGTGGGGAGACAGCATGGAGCACACAAAGCGAAACGAATGTGCGACGCATCGACGGTACGATCCTGAAGTAGGGCGCTGAAGGAAAGGTGGGCAAGCGCCGCGAAACTACTACGAATCATTATCAGATGCATTATTTTTAAGTGGCACTGGTGTACCAGATACCAGCGGGTGGACGCTGTGCCAGCCTCCTCGCGGGCCAAACCGCGCAGAGGCCGGCGCAGGCATACCAGCACTCAGCCAACGGCCTTGATTGCCAGCACATTGCACAGCGGGTGCTCCAGTACATGCGCTGTGGTGCCGCCCAGGTAGGTCTGCATGGCGTCATGCCGGTGGCTGCCCATCACGATCACATCCGCCCGGCTGTGGCCGACAAACTGGGCAATGGCCCTGATCGCTGCGCCTTCCAGGAAGTGCCGGCGCTCCAGCGGGATCTGGTGATGGTCACCCAGGCGATTGAACGCCGCACGCTGCGCAGTACGCACGCTGCCATCGAAGCCGGGCATGGTCACGGTGCCGGCGCCGAAGTCGGCGATATGAGTCTTGGCCGCGTCGCACACATGCAGCAGGTGCAGCTCGGCGTTGCATTGCAGGGCCAGGGCACGGGCGCAGTTGATTACCTGCTCATCCAGGTGCTCGCCAGCACCGTGGCTGTTCAGGTCCACGGCGGCGGCAATCTGCCGGGGCAGGGGCAGGCGGATGTCGCTGACCAGGTGCACGGCAACCGGGCTGTCCTTGAGCAGCTGCCAATCCAGTGGCGTGACCAGCAGGCGTTTGAGCACCGGTTCGTGCTGCACGTCCTTGACCAGCAGGTCACAGCCTTGCCGTTCGACGCGTTCCAGCACGCTGCCCAGCGGGTCGCGGGTCAATAACAGTTCGGTGGACACGTCCAGGCCCGCATTGCCCAACTGCTCGGCCTCATCGGCCAGCCACTGGCGGTTGTCACTGAGCAGCCGCTCACGTTCGCGGCCATCGCCCATCAAGCCAAAGGTGTCGACATCGTCGACGAACACATTGATATCCAGCAGTGCACCGCTGGACTCCGCCAGCGCCGCCGCGCGTTGCAGCGCGGGCGTATGGCGCATCTGCGGGCCGAGCATGACAAACAAGCGCTTGAACTGGCTCATCTCACACCTCCACGTGTGGCAGCCCCCCGGTTAGCTGGTTCTGTTGAGTCTAGACCCGTGTGCACCCGATAAAACCAATCAGCTTTTTTTTACCTGGCGTCTGCCCGAGTGCGGCTGGCGCCGCGTGTCGGGTATGATGCGCGCCCCATCATTGTCACGAGGCCTGTCCCATGTCCCTGAGTGCTGAACAGATCGACGAATTTCGCGCCTTCGCCGAGCAGTTGGCCGATGCTGCCGCAGTGGCGATCAAGCCATACTTTCGCGCCAGCCTGGATGTGGAGGACAAGGGCGGGCGCCTGTACGACCCGGTAACGGTGGCTGACAAGGCGGCCGAGGACGCCATGCGCGAGCTGATCCAGGCCCGCTACCCTGACCACGGTGTTCTTGGTGAAGAGGCAGGCGTGGCTGTCGGCAGCAGCCCGTTGACCTGGGTGCTCGACCCGATCGACGGTACCCGTGCCTTCATCACCGGCCTGCCGTTGTGGGGCACGTTGATTGCCCTGAACGATGGCACGCGCCCAGTGGTTGGCGTGATGAATCAGCCATTCACCGGCGAACGCTTTGTCGGCACCCCTGGCGGTGCCTGGCGCAGCGGTACGCCACTGAAAACCCGTGCCTGTGCCGACCTGGCTTCAGCCACGCTGATGTGCACCACGCCGGACATGTTCGACACCGCCGAGCGTAAAGCGGCGTTCGAGGCGGCTGCCGGTAAGGCGCGCTTGATGCGCTATGGCGGCGATTGCTATGCCTACTGCATGCTGGCGTCGGGCTTTGTCGACGTGATCATCGAGGCCAGCCTGCAGCCGTATGACGTACAGGCGCTGATGCCGATCATCGAAGGGGCCGGCGGGGTGATTACGGCCTGGGATGGCAGCTCTGCGCAAAATGGCGGGTGCGTGGTGGCATGCGGGGACCCAGTGCTGCATGCGCAGGTGGTGGAGCTGTTGCGACACGCCATGTGAGCCACAAATCCCCGATCACTGCACTTTTTACGATTTCCGGGCTCTATGCTTGGCCAGGCTGCACTACCCCCCGGTGCGGCCGCCGAATATCGACCCGGTGCCGATGGTTGCAAGCTACCCAAATTTCCTCCCGCGCCTGCTATTGGCAGGCGCGCTCACATGCCTGTGCGCCTGCACCCAGGAGCAGGGCCGCGATATTGTCAGCCAGTTTGGCAACGGCAAACCCAGTGAGTTGTTCCAGACCAGCGTCGACCGCCTGGCCACGCTGTCGATGCGCGACAACTTGCAAAGCCTGTACGTGCTGATGAACAAGCTGTACCTGCGCAACCCCAACCAGTGGAAGATGTCGGGCTACGTGGATGCCGCCACGGCCGAGCGCCAGATACGCATGGCCATCGAACAACGCCTGCCACTGCCGCAACTGGGCAACCGCCGCGACCTGGCTGCGTTGAGCTACGCCCTGAGCCCGGAGTTTCGCGGTGATCGGGTGGGGGCCTTCATCTACGCGATCGGCAGCATGCTGATCACTGCACATGGCGGGCGTACCGAGTTCTACATGACCGATACCATCGACCCGTTGTTCGTCAACAACGCGGCGCGCAATATCGAGAAGGCGACATGGATGCTCAGCCAGCGGCAGGATGCCAATGGGGTGTTGCTGCTGTTCTCCAATGAGATCTCGGAGGAGGGCAGCAACCTCAGCTTTGCCGTGGAGTTCGGCAAGATCGTGGCGCGGCTGGACTTGCTGGCCGAGTTGCTGGATGAGCGTTATCGGCGGATTGGCTTGAATTACGCGCAAAGCCTGTTGCTAATGAACTTTTTGCCGGTGCAGTGAGCCTTAGCCGTTGCGCAGGCCCTTGTGGGAGCGGCCTTGTGTCGCGAAAGGGGCGCGCAGCGGCCCCAAGATCTCAGCCACCAAGGGCCATTGGACGGTTCAGAGCAGCGCCTGTATTGCCTGCCTGTAACGCTGCCCGGCCAGGCTCATGCTGTTGTTATGGGTCGCCCCCGGCACCAGCAGCAATGTCTTGGGCTGCCGGGCTGCGTCGAACAGTTGCTGGCTGAAGCGCGGCGGTACGAATCGGTCATCCATCCCATGCACCAGCAGCACCGGCAGGCCGATGTCGCTGATCTTGTCCAGCGAGTCGAACTTCTGCGACATCAACCAGCGCACCGGCAGGGAGGTATTGGCCACCGCTGCCGCGACATCGCCCAGGGAGGTGAAGGTCGACTCAAGGATCAACCCGCGTGCCGGCGCCGCGACGCCGTTTTGCTGCGCTTCACGGGCCAGTTCACTGGCCAGTTCCACCGCCACCGCGCCGCCCAGCGAATGACCGAATATCAGGCGCTTGCCGGCATCCGGCTGCAGCTGGGCGAAGCGCTCCCACGCAATGCGGGCATCTTCGTACACCGTGGCCTCGGATGGCAGGTCGCCCCGGCTCTGGCCAAAGCCACGGTAATCCACGGCCAGCACCGAGTAGCCCATGGCATGCAGCTGCTCGATGCGGAACAATTGCCCGGTCAGGTTCCAGCGCACACCGTGCAGGTAGAGCACCGCCGGGGCATTGGCGCGCTTGGCTGGCCACCACCAGGCGTGCAGGCTCTGGTTATCGCTGAAGCTGCGCGGGCGCAGGTCGAGTTCCTGCACGTCGCTGGGCAAACCGCGGAACCAGCTGGCTTGGCCAGGCTCGATGCGGAACACCAGCTCGCGCTCCTTGTGCTGCAGCATGGCGCAGCTGGAGGGTAGGCCAATGACCAGCAAGGTGGCGCACAACCAGGTGAGCCAGCGGCGGCGCAGGTGGGTAAGGAAGAGGGTAGGCATGTGCGCTTTCTAGCAGAAGCACTGCGCCGGGTGTTGAAAAAGTGACCGAATGGCAGGGTGGTTTGGTTGCAAGCTGTTTCTGGTAGAACCGGAATATTACCGGTCTCGCGCGGGTTTACTCCCGAAGCGGCCGGTACAGGAAAATACTGTTCGATAAACGAACGCCAGCTCCATCTGGCTTGTCCGCTATCCGCCCATCCAATCCCTTCGCCGCATTGATCAACCCCCGCCATTTTGCTGTAGTGTGCCCATCCACCGGTTGTCGCCTGCCCCCGCTATCCGCAACCGGCCCGATAGAATGACCGTGACGACCGCAACCACCGCCCACAAGGCTGTAGGAAGCGGCGACCAGAACAATAACGATACCGAGTGCCTTGCCTATGGAAAGTCGCCTGCTGAGCGAGCGCAGTAGCGTGTTTCACCACGCCGACCCTTATGCTGTGTCCGATTATGTGAACCAGCATGTAGGCCAGCATTGCATCGGACTGTCCCGCACCACCCACCCCCAGGCCAGCCT
>NZ_JAFBKA010000028.1:0-77765 GCF_022760795.1 Pseudomonas sp. BP01
CTGTAGGGCTTGGTGCGGGGTGGGGCCAATTGATTGTGTTTATGGTCAGGATCCTGGGCATAGCATCCCTGTGGGAGCGGGCGTGCCCGCGAACACCGGCGAAGCCGTTGCCATCCACCGCGTCGCCTGATTCGCGGGCACGCCCGCTCCCACAGTGGCCCTGGTTACTCGGGGGGGAGGGTAAGGCGCTGGCCCGCCATCAACAGCGACAAGCGCGCAAGCCCCGTCCAGGGCGAGCCCTCGGCCTGGCCCTTGATCTGCGCATCGATACGCTGGGCATCCTGCAGCAACTGCGCCCAGCGTTGTGCCGACAAGCGTTGCAGGGCTTTGCTGACCAGCGGTCGGCGTTTGTCCCAGATCGGCGGGCGGGCCTGGCTGAAGGCCTTTTCCAGCGGCACCCCCTGGCTGAACTGTTGGGCCAGCCCAGCCAGTTGGCGCAGCTCGCGGGCCAGGGCCCAGAGGATCACGGGTGGTTCTACACCTTCACCCCGCAAGCCTTCGAGCATGCGCAGGGCATGCGCAGCTTCGCCGTTGAGAATGGCGTCGACCAGGCCGAAGACATCGAAGCGGGCGCTGTCGGCGACGGCGGCCTGCACGGTTTCCACGGTGATCTGGTTGCCGTCGGCGAGCAGCTTGAGCTTTTCGATTTCCTGCGCGGCGGCCAGCAGGTTGCCTTCCACGCGCGCAGCGATCAGGTCGACAGCGTCACGTTGCGCTGACAGGCCGGCTTGCTGCAGCCGCTGGTTGATCCACTGTGGCAACTGGTGCACATCCACCGGCCAGATCTGGATGAACTGGCAGTGCGCACCTTCGATCAAGGCCTTGCCCCACTTGGTCTTCTGCGCGCTGCCGTCGAGCTTGGGCAGGCTGACCAGCAGCAAGGTGTCTTCGGCGGGGTTGGCGCAGTATTCCATCAGTGCGGCGGCGCCCATGTCACCGGGCTTGCCCGAGGGCAGGCGCAGTTCCAGCAGGCGGCGCTGGGCGAAAAGCGACAGGCTGGCGCCAGCCTGGAGCAGGGTACCCCAGTCGAAGTTGGCGTCGGCACTGAATACCTGGCGTTCGTCAAAACCTTGCTGACGTGCCGCGTTGCGGATGGCGTCAGCGGCTTCCTGGCACAGCAGCGGGTCGTCGCCGCTGACCACGTAGACCGGTGCAAGGGCGCCTTGAAGGTGCTTGTTGAGTTGGGCGGGGGCGAGTTTCATGGGAAACAGGTGGGGCACCCGAGGGTGCCCCACGCGGGCTTAGTTGCCCGGTACTTCCAGTGGCGACTGCTGAGGCGTTTCGGCCTGCTGACGGCGGGCGGCCTCCAGCGCGTCGGCTTCGGCCTTGGCGCGTTCGTCGGCTTTGCGTTGCAGCTCGTCCAGCTGGGAAGGGCTCAGCATCTGCAGGCGGACGACCATGGCGTTGACCAGGTCGCGGCGCATTTCTGCGCGGGCGCGGGTGGCTTCCTGTTCTGAACCGGTGATGTTCGAAGCGTCACGCACGTAGACCTTGCGCACTTGCAGCTTGTCGCTCAGCAGCTCCAGGTTGTTCAGGCCCTGGATGCTGTAGTTCAGCTCTGTGGTCAGCTCGTACTCGGCGGTACGGTTGCCGCTGTTGTAGGTTGCCGAGCGCTCGCGCTCCTGCTCGTTGGTCAGCACCAGGCGGTAAGGTGCGCCGGCATGTACGTTGACACCGCTGCGCTTGAGTACCTCGCGCAGCTCGACCACGGTCGGGCCGTAGGCATTGCGTGCGCTGACGTCCATTTCCTTCACACTCAGCTCGGTGGAGCCGGTGCCGCGCAGCTGGAAACCGCAGGCGCTGAGCATGACCGCCAGGCCGATTACCAGCAAATTGCGTTTGATCATGTTGTTGCTCCCTTGTGGGCCTGTTCCGCCCACCCGCAGCCACTGCGGGTGGGCGTTTTCATCAGTTGGCGACGATGTTGACCAGCTTGCCCGGTACCACGATGACCTTGCGGATGGTCAGGCCATCGATGAAGCGCAGGACATTCTCGTTGCTGCGGGCGGCGGCTTCGACTTCTTCGCGGCTGGCCGCGGCAGGCATCTCGACCTGGCCGCGCAGTTTACCGTTGACCTGAACCACCAGGGTAACGGTGTCCTGCACCAGTGCCTGTTCGTCGACGCTCGGCCAGGCGGCATCGATCACCGACCCGGCGTGGCCGAGGTGCTGCCACAGCGCGTGGGAAATGTGCGGAGTGATCGGTGCCAGCAGCAGGGTGACGGCTTCCAGGCCTTCGTGCAGCAGGGCACGGTCCTGTTCGCTGGCCTGCGGGGCCTTTTCCAGTACGTTCATCACGGTCATCACCTGGGCGATGGCGGTATTGAACTTGTGGAACTGGCCTACATCGTTGCTGGCCTGCTTGATGGCGGCGTGGATGGCACGGCGGATGACCTTCTGCGCATCGTCCAGGGCGGCGATATCCAGCTTGCCCGGCAGGCCTTGGCTGACGTGGGCCTGTGCCAGGCGCCAGACACGGCGCAAGAAGCGGCTGGCACCTTCGACGCCGGAGTCGGACCATTCCAGGCTCATGTCGGGCGGCGAGGCGAACATCATGAACAGGCGGCAGGTGTCGGCGCCGTAGGCTTCGATCATCGATTGCGGGTCGACGCCGTTATTTTTCGACTTCGACATCTTCTCGGTGCCGCCGATTTCCACCGGCAGGCCGTCGGTCTTCAGCCGGGCACCGATGATCTTGGCCTTGGCATCGCGCTCGATCTCGACATCGGCCGGGTTGAACCAGTCCTTGCCGCCATTGCTGGCCACGCGGTAGTAAGTTTCGGCGACTACCATGCCCTGGGTCAGCAGGTTCTTGAACGGCTCGTTCGAGGTGACCAGGCCTTCGTCGCGCATCAGCTTGTGGAAGAAGCGCGCGTACAGCAGGTGCAGGATCGCGTGTTCGATACCACCGATGTACTGGTCTACCGGCAGCCAGTGGTTGGCGGCTTTCGGGTCGACCAGGCCCTTGTCGTAGTTCGGCGAGGCATAGCGCGCGAAGTACCAGGACGATTCGACGAAAGTGTCCATGGTGTCGGTTTCGCGCTTGGCCGCAGTGCCGCATTTCGGGCAGGTGCATTCGTAGAATTCTGGCATGCGCGCCAGTGGCGAGCCGGCGCCGTCCGGTACCACGTTCTCCGGCAGGGTGACCGGCAGCTGGTCTTCCGGCACCGGTACGTCGCCGCAGGACGGGCAATGGATGATCGGGATCGGGCAGCCCCAGTAGCGCTGACGGCTGATGCCCCAGTCGCGCAGGCGGAACTGGGTACGCGACTTGCCGAGGTCCTTGCGGATCAGGGCGGCTTCGATGGCGTCGAAAGCACCGGCGAAGTCCAGGCCGTCGTACTCGGCGGAGTTGATCAGCTGGCCGTGCTCGCCATAGGCGGCCTGCCACTCGCTGCCGACTTCATCGCCAGCGCTGGTGCGTACCACGGCCTTGACCGGCAGCTTGTACTTGTGGGCGAACTCGAAGTCGCGCTCGTCGTGGGCAGGTACGGCCATCACGGCGCCATCGCCGTAGTGCATCAGCACATAGTTGGCGACCCATACTGGCAGCTTCTCGCCGGTCAGCGGGTGCTCGACCAGCAGGGAAGTGGCCATGCCCTTCTTCTCCTGGGTCGCCATGTCGGCCTCGGCAACGCTGCCGCTCTTGCACTCGTCGATGAACGCCTGCAGCGCCGGGTTGCCCTGGGCAGCCTGGGTGGCCAGCGGGTGCTCGGCGGCAACGGCGACGTAGGTCGCGCCCATCAGCGTGTCCGGGCGGGTGGTGAAGACCTTGAGGGTGCCTTCGTGGCCGATGCTGGCCTGGTCGTACGGGAACTGCACTTCCATGCCGCGCGACTTGCCGATCCAGTTGCGCTGCATGGTCTTGACCTGTTCAGGCCAGCCCGGCAACTCGTCGAGGCTTTCCAGCAGCTCGTCGGCGTAGTCGGTGATGCGGAAGTAGTACATCGGGATTTCGCGCTTTTCGATCAGCGCGCCCGAACGCCAGCCACGGCCGTCGATGACCTGCTCGTTGGCCAGTACGGTCTGGTCCGCCGGGTCCCAGTTCACGGTGCCGTTCTTGCGGTAGATGATGCCTTTCTCGAACAGGCGGGTGAACAGCCACTGCTCCCAACGGTAGTAGTCGGGCTTGCAGGTGGTGACTTCACGTGCCCAGTCGATGGCTAGGCCCAGGCTCTTGAGCTGGGTCTTCATGTAGTCGATGTTTTCGTATGTCCACTTGGCCGGGGCGACGTTGTTTTTCATCGCCGCGTTTTCCGCGGGCATGCCGAAGGCGTCCCAGCCCATCGGCTGCAGAACGTTTTTGCCCAGCATGCGCTGGTAGCGGGCAATCACGTCACCGATGGTGTAGTTGCGCACGTGGCCCATGTGTAGCTTGCCGCTCGGGTACGGGAACATCGATAGGCAATAGTAGGTGTCTTTGCCTGGCTGTTCGGTAACAGCGAACGATTGTTGCTCGTCCCAGAAATTCTGGGCGGCGGCTTCGATATCACGGGGCGTGTATTGTTCGTGCATGGCTACTTTTGGCTGAGAGAGAAGAGACCTTGTTCCAGGCAGCGGAACCTCGCTGCAACCGGTACTCCGGTGTCGTTTAGAGTGAACGCCGTAGCATACAGCAGCGTTGCGTATCGTGGGAAACCTTCGTTGCGAATGCCCGCTGGTCGCGGCAGGCTGCTGCTTTTCATTGCGCCGCTAAGCTCAGGTGTGGGGGGAGATATTCTTTATCTTCAATGAGGTGAACGGATGGGAGAGACGCAGCTACCCGCAATCAAGCCGGAGCTTTACGAGCGCCTGATCGACCGGCTTGGCCTGGCGCTGGAAGCGGCCAGGACCTCGGTGCGATTGCGTGACGAGATGCCAGCCGAGCTGGAATTGCGCGGCCTGAGCCATGCCGAGTTCGAAGTGATCAAGGCCTACCTGGATGCCCTCCCGGAGCGCCAAAGTGCCTGTGCCGGCAGTTACCCACAAGCGGAGCCGACATCGGCCAAGATCATCTGGCTCAAGGACAAGAAACGCCCCGCCAATACGGCGAGATCCAGGACGCTGCCACATCGCTAGCCGTTCAGGATGCCAGCCGCAGGCCATCGCGCGCCGGTTCTTCAATATCACACAGCTCATGATTGGCGCCGGTCGAACCCTTGTTGACCGGCGCCGATCCTTTTAGGCTGCACGCCTGCCAGGGAGGTGTGGCCGATGCCGATCCGATTCTTCATCAAACAATGGCTGATGCCGCCGGGCATCCTGTTCCTGCTGCTGCTCGCGGCCTGGTGGCTGCGTGCGCGGCGGCCACGGTTGGCGGCCCTGTGCTTTGCCGTGGGGCTGGGTGGCCTGTGGCTGATGAGCCTGCCGCTGGTGGTGCAGGAAACCGCCCGCATGCTGGAAAGCGAGCCGCCGTTGGCCGTGAGCGACTGGGCCAGCCTGGCGAGCCGGGCGGATGCGATTGTGGTGCTGGGTGCGGGGCGTGAGCGCGGCGACCCTGCCTGGGGCGGTAGCGACCAGCCCACGGCCACGGCGCTGGAGCGCCTGCGCTTTGCCGCGCAGCTGGCCAAAGCATCGGGGTTGCCGGTGCTGACCAGTGGTGGGCTGCACTATGGCACCCCGCCGAGCGAGGCGCGGTTGATGGCTGATCGCTTGCGTGAAGACTTTGCAGTCGAGGTGAAATGGCGCGAAGAGGTCAGCCGCACGACCTGGGAAAATGCCCAGCTCACGGCCAAGGTGCTGCAGCCGTTGGGGATTCGCAGCGTGGTGGTTGTGACCCAGGCCTGGCACATGCAGCGCTCGCGCTGGAGCTTTGAACAGGCCGGGTTCGAGGTGGTGCCGGCACCGGTGGGGTTCCTGGGGCGCGATCATGCGCGGCCGTTTGCCGGGCTGCTGCCCGAGAGCCGGGCGATGTGGCAAAGCGGGCAGTTGCTGAATGAGGTGGTGGGGCTGGTGGGGTATCGGGTGTTCTATTGAAACTTGTGCTACCTGTGCTGGCCTCTTCGCGGGCTTGCCCGCTCCCACAGAATTAGCGCAGCCTTCGAGGCGTGTGCGGTACCTGTGGGAGCGGGCAAGCCCGCGAATAGGCCGGTACAGGCAGCATCATCAGACAGTTTTGGCTATGCGGCCTGCCAGCAACGCCCAGCCCAGCAGCAGCACACAGACAATCGCCAGCGGCCACGAGCGCCATTTCAGGTATGGCGTCAATTGCTCCATCGGCACCACTTCGCCATACAGCACCGCCTGCTGGAACTGCGGCACCTGCGTGGTAATGCGGCCAAACGGGTCGATCAGCGCGGTCACGCCGTTGTTGGTGGCGCGGATCATCCAGCGGCCGGCTTCCAGTGCGCGCATCTGCGCCATCTGCAGGTGCTGCAAGGGGCCGATCGATTTGCCGAACCAGGTGTCGTTGCTGATGGTCAGCAGCAGATCGCTGCGCGCGGCCAGGCCTGCGGCAAACTCGGGGTAAACCACTTCGTAGCAGATGTACGGCGCAATCTGATAGCCCTTGGCCTGCAGCAGCGGCTGGTCTTCAGGCCCGCGGGCGAAGTCGGACATGGGCAGGTTGAAGAACTCGATCATGCCCCGCAGCATGTCCTGCAACGGCACGTACTCGCCAAACGGCACCAGCTTCTGCTTGAGGTAGGTGCCATCGCCTTCACCGGTGACGGTGATGCCGTTGTAGTAGCGGCGCTGGTGATGCACCACTTCACGTACCGGCACGCCAGTGATCAGCGCCGAATGACGCTCGGCGGCGAAGCGGCCCATCACGTCGATGTAGCCCTGTGCCTGGTCCTTGAGCACCGGCACTGCGGTTTCTGGCCAGATCAGCAGGTCCACAGGTTTGGAGCTGAAACTCAGGTCACGGTACAGCGCCAGTTGCGCGTCGATGTGCGCCGGGTCCCATTTCAGGTCCTGCTCGACGTTGCCCTGAATGGCGGCCACTTTCAGCGGGTCGCCTGCCGGTTTGGTCCAGGCATGGCCCTTGAGCGCCAGGCCCAGTGCCCACGGGGCCAGCAACAGCAGGCAGGCCACGGCCAGGAACGACGGGCGGGCGCGCAGGCGGTGCAGGTTGCACAACAGGGCCGCCGTCAGCGCCAGGGCGAAGGAGACCAGCCACACGCCGCCCAGCGGTGCCAGGCCGGCCAGTGGGCCGTCCAGCTGGCTGTAGCCAGCGTAGAGCCAGGGGAAACCGGTCAGGAACCAGCCGCGGAAGGCCTCTTGCAGCAGCCACAGGGCGGCGAAGCACAACGCGTCGGCCAGTGGCGCTTCATTGCGCCTCAGCCAGCGTGCCCATAGCCAGGTGGGCAGGGCAAAGAACCAGGCCAGGGCGGCGAAGAACGCCAGTAGCAGCAGGATCGCCAGCAGCGGCGAGGCGCCGCCGTAGGTGTTCATGCTGACGTAGATCCACCAGGTGCCGGCGCCATACAGGCCGAAACCGAACCACCAGCCCCGCCACATGGCCTGGCGCGGGGTTAGCTCACGCAGGCCAAGGTAGAGCACGGCGATGGACAATATGGCCAGCGGCCAGATGTCGAACGGCGCCAGGGCCAGAAGGGTGGAGGCACCGGCCGCCAGGGCCAGCAGGTTACCGGGCCAGCCGGGGCGGGTGATCCAACGCATGTTTGTCCTTAACGGGTGATCGGGGTCAGGCGCAGCAAGTGTATCCGCCGGCTGTCGGCGTTGAGAATACGGAACTTGTAAGACCCGATCTCGGTGGTTTCGTTGCGCTTGGGCAGGTGGCCAAAGGCGCTCATCACCAGCCCGCCAACCGTGTCGAACTCGTCATCGGAGAACTCGCTGTCGAAGAACTCGTTGAAGTTCTCGATCGGGGTAAGCGCCTTGACCAGGAAGTCACCGCTTGGCAGCGGCTTGATGTAGCTGTCTTCCTCGACGTCGTGCTCGTCCTCGATATCGCCGACAATCTGCTCCAGCACGTCTTCGATGGTGACCAGGCCCGCCACACCGCCATATTCGTCGATGACGATGGCCATGTGGTTATGGTTGGCGCGGAACTCGCGCAGCAACACGTTCAGGCGCTTGGACTCGGGCACGAAGGTGGCCGGGCGCAGCAGGTCCTTGATGTTGAAGCTGTCGCCGTTCTCCTTGAGGATCAGCGGCAGCAGGTCTTTGGCGAGCAAGACCCCGAGCACATCGTCGTGGCTTTCGCCGATCACCGGGTAGCGCGAGTGCGCGGCGTCTATCACCGCTGGCAGAAACTCGCGCGGCGACTGGCCGGCCTTGATGCTGTTCATCTGCGAGCGCGGCACCATGATGTCGCGCACCTGCAGGTCGGCGACCTGGATGGCGCCTTCGACGATGGTCAGCGCTTCGCTGTCCAGCAATTTGTTCTGATGGGCTTCGCGCAGCAGCTCAAGGAGCTCCTGGCGGTTTTTCGGCTCATGGGCAAAAGCCTGGGTCAGTTTGCCCAGCCAGGACTTTTGCCCGTTGCTCGATCGATCTTCGCTCATGGCGGTTCTCGTGATCCTTCGTGTTTCAGTGTGTGATTGAGTCGGTTTCATCGTCGGCGTACGGGTCGGGGTGACCCAGTTCTGCCAGCAATTCCCGTTCCAGGCTTTCCATTTCTTCGGCTTCCTCATCATCGATGTGGTCGTAGCCGAGCAGGTGCAGGCAACCGTGGATGACCAGGTGCGCCCAGTGGGCCTCCAGCGACTTGCCTTGTTCGGCCGCTTCGCGCTCGACCACCGCGACACAGATCACCAGGTCGCCCAGCAGCGGGATATCGAGCAGGTCATCGGGCACATCGGCCGGGAACGACAGCACATTGGTCGCGTAGTCTTTATGCCGGTAGGTGTGATTCAGCTCTCGGCCTTCGGTTTCGTCGACCAGGCGAATGGTCATTTCCGAGTCGGCGCTGCGCTGGCGCAGGGCCAGTTCGCACCAGCGGCGGAAGGCGGCGTCATCCGGGGCGGCAGCGTCCGTGGCCCGTTGGATATCAAGTTCAAGCATCTTTGCCGGGCGCCTCGGGCTTGGCCTGGCGGGCTTCGAAGCGGTCGTAGGCTTCTACAATGCGCTGCACCAGTGGGTGACGAACCACATCTTTGGGTTGGAAGTGGGTAAAGCTGATGCCCGGAACGTCCTTCAGCACCTCGATGACGTGTGCCAGGCCCGACTTGGTGCCACGTGGCAGGTCGACCTGGGTGATGTCGCCGGTGATCACCGCGGTGGAGCCGAAGCCGATGCGGGTGAGGAACATTTTCATCTGTTCCAGCGTGGTGTTCTGGCTTTCGTCGAGGATGATGAAGCTGTTGTTCAGGGTGCGGCCACGCATGTAGGCCAGCGGGGCGATCTCGATCACCTGGCGCTCGATCAGCTTGGCCACGTGTTCGAAGCCGAGCATTTCGTAAAGGGCGTCGTACAGCGGGCGCAGGTACGGGTCGATCTTCTGCGCGAGGTCGCCGGGCAGGAAACCAAGCTTTTCGCCTGCCTCCACCGCCGGGCGCACCAGCAGGATGCGGCGCACCTGTTCGCGCTCAAGCGCGTCCACGGCGCAAGCTACGGCGAGGTAGGTCTTGCCGGTACCGGCCGGGCCAATGCCGAAGTTGATGTCGTTGGCCAAGATTTCCTTCACGTAGCGCTGCTGGTTGAGCCCGCGCGGGCGAATGTTGCCCTTGCGCGTACGCAGCGACACGCTGACCTCGTTGACCGCCGGGTTGTCGATGTTCTCGACAGCCGACTCCTGCAGGTACAGGTGCACGGTTTCGGGCGACAGGTCGGTGGCCTTGGTCTCGCGGTAGAGACGGCGCAGCAACTGTTCGGCCGCAGAGGTGGTCTTGGGTTCGCCGATCAGTTCGAACTGATTGCCGCGGTTGCGGATTTCGATGGCCAGGCGCTGTTCGATCAGGCGCAAGTGCTCGTCGAACTGCCCGCACAAGTTGGCGAAACGGTGGGCCTCGAAGGGCTCGAGGATGAAACGATGGGGTTCTATGGGTGCGTTCAAGGTCGTTTTTAGCCGCTCGACGGCAATGGGTGTGAACTCAAGAATAACCCTTGAATGCCAGTGGCGAAAGCACTGAAACGTTCAACGGTATGTACTGCCTGTTCTGGCCCTGTCGCCGGCAAGCCAGCTCCCACAGGTACTGCACAGGCCTCAGGCTTGCCCAGGACCTGTGGGAGCTGGCTTGCCGGCGATGAGGCCGGTGCAGCAGGCGCAGATCTGCAGACCTGTCTGCTATGATGCGCCCCTTTTCTTACGCATGTGTTATTCCACCAGACATGAGCAAACGCGAACCTGCCATCTATAAAGTGATCTTCCTCAACCAGGGGCAGGTCTTCGAGATGTATGCCAAGCAGATCTATCAAAGCGACCTGTGGGGCTTTCTGGAAATCGAGGAGTTCGTGTTCGGCGAGCGCTCGCAACTGGTGGTGGACCCGAGCGAGGAGAAGCTCAAGAGCCAGTTCGAGGGGGTAATCCGCAGTTTCGTGCCAATGCACTCGATCGTGCGAATCGACGAAGTCGAGCGGCTGGGCACGGCAAAGATCAGCGAAGCCAAGGGTGGCGGCAATGTGATGCCGTTCCCGATGCCAATGCCGGAAAAGTAACCCTCAGGGGAGCGGCGAGAACGGCGTGCGCCCTTCGGCGTTTTGCAGTTCCAGCAGGTATTTGCGGAAGATCTGGCCGAGCACCTGGGTGGCATGCTCCAGCTCGTCGCGGGGCATTTGCTCGGTGACTTCGTCGGCCATGTCCAATGCATCTTCGGCACCGTTGACCGCGGCCATCTTCAGCAGGATGTAGGCCTGCACGTTGTTGGCCTTGACCCCTTCGCCATGGAAGAACATGGCACCCAGGCGGTACTGGGCGTCGGCCTGGCCTTGCAGCGAAGCCTTCTGGAACCAGTCCAGGGCTTTGTCGAGGTTTTTCGGGGTTTGCGTGTAGTAGTACTCGCCCAGTTCGAATTGTGCCTGGGCATCCCCCGCAGTTGCCGTCTGCTCGCAGGCCTTGAGGGCGTTTGCCAGGTCTTCAGGCTGAACATTCAAGGTGCAGCGGCCCGTCGCCGGAATAAGCAACGAGTTACCGCCCTCCGCCAAGGCCAGCAGGGGCTGAAGAAGCAACAGGCAGCCCAGGGTCAGGGCGCGGCCGGTGCGGTTCATGGGGATCGACTTACCTCTGCAAAGCTGCGGCCAATGTCTCTGGTGGCACATTATGGGATAAGCAGCGCCAACCTTACAAAGTTTTACTCGAATTTCTGCTTGGTTGGGGAAGTCAGCTGATTGCGCATGCGTAATTATTGCCTGTACCGGCCTCTGTGGGAGCGGCCTTGTGTCGCGATAGGGCTGCGCAGCAGCCCCAGAATTCCAGCAGAAATGCATCAATTGCTGGGGCCGCTTTGCGGCCCTATCGCGACACAAGGCCGCTCCCACAAAGGGGAGTAGCTGCTTATTTCAGGGCGGCAAAGGCCTTTTCAGCCGCATCCAGGGTGATCTGCAGCTCCTTGTCGCCATGGGCGATGGAGGTGAAGCCCGCCTCGAACGCGCTGGGTGCCAGGTACACGCCGCCATCCAGCATCAAATGGAAGAAGCGCTTGAAGCGCTCGGCATCGCTGCTCATCACGTCTTCGAAGGTGACGATGTCGTCGGCGCCGCTGAAGTACAGGCCGAACATGGCACCCGCCTGGGTGGTGACGAACGGTATGCCAGCAGCATCGGCACGTTGTTGCAGGCCATCGAGCATGCGGCTGGTGTAGTCGGTCAGCTCGGCGTGGAAGCCCGGGCGGCTGATCAGCTTCAGAGTAGTGAGGCCGGCGGCCATGGCCAGTGGGTTGCCCGACAGGGTGCCGGCCTGGTAGACCGGGCCGAGTGGGGCGATGCAGCCCATGATTTCGCGTTTGCCGCCGAAGCAGCCGACCGGCATGCCACCACCGACGATCTTGCCGAAGGTGGACAGGTCCGGCTTGATGCCGTAGTGGCCCTGGGCCCCGCCCAGCGAGACGCGGAAGCCGGTCATCACTTCGTCGAAGATCAGCACCACGCCGTGTTTGTCGCACTGCTCGCGCAGGCCTTCAAGGAAGCCCGGCGCCGGTGGGACGCAGTTCATGTTGCCGGCCACGGGCTCGACGATGATGCAGGCCACAGTCTGGCCGACGTCTGCCAAGGTTTTCTCGACCGCGGCGATGTCGTTGAACGGCAGGGTCAGGGTGTGCTTGGCGAAGTCTGCCGGCACGCCGGCCGAGCTTGGCACGCCCTGGGTCAGCAGGCCGGAACCGGCTTTTACCAGCAGGCTGTCGGAGTGGCCGTGGTAGCAGCCTTCGAACTTGATGATGGCGTCACGGCCGGTGTAGCCACGGGCCAGGCGAATGGCGCTCATGGTGGCTTCGGTGCCCGAGCTGACCATGCGGACCATCTCCATGGACGGCACCAGCGAGCAGACCAGGTCGGCCATGTCGGTTTCCATGGCGGTGGGTGCGCCGTAGGACAGGCCGTGCTCCAGCTGCTTGCGTACCGAGTCCAGTACGTCCGGGTGGCCGTGGCCGAGGATCATCGGGCCCCAGGAGCCGACGTAGTCGACGTAGCGCTTGTCGTCCTCGTCAACGACATATGCGCCTTCGGCATGCTTGAAGAACAGTGGCGTGCCGCCAACGCTCTTGAAGGCGCGGACCGGCGAGTTGACGCCGCCTGGGATGTGCTTCTGGGCTTTGGCGAACAGGTCTTCGGAACGGGACATGAAAGGTTCTCTCGAAATCAGGATGCGAACAAGGCGTTGAAGGCGCGGGCGCGGCGGGTGACTTCTTGCGCGCTGTCGGCACCGAACAGGCCATGGATCACCGCCAGCAGGTCGGCGCCGTGGGCGACCAGCGGGGCGGCGTTGTCGAGGGTGATGCCGCCGATTACGGCAATCGGCAGTTTCACCTGGGCACGCGCCTGCTCCAGCAGTTCGACGTTGGCGGCGGACGCGCCCGGCTTGGTAACGGAATTGAAGAAGCGGCCAAAGGCGACGTAGCTGGCACCTTCGCTGGCTGCCTGGGCGGCCAGCTCGAGGCTGGCGTGGCAGGTGGAGCCGATGATCGCCCGGCGGCCGAGCAGGGCGCGGGCCGGGGTCAGCGGGCCGTCAGTCTGGCCCAGGTGTACGCCGACGCCCAGGCGCGCGGCCAGTTCGGCGTCATCGTTGATGAGCAGCTGGGTGCCGTAGCGCTCGCAGAGCTTCATCAGCCCTTCGGCTTCACGCAGGCGGCGCGCCGCGTCGTCACTTTTGTCGCGGTACTGCAGCAGGCACACGCCGCCTTCCAGTGCCGCCTCGACATGGGACAGGAAACGGCCAGCGAGCAGCTGGCTGTCGGTGATGGCGTACAGACCGCGTAGCTTCATTGAAGGCCTCGTATCAGGAGCAGAAGTCCAGGGGCAGGCGGCGCGGCACATACTGGCCCCGGCCCAGCTGCTCGGCGTCACGCAGGGTGCGCCAGGTGTAGTCCAGGGCGCTGCGCACGGCGCTTTCCAGCTGCTCGCCGAGGGCCAGGCGGCCAGCCAGGGCGCTGGCCAGGGTGCAGCCCGAGCCATGATAGCTGCCTGGCAGGCGCTGGCAGGTCCAGGTGTGGTGCTGACCGTCCTGGGTGTACAGGCGGTTGTGAATTTCGTCTTCGTCGCCGTGACCGCCGGTGATCAGCAGGTGTCTACAGAACGGCAGCAGCTTTTCGGCACATTCGTCGGCGGTGCCTTCGGGCAGTTCGGCGAGGATGCGGGCTTCTGGCAGGTTTGGTGTGGCAATGGTCGCCAGCGGCAGCAGGCGTTCGCGCACGGCGTAGCCCACTTCGTCCTTGCCCAGGCGGCCACCGCCGCCAGCACGCAGGACCGGGTCGCAAACCAGCGGCAGGTGCGGGTGGGCGGCCAGCAGTTCGGCGACGGTGTCGACCATCTCGATCGAGCCGAGCATGCCCAGCTTGACGGCGGCCACCGTGGAGTCGGCCAGTACGGCATTGGCCTGGGCCAGTACCCACTCGCGGTCGAGCACGCGGAAGTCGGAAACGTTGACGGTATCCTGCACGGTCAGGGCGGTCACTGCGGGTGCAGCGTGACAGCCTTGGGCGATCAGGGCTTCGATATCTGCCTGCAGGCCGGCGCCGCCACTGGGGTCGTGGCCGGAGAGACAGAGGACAACGGGGCGGGAGCTGTAGGTATTCATGGTCGGCGAGCTTACCACCAAACCTGTTTGGGCGGATCGTCCGACAAACGAGATTTACTGATCGATCGGTCAGATATTTGTTTGTGGCTCTGCTGAAAGTATTGATTTAGAGCGTTTTCTTTGGTTTTTGACATGACCGATTGCCAGGTTTGGAAGCTATGCTAGAGTGCTCGGATAACTCGACAAACGGGTTCTGCCGGATCACGTCGTCTCAAACGGATGGGAGGCTACCGCGACGCGACCGGACAGGCCATGCTGGGGCTGTATGCGCTATTTGCTGATTGTGCTTCTGGGCTTGCTGCCCGTGCTGGCCGGAGCCGTCGATTTCGACGACGCTACCCGGCATCTTCCGTTGGGCAAGGCCATGCAGGTTTACGAAGACCTCGATGGCAGTGCCAGCATCGCCCAGGTCAGTGCCCCCGGGTTTGCCAAATTCTTCCGCCCCCACCACGAAGACGTGCTCAATGCCGGTTACTCCAGCTCGGTTTTCTGGCTCAAGGTCGAGCTGCGCCCTGTGGCCGCGCCCAGCGCTGCCCCACGGCAATGGTTGCTGGAGCTCGCCTATCCGCCGCTGGACCACATCGAGCTGTACCTGCCAGACGGCAAGGGTGGCTTTCGCCTGGCCCAGCGCACCGGCGATGCCTTGCCCTACGACAGCCGCCAGATCCGGCAGAACAGCTACCTGTTCGAACTGCAACTGCCGCCTGGGCAGGTAACCACCGCCTATCTGCGGCTGCACAGCCAGGGCTCGGTGCAGGCGCCGCTGGCGCTATGGTCCGCCGAAGCCTACATGGAGGAGCAGCCTACGCGCTTGTATGTGCTGGGGATCATCTACGGTGTGTTGCTGGTGATGCTGGTGTACAACCTGTTCATCTACCTCAGCGTGCGCGACGTCAGCTACCTCTACTACATCCTCTATATCGCCTCGTTCGGTTTGTATCAGGTGTCGGTGAACGGTGCGGGCGTGGCCTACTTCTGGCCGGACAGCCCCTGGTGGGCGAACGCCTCGACGCCGCTGTTCATTGGTGCGGCAGGCCTGTTCGGCTGCCAGTTTGCCCGGCACTTCCTGCAACTGGGCAACATCAGCCGTGGTTTCGACCGGCTGCTGCAGCTACTGATGCTGGGCGGTGCGCTGGTCATGGTGCTGGCGGTGAGCATGCCCTACGGCATTGCCCTGCGCATGGCCACGCTACTGGCTTTACTGTTCACCGTTAGCATCTTCAGCGCTGGCTTGTACGCCTGGTGGCGTGGCTTGCGCGTGGCGCGCTGGTTCATCATCGCCTGGACGGCGTTTCTGCTTGGAGGCTTGGTCAACACCTTGATGGTGCTGGGCTACCTGCCAAATGTGTTCATCACCATGTATGCCAGCCAGTTGGGTTCTGCGCTGGAGGTGGCGTTGCTGTCGCTGGCGCTGGCCGACCGGATCAACAGCCTGCGTGAGCAACAGGCGCGAACCTTGCGCGAGACCGGGCGCACGCTGGAGCAACTGAACCTGGAACTGGCCAGGAGCAACCGCCTGAAAGACGAGTTTCTGGCCAGCGTGACCCATGAGCTGCGCACCCCGATGAATGGCGTTATCGGCTCGCTGGAGCTGATGCACACCCTGCCGATGGAAGCCGAAATGGCCCAGTACCACCGCACGGCGGTGGGGTCGGCGCAAGGCATGATGGACATGGTCGACGCCATTCTTACCCTGTCCGAGCTGCAGGCAGGCCGCCTGCGCGCGCAGCCGGCGCCGTTCAGCCTGCGCGCACTGCTGCAGGGCTTGCGCGCCGGTTATGCCGGGCAGGCCCTGCGCAAAGGCTTGTACCTGAGCCTGGACATACCGGCCGACCTGCCGGACGGGCTGCTGGGCGACGGGCGGAAGCTGGCGCATTGCCTGGGCTGCCTGGTAGACAACGGTTTGAAGTTTACCCATCAGGGCGGGGTGATGATCCAGGTGCGCGGCCGCCGGTTGGGGCCGGGCGACCTGGCCTTGACCTTTACCGTCAGTGATAGCGGTATCGGCTTCGATGACCTGGAGCAGTCGACCCTGTACCAGCGGTTCTTCCAGGTCGACGGTTCGATGACCCGGCGGTATGGCGGCCTGGGGATTGGCTTGTCGATCTGCCGGCAGATGGGGGAGTTGCTGGGGGCCAAGTTGGCGCATGAATCGACGCGCGGGTTGGGGAGCCGGTTCGAGTTGAGTTTGAACGTGGCGATTTCGCAGGTGCAGATGAGCCCGAGCATGCTGCAGACGCGGCGCTCGCTTTGAAGGCGTGGCATTAGGTTGAGGCTGAAAGGTGCTCGCCGTGGCAGGTGCAGCACCTGTCAGCCCTGATGCCTTCCCAAGACAGGCGCCACCCCCACCACACGTTTAGTCATTAATGCCCCTTTGACTCCCCCGCAAGCAGTGCTTCACTGGGTCTCTCAAGCCTACCCGGATCCAGGAGCCCCCCGATGAACCTGCACCAGTACGCTGAAACCCACGAAGTCACCAACCAGCCACCGTCCCTCGACGGCGCCAACCTGTACCGCCTCGACCTGCCATTGCAGGAGTGGTCACGGCGTTTCGGCGCGGGCTGGGCCGAGTCGCGGATAGATGCCTACGGCGCCCTGGCGGGCGGCCCGCTGATGCAGGCAGGTTTCCTGGCCAACGCGCACAAGCCGGAGTTCATCAGCCACGACCGCTATGGCCATCGCATCGACCTGGTCGAGTTCCACCCGGCCTACCACGAACTGATGCGCACCGCCGTCGAGCACGGCCTGCCTTCTTTACCATGGGCCGAACCCCGCGCTGGCGCCCATGTGGCACGCGCGTCGATGACTTACCTGCACAGCCAGGCCGAAGCCGGTACCGGCTGCCCGCTGACCATGACCTTCGCCGCCGTGCCGGCGCTACGCCTTCAGCCCGAACTGGCCGAGTACTGGCTGCCGAAAATCCTGGCCTGCGAATATGACCCGCGCAACGTCGGCGACCGGCACAAGGCCGGGGTTACCCTGGGCATGGCCATGACCGAGAAGCAGGGCGGCACCGATGTGCGCGCCAATACCACGCGGGCGTATCCGGTGGGCGCACCTGGCCCAGGCCAGCCATATGAGCTGGTCGGGCACAAGTGGTTCTGTTCTGCGCCCATGTGCGATGCCTTCCTCACGCTGGCGCAAACCGACAAAGGCCTTAGCTGCTTCCTGCTGCCGCGCCACCGCCCGGACGACAACCGCAACCAGTTTTATATCCAGCGCCTGAAGAACAAGCTGGGCAACAGCTCCAACGCCTCCAGCGAGGTGGAGTTCCGTGGTGCGCTGGCCTGGATGATCGGCGAAGAAGGGCGGGGTGTGCCGACCATCATCGAGATGGTCGCCATGACCCGTTTCGACTGCATGGTCGGTTCCAGCGCGCTGATGCGTCAGGCGTTGACTCAGGCGGCCCACCACTGCGCGCACCGTAAGGTTGGCGGGCGGTTGCTCAATGAGCAGCCGCTGATGCAGAACGTGCTGGCTGACCTGGCCTTGGAAAGCGAGGCTGCACTGGCCCTGAGCCTGCGCATGGGGCAGGCGCTGGAGCAGCTCGACGACCCGCAGCAGGCGCATTTCGCCCGGCTGGTCACGGCAGTGGGCAAGTACTGGATCTGCAAGCGCGCGCCGGCCATGATCAACGAGGCCGCCGAATGCCTGGGCGGTGCGGGTTATGTCGAAGACAGCATCCTGCCACGGCTGTACCGCGAGGCACCGGTCAATTCGACCTGGGAAGGCTCTGGGAATGTGCAGTGCCTGGATGTGCTGCGAGCCTTGTCCAAGGAGCCGGGCGTGCTCGATGCGCTGTTCGCCGAATTGGGCGACGGGCATGGAGATCCGCGGCTGGCGGCGTATATCGGCAACCTCAAGGGGGCATTTGCCGACACCGGCGACATACAGTACCGCGCGCGGCAGCTGACCGAGGATATCGCCCTGGCGCTTCAGGCCAAGCTGTTGCTGGAGGCGGGCAATGCGGTGGTCAGTGACGCGTTTATCGGTAGCCGCCTGACGGGTGGTGGACGAGTGTACGGGGCGCTGCCACGGGGTGTGGATGTGCAGGCACTGGTGAGCAGGGCAACGCCTGCCTGGCCGAGTTGAGGTGGCTTTGAAGGGCTCATCGCCGGCAAGCCAGCTGCCACAGGTAATGCACAAGGTTCGATAGCGGTGGAGTACTTGTGGGAGCTGGCTTGCCGGCGATGACGCCGGTACTGACCGCCGGGGATGTAATTGCCATGAAACGCAGGCAAGATGGTTCACATGCATGTCCAGACAGGAAGCACAGTGTGAGCCACGCTTTTGTAGTCGTTGATACCCCCGAACAGGCCGTCGACCGTCTGGCGGCCCTGCATGAACAGGCCACCGGGGCCCTGAGCCAGGCCCTCAAGCGTTACCTGAAGGACCGTACCGAGCCGGGCGCCGATGAGCGCGACCTGTTCCGCTACCCGGCATTGCGCCTGACCTACTACAGCCACGGTGAGGTCGCCGCCACCACGCGGGCCTATGCCAAGGTGCAGGTGGCCGGTACCTACAGCGTCACCGTCACCCAGCCAGCCGCGTTTCGTGGCTACCTGCTGGAGCAGCTGCGCCCGTTGATGCACGACTACACCGTCACGGTAGAGGTGGGCATCAGCGAGCAGAACATTCCGTACCCTTACGTGGTCGACCAGGGTGACGAACTGGCCGGCAGCGGCATTACCGCCGCGCAGCTGGCGCGGGTGTTCCCCAGCACTGACCTGTCGGCCGCTACCGACAACATCGCCGATGGCCTGTACGACTGGGACCGTGCCGAAATCTTTCCGTTGGCGCTGTTCGACGCCGCGCGCGTCGACTTTTCGCTGCGCCGCCTGGTGCACTACACCGGCAGCGACTGGCGTCATGTGCAGCCGTGGATCCTGCTGACCAACTACCACCGTTATGTCGACCAGTTCATCAGCCACGGTCTGGAGCAACTTCGCGACGACCCGCGCTTCGTGCGCATGGTGCTGCCGGGCAACGTGGTGATCGAAAAAGCCATGGACCACGGCGAGACCCAGGCCCTGGTCGCCAGCGTTATCTGGCACCGTTACCAGATGCCGGCCTACCACCTGATCGCCGCTGACGGCGACGGCGTGACCTTGGTCAACATTGGTGTCGGCCCGTCCAACGCCAAGAACATCACCGACCACCTGGCCGTGCTGCGCCCGCACTGCTGGCTGATGATCGGCCACTGCGGCGGCTTGCGACAGTCGCAAACCATTGGCGACTACGTGCTGGCCCACGCCTACATGCGTCGTGACGGTATTCTCGACCGGGTGGTGCCGCCGAACATCCCGATTCCAGCCCTGGCCGAAGTGCAGATGGCCTTGCAGGAGGCTGCCGCGCAGGTCACCGGCGAGCGTGGCGAACAACTCAAGAAGCGCCTGCGCACTGGTACCGTGCTGACTTACGACGACCGCAACTGGGAGCTGCGATGGGCCCAGGAACGCCCGCTCATCAACCTGTCGCGCGCAGTGGCAGTGGACATGGAAAGCGGCACCATTGCCGCCCAGGGTTATCGTTTGCGCGTGCCGTACGGCACCTTGCTGTGCGTGTCCGACAAGCCGCTGCACAGCGAGATCAAGCTGCCGGGTTCGGCCAACGCCTTCTACAACCGGGCGGTCAGCCAGCACCTGAAGATCGGCATTGCTGCCCTCGACCTGTTGCGCACCGAGCTCAACTCGCTGCACTCGCGTAAACTGCGCAGCTTCGATGAGCCGCCGTTCCGCTGAGGATCCATGTCACTGCCACCCCGTAACAAGCCGCGCCGCCCCCAGGCGCGGCCTGCCGCCGGCCCGCGTCGCCAGCCCAAGGCGCCACCGGCCGAGCCGCGCCTGATCCTGTTCAACAAACCGTTCGACGTGCTGACCCAGTTCAGCGACGGCGAAGGGCGCGCGACCCTCAAGGACTTCATCGACATCGCGGGCGTGTACCCGGCCGGGCGCTTGGACCGCGACAGTGAAGGCCTGCTGTTGCTGACCAACGATGGCGCGCTGCAGGCGCGTATTGCCGACCCCAAGCACAAGCTGGCCAAGACTTACTGGGTGCAGGTGGAAGGGGAACCGAGCGACGAGCAGTTGCAGCGCTTGCGTGATGGCGTGGAGCTGAACGATGGGCTGACTTTGCCGGCCGAGGCGCGGCGCCTTGAAGAACCCGAACTGTGGCCACGCAACCCGCCGGTACGCTTTCGCAAGAGCGTGCCGACCAGCTGGCTGGAACTGGTGATCCGCGAGGGGCGCAACCGCCAGGTACGGCGGATGACGGCGGCGGTGGGGCTGCCGACCTTGCGTTTGGTGCGGGTGCGGATTGGTGACTGGGCGCTGGATGGGCTGGAGCAGGGTTGCTGGCGGGAGGTCCCTGCCAAGCTTTAGTTCAGGTCACGGGCCTGTTCGCGGGCACGCCCGCGAATGGGCCTGAAATTTTTTATACGCCTTCCAGAAACCCCACCACCACGCTCTTGATGATAAAGGCCAGCACCCCCAGCCCCAGCACGAAGAACAGGATCAACGTTCCGAACTTGCCGGCCTTGGACTTTTTCGCCAGGTCCCAGACGATGAAGCCCATGAAACCGATCAACACGGTGACCAGGATGATCATCATCCACTCTTCGAATACGGCGGGATCCATCTGTGTTCTCCAGGCAGGCTGAGCAGCCGAGTATACGCCGGCTACCGTGGGCGTTTAACGCAGGTGGGTCAATGGCAGCTCGGTGCTGGCCAACACCTGGTTGAGCACGAAGCTCGAACGCACGCTGGTGACGCCTTCAATACGGGTCAGGCTGCCTAGAAGCAGTTTCTGGTAATGGTCCATGTCCGGCACCACCACTTTGAGCTGGTAGTCGGCATCCATCCCGGTGACCAGGCTGCATTCAAGCACCTGCGGCAGGATACGGATGGCCGCTTCGAAGGTTTCAAAGCGCTCCGGGGTGTGGCGGTCCATGCCGATCAGCACGTAGGCGGTCAGGCTCAGGCCCAGCTTCTTGCGGTCGAGCAGGGCCACCTGGCGCGAGATGTAGCCGTCGTCCTCCAGTTGCTTGACCCGACGCGAGCATGGCGAAGGCGACAGGCCAATGCGTTCGGCCAGTTCCTGGTTGGAAATGCGCGCATCGCGCTGCAATTCGGCGAGGATGCTCAGGTCGTAGCGGTCAAGTTTGCTCATGGCATTTGCCCTTTTCTGTTCGTATTGCGGCGAATTATCAATCCAGGGTGAAAAATTGCGCAAGTGCTATTTATCTGAGCAATCTTCGCAATCCTCTGCCGCAACCTGTCCGGTATCTTTATCCACAGAATCACTGCCCGGACATCAGTCCACGGCGACGCGCTCTAGGCGGGCGGTCGCGGCCAACCATCCAACAGGATGCGCCAGGCCCCCGGGCTACACACCCTCCAGAAGACGGTGTGAGGTGAGCCGGCGCCACAAGTGCCGAGCACGGACGACAATTTCAGAAGGGAGGCCCTGGGGCCTCCCTTTTTTCTGTCTGGAAATTTAATTGGCCTGCGTGGCCGTCACGGTAGACTGGCGGTGGTTGCCGTATTTACTACCGAGAGGAACACCATGAAGTCGCGCATCTGGCCGTTGGCAGGTGTTGGTTTGCTGGGTTTGAGCATCAGCCTGGGGGCCTTGGCCGAAGGGCCGGGTGAAGGGCATGGCGAACGAGGCCAGCAGGGGCAGGCAGAAGGCACGCCCGGCCGCTCGCTGAACTCGCGCGACGAAGTGCGCCAGACCCAGCCGCCAAGGCAAGGTTACTACCAGGACATTCCCCGGCGCCACGGCGATAACCATCAATGGGAAGCTGGCGGCCCGGGGCAACGCCCCGGTGGCGACTGGCAGGGGCGCCCGGATGGCCACGGCAATGGCTGGGGGCCTGGGCCGCAGTATCGACCGGGTCACACTGTCGATCATTTCCCCGACCGCTACTGGAAAGTGCCTTACCGGGGGGCGGACTACTTCTACTCCGGTGGCTACTGGTATCGCCCCCATGGTGGCAGTTACATCGTGGTGACCCCGCCTTACGGGGTGCGGGTCAATTACCTGCCGTCCTATGCCCAGGAGGTCTGGCTGGGTGGGGCGATGTTCTTCCTGGTGGCCGACACCTATTACCAGTACCTGGCTGCCAGCCAGGAATATGTGGTGGTCAACCCGCCCGTCGGTGCCCCTGCGCCTGTACAGGTGGCACCGGCAAACGGCGGGTATGACGTGGTGGCTTACCCGATGAACGGGCAGGGGCAACAGCAGCAGGAGCAGGACCGCTACCAGTGCCACCGCTGGGCGGTGAGCCAGTCGGGGTTCGACCCGGCGACGGCGACCTACGCACCGGCGGCCAATGTGCTCGACACCTACCGGCGGTCGCTGGGCGCCTGCTTCAGTGGGCGGGGTTACAGCATCAACTGAGCCAGATGTGCTGTCTGTCCCGGCCCTATCGCCGGTAAGCCAGCTCCCACAGGTAGTGCGCATGCCTTCAGGCCGGTGCACGCCTGTGGGAGCTGGCTTGCCGGCGATGGGGCCCTTGCAGATTCATACCGGGTCGGCGTGCACCATCACATCCGCCTGTGGATAACGCTGGCGGATCACCCGCGAGGCCTCCACGCACAACCCGTGCGCGTCATGCAGCGGCAACTGCCCTGGCAGCTCCAGGTGCAACTGCACGAACCATTGGTTACCCGACACCCGCGTACGCAGGTCATGCACGCCTTTCACGCCGGGTATGGCCAAAACCAGAGTGGTCATGTGCTCGCCAACATCGCCGGGCAGCTCCTTGTCCATCAGGATCGCCGTACTTTCGCGTGCAATTTGCAACGCGCTCCAGAGGATGTAGAAGGCGATGCCCAGGCCGAACAGCGCATCCAGCTGCGGCCAGCCGAAGCGTGCGAGCAGCAGGGCCAGCAGAATGCTGCTGTTGAGCAACAAGTCCGAGCGGTAGTGCAGGGAGTCGGCTCGCACTGCAGTGGAGCCGGTCAGGCGGATGACTTTGTGCTGCAGGCTCAGCAAGGCGACGGTCAGCCCAAGTGACAGCAGCATCACCGCGATGCCGATGCCGGTATCACCCAAGGGTTGCGGGTCTTGCAGCCGTTCAACCGCTTGCACACCGATCAGCACCGCACTGACACCGATAAACAGCGCCTGCGCCATGCCGGCCAAGGCTTCGGCTTTACCATGGCCGAACCGGTGGTCGTCGTCGGCGGGTCGCAAGGCGTAGTGCACGGCCAGCAGGTTGAGAAACGAGGCAACAGCATCCAGTGCCGAGTCGGTCAACCCGGCCAGCAGGCTGACCGAGCCGCTCAGCCACCAGGCCAGCGCCTTGCTCAGCACCAGGATACTGGCCACCGCCAGTGAAGCGCGGGTGGCCAGGCGTAGCAGGCGCTGGTGTTCTGCCGAGGTGATCATCCGTGGTCAACGTCCGTGTGTGGGGTTCAGGCTGCCGGCACCAGGCCCAGGCTGGCCAGCTGTTCGACGCTGCCGCGGTGCTGGATCAGCCGTGGGTCGTTCAGCGGCAGACGCTGGCCCAGTTCGCTTTCGAGAATGGCCTGCAACTTCAGGTTGTCGACCTTGCCGTCGGGGCTTACCGCTTCTTGCAGCTTGGCCGGGTCGACCTGGGCGGTGCGGCCACCCGGGTAGTAGATGGCGCCGGTGGCAAAGTCGATGCCGAAGGCAATCAGCCCCGGGATCACGTAGAACAGGATGCCGATGGCGTCCATGGCGGCTACCACGGGGTCGATCTTGCCGCCGATCTGGCCGCGCCGGTCCGGGTAGAAAATGGTACCGCAGGCCGTCAGCTGGGTCAGCATGGTGGCGATGAGGGCGCCGCCGATGACGCGGGATGGGATGCGCATGTAAATCTCCGAGAAGGTATTCAGCAGGGCAAGCGAAGCGCCTGCGCCTGAAGCTTAAGACCATGATAGAGCAGGCTGGGTTCGCCGTTATACTCGCCAGATTGTTCGAGGACCACCATGATTTCATTACCGATCGATGCCGTGTTGCCCGCTTTGCGCCAAGCCCTGGAAAAACGCGACGAAGCCGTGCTCGAAGCGCCCCCCGGCGCCGGCAAGACCACCCGCGTGCCGCTGGCACTGCTGAACGAGCCGTGGCTGGCCGGGCAGACCATTCTCATGCTCGAACCGCGGCGCTTGGCGGCGCGGGCGGCAGCCGAACGGCTGGCCAGTGAACTGGGCGAGCAGGTGGGTGAAACGGTGGGTTACCGTATCCGCCTGGACAGCAAGGTCGGCCCTAAAACCCGTATCGAGGTGGTGACCGAAGGCATTCTTACCCGCCGCCTGCAAGCCGACCCGGCGCTGGAAGGCGTGGGCTTGCTGATATTTGACGAATTCCACGAACGCAGCCTGGATGCCGACCTGGCCCTGGCGCTGAGCCTCAACGGCCGCGCGTTGCTGCGTGACGAGCCGCCGCTGAAAATCATGCTGATGTCGGCAACCCTGGAAGGGGAGCGCTTGTCGCGGCTGCTGGACGACGCCCCGGTGGTCAGCAGTGAGGGCCGCATGCACCCGGTCGATATCCGCTGGGGGCGGCCCTTCCAGCCGGGCGAGTTCATCGAGCCACGGGTAGTGGACAGCGTGCTGCAGGCGCTGGCCGACCAGACGGGCAGTGTGCTGGTGTTCTTGCCGGGCCAGGCCGAAATCCGCCGGGTGCACCAGAGCCTGCAGGAAGCACTGGGCGAGCGGCCGGAGATTTTGCTGTGCCCGCTGCATGGCGAACTCGACCTCAATGCCCAGCGTGCGGCCATCGACCCGGCGCCCAAGGGCCAGCGCAAGGTGGTGCTGGCCACCAACATTGCCGAAACCAGCCTGACCATCGACGGGGTGCGCGTAGTGGTCGACGCAGGGCTGGCGCGGGTGCCGCGGTTTGACCCTGGCAGTGGCATGACCCGGCTGGACACCCAGCGTATCTCCCGCGCCAGCGCCACCCAGCGCGCCGGCCGTGCCGGGCGCCTGGAGCCGGGCGTGTGTTACCGGCTATGGTCCGAAGCCCAGCATGACCAACTGGCTGCCCATGGCAGCGCCGAAATCCTCCAGGCCGACCTGGCAGGCCTGGCCCTGCAACTGGCGCGTTGGGGCGTCGCACCCCATCAGTTGCGCTGGCTCGACCAACCGCCCAGCGCAGCGTTTGCCCAGGCGCAGGACCTGCTGGCGCGCCTGGGGGCATTCAAACCGGGCAGCCGCGACAACCTCAGCGAGCACGGCCAGGCCATGGCCGAGCTGCCGGCTCACCCACGCATCGCCCATTTGTTGCTGCGTGGTCAGGGCCTGGGGTTGGCCGCCATGGCCTGTGAAGTGGCGGCGTTGCTCGGTGAGCGGGATATCCAGCGTGGCGGCGGTGCCGACCTGCACAGCCGGCTGGCTCTGGTCAGCGGCGAGAGCAAGGCCAGCCGTGGCGGCCAGGGTGGCGTGCAGCGCGCCCGGCAGCTTGCGCGTCAGTACCGTGGCCTGTTGCGCGGCAAGGCCGGGGCCGCCGTCGCCGACCCCGATCATCCGCGCTGGCTTGGCGCCTTGCTGGCGCTGGCCTATCCCGACCGGGTCGCGCAGCAGCGGCGTGAAGGGGGCGCCGAGTATCGCCTGGCCAACGGCCGTGCAGCCTTGTTCGGTGAGGTCGATGCGTTGATGAAGCACCCGTGGTTGGTAATCGCCGACCTGGGTAGCTGCCAAGGCCAGCGCGAAGAGCGTATCTACCTTGCGGCAGAATTCGACCCGGCGCTGCTCGATGATGTGCTGGCCGAGCAGGTCGAGCGTGTCGATTTACTGGACTGGGACGAGCGCGAGCAGGTGCTGCGCGCCGAACGCCAAACCAAAGTCGGTGAGCTGATACTGAGCCGCGAACCACTGAATGGCCTGACTGACGAAGCGCGCGCCAAGGCGCTGCTCGGCCTGGTACAGCGCAAAGGCCTCAACCTGCTGACATGGACCCCGGAACTGCGCCAGTGGCAGGCGCGGGTGGCACTGTTACGCCAGCTGGACCTGGACAAGGACGGGCAAAGCGAATGGCCCGACCTGGGTGACGAGGCGCTGCTTGCCAGCCTGGAAGACTGGTTGCAGCCCTACCTTGGCAAAGTGTCCCGCCTCAGCCACTTCAGCGCGCTGGACCTGCCGTCGCTGCTGCGCAACCTGCTGCCCTGGCCGCTGCCGCAACGCCTGGAAGAACAGGCGCCCGCGCATCTGGCCGTGCCGTCCGGTTCGAACATTCGTCTGGACTACAGCGAAACCCCGCCGATTCTCGCCGTGCGCCTGCAAGAACTGTTCGGCCTGGCCGATACCCCGCGCATCGCCAATGGCCGGCAGCAGGTCAAGTTGCACCTGCTGTCCCCGGCACGCCGCCCGGTGCAGGTGACCCAGGACCTGGCCAACTTCTGGCGCACGACCTATGCCGAAGTGAAGAAAGACCTGAAAGGGCGGTACCCCAAGCATTACTGGCCGGACGACCCGTTGGTGGCCGAGGCCACGGCGCGGGCCAAGCCTCGGGGTACCTGATTACGGTGCTGCCTGGCCGCACCGCAGGGCTGGGCATCACGCCCCGGCTTCGCCCTCCAGCAGCATGAACAGGCGGTACAGCACCACGGTGCTGAACAGCTGCAGGAAGCCGCTGAGGCTGTCCATGGCCAGCTCCATGCCGGGCGATGGCTCGGGGAAGGCCATCAGCAGCAGCCCATCGATCAGCCAGATCGGTGCCAGTACCGCTACCACACAGATCATGATGCGCATGAAGTGCCCGGTGGTCATGCGTGCGCTTTCGCGCATCGACTGCACCACCGGCAGGCCGCGCAGCACCAGCAGGTACTCGGCGAACACCAGGTTGATCATGATCCACACGCCCGGGAAGATGAACAGCGCCAGGCCGGCCATGATCAGCAGCGAGCTGATCAGGATCAGCAGGGCCAGTTGCGGCCATAGCTGCAAGGCGCGGGCGAACAGGTCGCGCTTGCCGATGTCCTGGCCGTTGCTGCGGGTGTGCAGGTAAAGAATCAGTGCCGCACTGTACAGCGGGTAGAACAGCAGGCTGACCAGCATGCCGTAGGCCGGCGATGCCTGGTCACCCATCTGCCGGTACAGCAGCTGGGTGAGCAAGGCTTCCAGTACCACCAACGGCAGGCACAGCTGGAGGATGTTCGGCAGGTGGCGGCGGAAGAAGTACAGGGAGTCGCGCAGAACGCTCAGCGGATTCATCAGTCAACATCGCATGGCAGTAAAAACAGGGGCATAACTTTAGCCCAAAGCAGGCGTGGGGCTGGCACTTGCTGAAAAAAGTTTCACGGCGCCAGTGATTGAATCCCGCGCCGCTACACCCCATCTTTGACGCTGTCCGTTGTCCCGCTACCCACGAGGTCGCCCATGAACACTGAAGAACAAACCCTGATCGACGGCCTGTTCGGCCGTATCAGGCAAGCCGAAGACCCGAGCCAGCCGCGTGACGCGCAGGCCCAGGCGTGCATCGAGCAACACCTGCGCCAGCAGCCGGCGGCGCCTTACTACATGGCCCAGGCCATCCTGGTGCAGGAGGCGGCAATCAAGCGCCTCGACGAGCAGAACAAGCAGCTGGAGGCCGAGCTGAAGCAGGCCCGCGCCCGGGCTGAGGCTGCACAAGCCGGTACCAGCGCACCAGGCAACGGTGGTGGGGGCTTCTTGTCCAGCATCTTTGGCTCGGGCGGGCGCAATGCGGCCCCGGCTGTGCAGCCTCAGCGCCCTTCGACGCCGCCGGTAGCACCCGGCGGTGGCTGGCGCGAGCCGTCGGCGCCGGGCTTCCCCCAGCCTCAGCAGCAGCCTGGCTTTGGCGCCGCGCCGGCGCGCGGCGGTGCCAGCAGCTTCCTCGGTGGGGCCATGCAGACCGCCGCCGGTGTGGCCGGTGGCGTGTTGCTGGCGCAAGGCATCAACAGCATGTTCAGCCACAACTCGCAGCCGGAAGAGGTGGTCGAGGTGATCAAGGAAGAGCCAGTACCCGCTAGTGATAGCGGCGGCTGGAACGACCAGGGCGGGCAGCAGCAAGTGGCTGACAACGGTGGTTGGGGCAGTGACCAGGGCGGTTATGCCAACACCGATTACGGCAGCGACGACGGCGGGTTCTTCTCGGACGACGATTCGTACGTCTGACAGGTCTGGCATACTGCTGGCAATTTTGGGGGCGCTTTGCGCCCCTTCGCGGGCACGCCCGCTCCCACAGTGACATGTACGACACCTGTGGGAGCGGGCGTGCCCGCGAAGGGCTGTGCAGCAGCCCCCGGTATTCCAGGCCAGACATGAGGTTCCCAGGTGAAAAAGATCGCGCTGTTCGCCGATGTGCAGAACCTCTACTACACCGTGCGCCAGGCCCACGGCTGCCATTTCAACTACACCGCGTTGTGGGCCGACGTCAGCCGTGAAGGCCAGATTGTCGAAGCGGTGGCTTATGCCATCGACCGTGGCGACAGCAAGCAGCAGCAGTTCCAGCAAATTTTGCGCAACCTGGGTTTCGATGTGCGCCTCAAACCCTTCATCCAGCGCAGCGATGGCTCGGCCAAAGGGGACTGGGATGTGGGGATTACCCTGGATGTGATCGACGCGGCCAGCCGGGTTGACCAGGTGGTGCTCGCCTCTGGCGATGGTGACTTCGACCTGTTGCTGGAACGGGTGATCCAGCGCCACGGTACAGAGGCCGTCGTGTATGGGGTGCCAGGGCTTACCGCATTGTCGTTGATCCGTGCGGCCACCCGTTATGTGCCCATCGAGGGTAAGCTATTGCTCAAACATTGAGGCCCTTTGATGGAACGTATTGCTGTAATCGACTTTGAAACTACCGGCATCAACCCTGGCGCCGGCTGCCGCGCCACCGAAGTGGCGGTGGTGATGCTGGAAGGCGGGCGCATCGTCGAGCGCTACCAGAGCCTGATGAACGCCGGCGTGCCGGTACCTGCCTTTGTCGCCGGGCTGACCGGCATTACCACCGCCATGCTGCGCAGTGCGCCGCCGGTGGACAAGGTAATGAACGAAGTCGCCGAGTTCGTCGGGGCCACCCCGTTGCTGGCGCACAACGCTGCCTTCGACCAGAAGTTCTGGGACTACGAACTGAGCCGCATTGGCCGTAGCCGTAGCCAGTCTTTTGCCTGCTCCCTGCTGCTGTCCCGGCGCCTGCTGCCGATGGCACCGAACCACAAACTGGGCACCCTGACCCGCTGGGCCGGCCTGCCGGATACCGGTACCGCGCACCGGGCCATGGCCGATGCCGAGATGGCGGCCAACTTGCTGCAACACCTGGTAGGCGAACTGCGCCAGGCCCACGGTATCCAGGAACTGTCCCACGGCCTGCTTTGCCGCCTGCAGAAAGTGCCTGCCGCAAAGGTTCGCGAAACCCTGGCCAAATTCCGGTGATCCCTCCTCAACCCAAGCCGGGCGCACCAAAAGTGTGCCGCTCATTTGAGCCCGTTCTGTAGCGTAACTTCACCCAGGTAGGCCGTTAAACTGAATTACCCGTAAACGGATTTCGAGTTTTTCCATGCCTGCCTCCCGTCGCTTCCCGCTGTTGCTCATTGGTGCTTTCCTGGCCTTGTACCTGGTCTGGGGCTCCACCTACCTGTTCATTCGCATTGGGGTAGAGAGCTGGCCGCCGATGCTCATGGCCGGGGTGCGCTTCGTGATTGCTGGCGGCCTGCTGTACGGTTTTCTGCGCTGGCGCGGTGCGCCGGCGCCGACCTGGGCGCAGTGGCGGGCGGCAGGGGCAGTCGGTTTTCTGCTGCTCAGCTGTGGCAACGGCGGCGTGACCGTGGCCGAACATGCCGGGGTGGCATCGGGCGTGGCGGCACTGGCAGTGGCCACAGTGCCATTGTTCACCTTGCTTTTCGGCCTACTATTCGGTCACCGTAACTCGAGGCTGGAGTGGGCGGGGATTGCCTTGGGGCTGGTGGGTATCGGCCTGCTGAACCTGGGTTCCAACTTGCAGGCAAGCCCGATGGGTGCGGCACTGATCATTTTCGCGGCGGCGTCGTGGGCGTTCGGCTCGGTATGGAGCAAGACATTGCCGTTGCCCCAGGGGCCGATGGCCAGCGCTGCGGAAATGCTGGTGGGCGGTGCGGCGCTGTTGCTGGGCAGCGTGCTGTCTGGTGAGCGCATGACGCAGATGCCGACCGCAGCCGGCTGGGGGGCGTTGGCCTACCTGGTGTTCTTCGGCTCGATCCTGGCGTTCAGTGCCTACATGTACCTGCTCAAGCATGTACGCCCGGCGGCGGCCACCAGCTATGCCTACGTCAACCCGGCGGTTGCCGTGTTGCTGGGCATTGTCTTTGCCGGCGAACAGATTGGCGCTGAAGAGTGCGTGGCCATGGCGGTGATCATCGGTGCGGTGGTGCTGATTGGCCTGCCACAGTGGCGCAAGGCACCCCAGCCTGCGCAGCCGTTGAAAGGTGAAATCTGCAAGTAGGCGGGGGTGATGCGGTAAACTTGCCGCCTTCGCTGAACCCCCTGACGGTATTGCCATGAATTTCGCCAAACTCGGCCTGATCGAACCACTGCTGCGCACCCTGCAGCAGCTGGACTACACCACCCCGACCCCGGTGCAGGCCAAGGCCATCCCCGCCGTGCTGGCCGGCCGCGACCTGATGGCCGCAGCGCAGACCGGTACCGGCAAGACCGCAGGCTTTGCCCTGCCCGTGCTGCAGCGCCTGGCGCTGGAGGGCGAGAAGGTGGCCAGCAACTCGATCCGCGCGCTGGTGCTGGTGCCTACCCGTGAGCTGGCCGAGCAGGTGCACAACAACGTGCGCGAGTACGCCGAGAACCTGCCGCTGAGCACTTACGCGGTGTACGGCGGCGTCAGCATCAACCCGCAGATGATGCGCCTGCGCCGTGGCGTCGACCTGTTGGTGGCCACCCCGGGCCGCTTGCTCGACCTGTTCCGGCAGAACGCGGTGAAGTTCAACCAGGTGCAGACCCTGGTGCTGGACGAAGCTGACCGCATGCTCGACCTGGGCTTTGCCGAAGAACTGCAGTCGGTGTACGCCGCGCTGCCCCGCAAGCGCCAGACGCTGTTGTTTTCTGCCACGTTCTCTGACCAGATTCGCGTGCTGGCGGGGCTGGCCTTGAACGACCCGCTCAGTATCGAAGTGAGCCCGCGCAACGCCACCGCGACCAGCGTCAAACAGTGGCTGGTGCCTGTGGACAAGAAGCGCAAGGAAGACCTGTTCTGCCACCTGCTGCGCAAGCAGCGCTGGACGCAGGTGCTGGTGTTTGCCAAGACCCGTAACGGCGTCGACCAGCTGGTGGCGCGCTTGCTGGCCGAAGGCGTGAACGCCGACGGCATCCACGGTGACCGCCCGCAGGCCACCCGCCAGCGTGCGCTGGACAGCTTCAAGGCCCGCGAGATTCAGGTGCTGGTGGCGACCGACGTGGCGGCCCGTGGCCTGGATATCGACGACCTGCCGCTGGTGGTCAACTTCGACCTGCCGATCGTCGCCGAGGATTACGTGCACCGCATCGGGCGTACCGGGCGGGCGGGTAACAAGGGCGAGGCGATTTCGCTGGTGTGCGCGGATGAAGTGCAGTTGCTGGGGGCTATTGAAGTGCTTACCCGGCAGACCCTGCCACGCCACGAAGAGCCGGATTTCATCCCTGATCACCGGGTGCCGATGACCGACGCCAGTGGCCAGGTGATCAAGAAGCCGAAGAAACCCAAAAAGCCGAAAGAGAACAGCGCCAAGCGCGGGCTGGGGCGCTGGATGGACAGTGGGGACCCGGAGCCGGCGGTGAAGGCGGTGCGCAAGGTGCCGAGCTTCAATGGTGGGCCGCGTAAGCGTAAGCCTTGAGATTTTGGGGCCGCTTTGCGGCCCCAAAATCTGTCAGGAAACCCGCGTAACCCAATCCGCCGCCGCCCGCCCGGCGCGCAACCCGCTGGCAAAGCAAGCCGTCAGCAGATACCCCCCGGTCGGCGCCTCCCAGTCCAGCATCTCGCCGGCACAGAACACCCCCGGCATGCCCTTGACCATCAACCCCTCATCCAGCCCCTCGAAGCGTACCCCGCCGGCACTGCTGATCGCTTCATCCAGTGGCCGCGTTCGCACCAATGTGATCGGCAAGGCCTTGATCGCCCGGGCCAGCACCAGTGGGTCGGCAAAGGTCGCCTGATCGGTCAGCTCGCGCAGCAGCGCCGCCTTGACGCCATCAATCCCCAGTTGGCTGTGCAGATGCTTGGCCATGGAGCGCGAACCGCGTGGCTTGGCCAGTGCCTGGGCAATTTTGTCCACAGGCTTGTCTGGCAGCAGGTCGAGCAGCAGTACCCCTCGGCCTTCGCGGTTGATGGCCTCGCGCACCGGCGCCGACCAGGCATACACCAGGCTGCCTTCCACACCTTGGGCGGTGAGGATGAACTCGCCCTTGCGCGGCGCGCTGCCGGGGACGCTGAGGGCAATGTTCTTCAGCGGTGCGCCCGCGAATTTTTCCTTCAGCAATGCGCTCCAGCCTTCCACCTCAAACCCGCAGTTGCTGGGCTGCAAAGGCGAGATATCCACAGCCCGTGCGGCCAGCAATGGCTGCCAGGCGCCATCCGAACCCAGTCGCGCCCAACTGCCGCCACCCAGCGCCAGTACCACCACGGCAGCCTTTACCGCGCGCTCGCCCTGTGGATAAGCGATCCGTAAGGTACCATCGGCATTCCAGCCCAACCAGCGGTGCCGGGTGTGGATAACTACCCCGGAGTCGCGCAGCCGCTTGAGCCAGGCGCGCAGCAGGGGGGCGGCTTTCATGTCGGTGGGGAACACCCGCCCCGAGGTGCCGACGAAGGTTTCGATGCCCAGGCCGTGAATCCACTGGCGCAAGGCGTCGGCGTCGAAGCCGCGCAGCAGCGCATCGACTTCGCCCTGGCGCTCGGCATAGCGTGAAACGAACGCCGGGTACGGCTCGGAGTGGGTGATGTTCATGCCGCCAACACCCGCCAGCAGGAACTTGCGCCCCACCGAAGCCATGGCGTCGAACACCTCGACCGCCAGGCCTGCCTGGGCCAGCGCTTCGGCGGCCATGAGGCCGGCGGGGCCGCCACCGATGACGACGGCAAGAGGAGGGGAGGCGGGGTTCAGATCGGGCATGGTGGGCAGCAGGCTGTGGAAAAGATGCGCATTCTACCGCAGCGCTGCCCATGGAAGCACTGATCAAAAAATGATCAGGTTGCTGCAGGCCTTGCAGGCAAAGGGCTACAGCGCCTTTCGCTCAGGTTATCCACAAGCGGTTCCACAGTCATTGTGAACAACCCATGACACGTGCCGCGCTGTGGTGAAGGATGCCATGGCGCCTGGCCAACGCTTCGCGGTCTTTGCTGTAGCCGCCGCCGATCACGCCAACCACCGGAATGTCACGGCCCAGGCAGTGGCGCAGCACCGCTTCGTCACGGGCGGCCAGGCCGGCGTCGGTCAGTTGCAGGTAGCCCAGCGCGTCGTCCTTGTGCACATCGACGCCGGCGTCATACAGCACCAGGTCGGGTTGATAGAGCGGCAGCAGGTAGTTGAGGGTGTCATCCACTACCTTCAGGTAGGCCGCGTCGCCCATGCCACGGGGCAGGGGAATGTCCCAGTCGCTCTGCGCCTTGCGGGCCGGGAAGTTCTGCTCGCAATGCAACGACACGGTGATGGCCTCTGGGGTGTCGTGCAGGATGCGCGCGGTGCCGTCGCCCTGGTGCACATCGCAGTCGAAGATCAATACCCGGTGTACCCGGCCAGCCTCCAGCAGGTAGCGGCTGATCACGGCCAGGTCGTTGAAGATGCAGAAGCCGGCGGGGTGGTCGTAATGGGCATGGTGTGTGCCACCGGCGAGGTGGCAGGCGATGCCATGTTGCAGCGCCATCTCGGCGGTCAGCAGCGAGCCACCCACTGCACGGACCGTGCGCCGGGCCAGGGCTTCGCTCCAGGGCAGGCCGAGGCGACGCTGGTCCTCGCGGGACAGGTCGCCGTTCATGTAGCGCTCGATATAGCCACGGTCGTGGGCCAGGGCGAGGATGTCGTTGGGGCAGATGTCCGGGCGCAGCAATGCCTGGTCGGTGGTCAGCCCGCTGTCGACCAGGTGGTCATGCAGCAGGCGGAACTTGTCCATCGGGAAGCGGTGTTCGGCGGGGAACTCCGGGCTGTAGTCTTCGTGGTAGATCAGCGGCAACGGCATGGATGGGGTCGCAATCAGGGCCAGTGCTGATCTTGCCATGGGCGGGGCAGCTTTGCTGCCCAATCGCCGGCAAGCCAGCTCCCACAGGTAATGCACAAGCCTCGAAGGCCATGGGGAACCTGTGGGAGCTGGCTTGCCGGCGATGAGGCCGGAGCAGGGGAATGCTATTTGCCGGTGCTGGCCAGTACGCGTTGCCAGTCGGGCTCGTTCAGGCGCCCGAGGATGCGTGCCTTGCCGTTGCCATCCACCGACACGAACAGGGCGCTGGCGTAGCCACTCTGGCGCTCGCCACCGGTAACGTTCTGCTGGCGGGCGAAGTGGTCGATGCAGCCGTTGTGGGTCACCAGCACCAGGTTGTGGCCGGGGCGCTTGCGTGACAGTGCTTCACTGGCAAACTGGTTGTCACAGCCTTCCAGCCAATCCTCGCTGGCCACCGCCTGGCCGAGGATGAAATGCGCGGTTTGCCGGGTGCGCAGTTTCGGGCTGCTGAGCATGTCGGCGTTGTTCAGGCCCAGTTGGTGCAGCCCCTGGCCAACGCGGCCAGCGGCCTGGCTGCCGGCCACGGTGATGCCGGTGGGGTCGTCCAGGCAGGGCCCGGGGGCGCTGTCGCAGCGTTCGGCGTGGCGGATCATCACGATCACAGCGCCGTCGGCCCAGTCCTGCAACAGGCCGCTGTCACTCAGTTGTTGCTCGTTACCAAGGTCCACGATATGCGTCCTCGTCGCCAGCCAGGTGGTCAACGCCGCCACGACCATGCACAGGCCAAGGGCGGCACCGAGGGCCTTGCGTGACAGGCGCCGCTTGCGCCGGGCATGAATGGCAGGGTGCCCCAGGGTGTTGCTCGATAGCATGCGTTGCTCCGTTGGCAGTGCCGCGGCTAGCGCGGAGGTGGATGGCGGCATCCTGCCAAGCGGCCTGTCGGGGGCCGGTGAAGGGCGTGTGAAAATTGCATTTGGCTGCTGCCGGCTGGGTGAAACCCGCGCCCGCGCCTACGCTGTAAACTGCAAGGCGGTAAACCGGAGCAGGCCCCATGACCCCCATCCTCCAACTGGAAAGCGCACGGCTGGTGCTGCGCCAATGGCATGACGATGATTTGCGCGAGTTCGCCGCGCTGTGCGCCGACCCACAGGTGATGCGCTACTTTCCGGCGCCGCTGACGCGCGTTGAGGCGGCTGCGTTGATCGGCCGGGTGCGCGGGCATTTGAATGAGTACGGCTTTGGCCTGTGGGCGCTGGAGCGCAAGGACAGCGGCGCGTTCATCGGCATGACCGGGTTGCTCAATGTCAACTTCGAGGCACCCTTTGCCCCGGCAGTGGAAATCGGCTGGCGCCTGGCACGTCGCCACTGGGGCCTGGGCTTTGCCAGCGAGGCGGCGTGGACCTGCCTGCGTTGTGCTTTCGCCCAATTGCGCCTGGAAGAGGTGGTGTCATTCACTAGCGAGAGCAACTTGCCGTCGCAGAAGGTGATGCAGGCCATCGGCATGCAGCAGGACCTGAACGGCAGCTTCGAACACCCCCGCCTGCCCGTGGGGCACCCGTTGCGCCCGCATGTGCTTTACCGCATCGACCGCGCCCATTGGGAGCGCACCCTGCGCGCCTGAATGCACGGCCATGCCCGGTGCGAATGACAAACCCTGTATCATTTGCCTTCATAACGAGCGCTGTAGAGACGTGTTGCCTTGCGAGGAGAACCCCCAATGAGTCATGTGTTGGACGACCTGGTCGACCTGTTGAGCCTCGAATCCATCGAGGAGAACCTGTTCCGTGGACGCAGCCAGGACCTGGGCTTCCGTCAGCTGTACGGTGGGCAGGTGCTGGGCCAATCGTTGTCGGCGGCCAGCCAGACAGTCGAGGACGCTCGCCATGTGCATTCGTTGCACGGCTACTTTCTGCGCCCGGGCGATGCCAGCCTGCCGGTGGTGTACTCGGTGGACCGCGTGCGCGATGGCGGCAGCTTCAGCACCCGTCGGGTGACGGCGATCCAGAAGGGCCAGACCATCTTCACCTGCAGCGCGTCGTTCCAGTACGACGAGGAAGGGTTCGAGCACCAGGCGCAAATGCCTGACGTGGTCGGCCCGGAAAACCTGCCCACCGAGGTGGAGCTGGCCCGCGCCATGGCCGACCAGTTGCCCGAGCGTATTCGCGACAAAGTGCTGTGCGCCAAGCCGATCGAGATCCGCCCGGTCACCGAGCGCGACCCGTTCAACCCCAAGCCCGGCGACCCGGTGAAGTACGCCTGGTTCCGCGCCGACGGCAACCTGCCCGACGTACCCGCCCTGCACAAGTACCTGCTGGCCTATGCCTCGGACTTCGGCCTGCTGACCACGGCGTTGCTGCCCCATGGCAAGTCGGTGTGGCAGCGCGACATGCAGATCGCCAGCCTCGACCATTCGCTGTGGTTCCATGGCAACCTGCGCGCCGACGAGTGGCTGCTTTACGCAACCGACAGCCCCTGGGCCGGGAATTCCCGCGGTTTCTGCCGCGGCAGCATCTTCAACCAGGCCGGGCAACTGGTGGCATCGTCGAGCCAGGAAGGCCTGATTCGCCATCGCAAGGACTGGGCATGAGCCTGGGCGAGGTGCGTAACTGGGTGTTCGACATGGACGGCACCCTGACCGTGGCCGTGCATGATTTCGACGCCATTCGCGTGGCGTTGGACATCCCGGCCGAGCATGACATCCTCACCCACCTGGCGGCCCTGCCGGCAGACGTCGCAGCGGCCAAGCATGCCTGGTTGCTGGAGCACGAACGTGACCTGGCGGTTGCCTCCACGGCGGCCACCGGGGCGGTGGAACTGGTGCGCGAGTTGGCCGGGCGCGGGTGCCGGCTGGGCATCCTGACGCGCAATGCCCGCGAGCTGGCGCATGTGACGCTGGAGGCCATCGGCCTGGCAGACTGCTTCCCTGAGGAGCACATTCTTGGGCGTGACGAAGCGGCGCCCAAGCCAAGCCCGGATGGGCTGCTGAAGATTGCCAGTGCCTGGGGCGTGGCGCCGGGCGAGCTGGTGATGGTGGGGGATTACCGGTTTGACCTGGACTGTGGGCGTGCTGCAGGCGCACGCACGGTGCTGGTGAACCTGCCGGATAACCCATGGCCGGAGCTGGTGGATTGGCATGCGGCCGATTGCCGAGCGCTGAAGGTGATGCTGGGCTGATTCTTGTGTCGGCAATGCGGGCCTCTTCGCGGGCATGCCCGCTCCCACAGGTATTGAGCAAGTCTCAGGTCTGTGGTGCCGGACCTGTCTATGCTGAACCCCATTCTTTCCTCTGATACGGAGACCCACCCATGACCAGCAAGGCCATCTACGTACAACCCGGCGGCGGCTACGACAAGGTCGAGGTCGGCACCAGCGAGGCCCAGGCCCCCAAGGCCGGCGAAATCACCGTGCGCCTGCACGCCAGCTCCCTCAACTACCACGATTTTGCCGTGGTCAGCGGCATGTGGGGCCCGAGCGAGCGGCGTATCCCCATGGCCGATGGCGCTGGCGAAGTGGTTGCGGTGGGCGAAGGCGTCAGCGAGTTCCAGGTCGGCGACGATGTGGTCAGCACCTTCTTCCCTGACTGGCTCGACGGCCAGGCCAACGTCGAAGGCTTTGGCAGGGTACCCGGCGACGGCCTCGATGGTTATGCCCGTGAGCAGGTCACTGCCCGCGTCACCGCCTTCACCCTGGCGCCCAAAGGCTTCAGCCATGCCGAAGCCGCTACCCTGACCACGGCTGGCCTTACCGCCTGGCGTGCGCTGATGAGCGACGACCACCTCAAGCCTGGCGACACGGTGCTGGTGCAGGGCACCGGTGGTGTGTCGATCTTCGCCCTGCAGTTCGCCAAGCTGGCCGGCGCCACCGTGATCGCCACGTCGTCCAGCGACGCCAAGCTGGAGCGTCTGAAAGCGTTGGGCGCCGATCACCTGATCAACTACAAGAGTACCCCGGCCTGGGGCGAGAAAGTGCGCGCGCTCACCGGCAACCGCGGCGTCGACCATGTGATCGAAGTGGGCGGCCCGGCGACGCTGGAGCAGTCGATGATCGCCGCGCGCATCGGTGGGCATGTGTCGCTGATCGGCATCCTTACCGGCGTGGCCGGGCAGCTGCCGTTGGTGCAGGCGCTGGTGCGGCAGATTCGCCTGCAAGGTGTGCTGGTGGGCAGCCGCGCCCAGCAGCAGGCGATGGTGCGGGCGATTGATGCCAACGGCCTGCGGCCGGTGGTGGACAAGCACTTTGAACTGGAGCAGATCGTCGAGGCGTTCCGCTACCAGGAAAGCAACCGGCATTTCGGCAAGATCTGCCTGACCTGGTAAGGGCTGGATTCCCACAGGCCCTGCCCATACGCGGTACCTGTGGGAGCGGGCGTGCCCGCGAAGGGCTGCGCAGCGGCCCTAGTCCGGCAGCATCCGGTCGCGGCTGTTGGACAAGTGCAGGCAGACCGCCGCCCGCGCTGCATCCGGGTCTTGCCGGCGGATGGCATTGAGGATTGCCTCATGCTCCAGGTTGGCCAGGTACGCCTGCCTGGCCAGCTTCGCCCCGCCGCGTTCGGCCAGGGCCATGCGGTTGCGCGGGATCAGGCTGTTGCCCAGTTGCAGCAGCATCTCGGTGAAGTACAGGTTGCCGGTAGCCTCGGCAATCAGCAGGTGAAAACGCCGGTCGGCCTCGATGCAGCTGTCGCCGGCGGCAGCCAGGTCCTGATAGTCATCCAGTGCCTGGCGCATGCGTGCCAGGTGCCCCTCGTCACGGCGCAGCGCAGCCAGGGCGGCGGCCTGGCCTTCCAGGCCAATGCGCAGCTCCAGCAGGTCGCGCACATTCGCCGCGCTTTCCGCCGCGATGCGCAGCCCGGCCTGGGCCTGGCGCTCCATCACGAAGGTACCGATACCGTGGCGCGGCTCCACCAGCCCGGAGGCCTGCAACTTGGATAAGGCTTCACGCACCACCGTGCGGCTGACGCCATGCTCGCGCACCAGCGTGTTCTCTGAAGGCAATTTGTCACCCGGCTTGAAGGTGCCCAGCAAAATCTGCTGGGTCAGGCTGGAGACCAGGTCATGGGCGCGGCTGTGGCCGCGTTTGCGGGCGTGTTCGGGTTCCATGGTGTGATCCGTTTCGCGCTGAGCTTGTACGACAAGTTAATCCATCAAATTATTTTTTGCCGATTTTTTCTGCCTCCAAGCTGGCATTTAACTTCTCCTTTTTTGAAATATCGCAGCATATTGGCATTGTGACAGCTTGTATTTCGCTGTTTTGCCGACATTGTTGATCTTGTCGTACAACCTCGCCGCGCATATGCTCATCCCCACTGCCATGTCAGACAACCCAGACTCGCACAAAAACAATTAGTGGGAGATTTGCAAGTGAACGACACCCTCGCTCCGTCTGCCCGGCATGACGGCGACGCCCTGGCCAGTGCCGTGGCCAAGGTCAAGCGTCATGTCCTGCCGCTGTTCGTCATCATGTTCATCGTCAACTACCTCGACCGCGTCAATATCGGCTTTATCCGCCCGCACCTGGAAAGCGACCTGGGCATCAGCGCTGCGGCCTATGGCTTTGGCGCCGGCTTGTTCTTCATTGGCTACGCGTTGTTCGAAGTGCCTTCGAACATGCTGCTGCAAAAAGTGGGGGCGCGGCTTTGGCTGACCCGCATCATGTTCACCTGGGGGCTGGTGGCCACGGCCATGGCTTTTGTGCAGAACGAAACCCAGTTCTACGTGCTGCGGTTTCTGCTGGGGGTTGCCGAGGCGGGCTTCTTCCCTGGGGTGATCTACTACTTCACCCGCTGGCTGCCAGGCGCCGAGCGCGGCAAGGCGATTGCCATTTTCCTCAGCGGTTCGGCGCTGGCTTCGCTGATTTCCGGGCCGCTGGCCGGGGCGTTGATGCAGATCCAGGGCCTGGGCATGCATGGCTGGCAGTGGGTGCTGTTCATCGAAGGAATGGCCTCGGTCGCCTTGTGCTTCTTCGTGTTTTTCTGGCTGGATTCCAAACCACAGGATGCCAAATGGTTGAGCCAGGCCGAGCAGGACGCGCTGGTAGCCACCATCGACCGCGAGCAGCGTGAGCGCGAAGCTGTTGGCACGGTCAAGGCTTCGGCCTGGAGCCTGCTCAAGGATCGCCAGATCGTGCTGTTCTGTGTGATCTACTTCTGCATTCAGTTGACCATCTACGCTGCCACCTTCTGGCTGCCCAGCATCATCAAACGCATGGGTGACCTCAGCGACCTGCAGGTCGGCTTCTTCAACTCGATCCCGTGGCTGATCTCGATCCTGGCCATGTACGCCTTTGCCGCCGGCTCCGCGCGCTGGAAGTTCCAGCAGGCCTGGGTAGCCGGTGCCCTGGTGGTCGCCGCCATTGGCATGTTCATGTCCACCACCGGTGGGCCGGTGTTCGCCTTTGTCGCCGTGTGCTTCGCGGCCATCGGTTTCAAGTCGGCATCGTCACTGTTCTGGCCAATCCCGCAGGGTTACCTGGATGCCCGCATCGCGGCAGCAGTGATCGCCCTGATCAACTCGGTCGGCAACCTCGGCGGCTTTGTTGCCCCCACCACCTTCGGCCTGCTGGAGCAGCAGACCGGCTCGATCCAGGGTGGGCTATATGGCCTGGCCGTGACCTCGGTGCTGGCGGCCATTGCCATCTTCTTCGTTCGCACTCGCCCAAAGGGCACCTCGTCCGATGACCTCAAGGCCCCCTCGGCCCTGGGCCAGACCCACTGAATACTGCGAGACAACAATCATGAATATGCAGACCAATCCCGCCGTTCATACCAGCACCCCGGTGGTCACCGAACTGCGCGTTATCCCCGTGGCCGGCCATGACAGCATGCTGCTGAACCTCAGTGGCGCCCATGGCCCGTATTTCACCCGCAACGTGGTAGTGCTGCGCGACAGCTCTGGCAATACCGGGCTGGGCGAGGTGCCTGGCGGTGAACAGATTCGCCAGACCCTGGAAGACGCCCGCAGCCTGGTAGTCGGCCAGCCGATCGGCCACTACCAGCGCGTGCTCAATGCCATGCGCCAGACCTTTGCCAGCCGTGACTCGGCGGGTCGTGGCCTGCAAACCTTCGACCTGCGCATTACCGTGCATGCGGTAACGGCCATCGAGTCGGCGCTGCTCGACCTGCTTGGCCAGCACCTCAACGTGCCCATGGCGGCCCTGCTGGGCGAGGGGCAGCAGCGCGATGCGGTGAAGATGCTGGGTTACCTGTTCTACATCGGCGACCGCCAGCAGACCGACCTGGCCTACCGCAACGAGGCCGATGCCGATGACGACTGGTTCCGCGTGCGCCACGAGAAGGCCTTGACCCCGGATGCGGTGGTGCGCCTGGCCGAAGCGGCCGAGCAGCGCTATGGCTTCAGCGACTTCAAGCTCAAGGGCGGTGTGCTGCGTGGTGAAGAGGAGATGGAAGCAGTCACGGCGCTGGCCGAGCGCTTCCCGGAAGCCCGTATCACTCTCGACCCTAACGGCGCCTGGTCACTAAAAGAGGCCATTGCCCTGTGTCGCGACAAGCATCACGTGCTGGCCTATGCCGAAGACCCCTGCGGTGCCGAGAACGGTTATTCGGGCCGGGAGGTGATGGCCGAGTTCCGCCGGGCCACCGGCCTGCCCACCGCCACCAACATGATTGCCACCGACTGGCGGCAGATGGGCCATGCGATCCAGTCGCAGGCATTGGATATTCCGCTGGCCGACCCGCACTTCTGGACCTTGCAAGGTTCGGTACGGGTAGCGCAGATGTGCAATGACTGGGGGCTGACCTGGGGCTCGCATTCGAACAACCACTTCGACATTTCGCTGGCGATGTTCACCCAGGTGGCGGCTGCGGCGCCGGGCGAGATTACCGCGATCGACACCCACTGGATCTGGCAGGACGGCCAGCGCCTGACCCGTGAGCCGCTGCGCATCGTCGACGGCCATGTGCGGGTACCGGCCCGGCCGGGGCTGGGGGTGGAGCTGGATGAGGATCAGTTGGCCAAGGCCCATGAGTGCTACCGCAACATGGGTTTGGGGGCGCGGGATGACAGCGTGGCGATGCAGTATCTGATTTCGGGGTGGCGCTTCGATAACAAGCGGCCTTGCCTGGTGCGTTGAGGCGGTTACAGGCCCCGCAGTGCAAAGACAGCCCCGGGTGACCGGGGCTTTTTTGTGGGTGGCTGAAAAAGGGTGGTACCTGCGCCGGCCCCTTCGCGGGTGAACCCGCTCCCACAGGTACGGTGCAAGTCTTGAAGCTTGTGGTGACCCTGTGGGAGCGGGTTCACCCGCGAAGAGGCCGGCACTGGCAACACACATCCAAATGAAAAACAAAAGCGTCAGATGGCCCGGTGGCGTGATCGGGCATGCCATTCGCGACATCTGGCGGTAATGGAACTGCCCTGTCGTGATCGAACAGTTCCGGGGCGTTCTCGTGTAATTTCCCGCAGCCCTGCAAGGCTTAAATGAAGCCCGAACCGCACGGACACGTTGCTCTGTGATGCGCGCCAAAGATCAACAACAGCGCGCGAGCAGCCTGTCGACTTACTGATTTGAAAGGAGATATTTTCGCCTAAGCCTGCCCGTCCTTCCTTGTGTCAGCAAAAAGAGAACAACATCAATGAGCACCGTGGGATCTGATGGCAACCTTGCACAAGGTTTCAAGCCTCGTCATGTAACGATGCTGTCCATCGCCGGCATCATCGGCGCCGGACTTTTCGTAGGCTCTGGTCACGCCATCGCGGCGGCCGGGCCAGCAACCATAGTTTCTTATTTCGTGGCCGGAACCCTGGTGGTACTGGTCATGCGCATGCTCGGCGAAATGGCCGTGGCACACCCTGACACCGGATCGTTTTCCACCTACGCCGACCAGGCCATCGGCCGCTGGGCCGGCTACACCATCGGTTGGCTGTACTGGTGGTTCTGGGTGTTGGTAATCCCTATCGAAGCGCTGGCTGCCGGGCATGTGCTGAACGCCTGGTTCCCCCAGGTAGACAGCTGGATCTTCGCCCTGGCCTCGGTGCTGCTGCTGGCCTGCACCAACCTGTTCAGCGTGGCCAAGTACGGTGAGTTCGAGTTCTGGTTCGCCATCCTGAAGGTTACGGCGATTCTGGGTTTCATCGGCCTGGGCTTTGCCGCGCTGATGGGCTGGCTGCCCAACCGCGAGGTCAGCGGCCTGAGCGGGCTGATGGCCGAGTACGGCGGCTTTGCACCGAAGGGCTGGTCGGCAGTGGTCGGTGCGTTCATCACCGTGATGTTCAGCTTCATCGGCACCGAGGCGGTGACCATCGCCGCGTCCGAATCCAGCGACCCGTCGCGCAACATCGCCAAAGCCACCCGCTCGGTGATCTGGCGTATCAGCACCTTCTACATCCTGTCGATCTTCGTGATCATCTCGGTGGTGCCGTGGAACGACCCGCAGTTGGCGGTGGTTGGCTCGTACCAGCGTGCGCTGGAAATCATGAACATCCCCAATGCGTCGTTCATGGTCGACCTGGTGGTGCTGGTGGCGGTGACCAGCTGCATGAACTCGTCGATCTACATTGCTTCGCGGATGATGTATTCGCTGGCCAAGCGCGGTGACGCCCCGGCCTTCCTCAACAAGACCTCCAGAGTTGGCGTACCGCGCGCTGCAGTGTTTGGCAGTACCCTGATCGGCGCAGCCATCGCCATCCTCAACTACTTTGCGCCCAAGGGGGTGTTTGAATTCCTGCTGGCCAGCTCTGGTGCCATCGCCCTGCTGGTGTACATGGTCATCGCCATCTCGCAGCTGCGCATGCGCCGCCGCCTGGAGCGGGAGAACACCGAGCTGAAGTTCCGCATGTGGCTGTTCCCGTACCTGACCTGGGCGGTGATCGTCTTCATTGCCGGGGCGCTGGCAGTGATGATGTACACGCCCGAGCACCGGGTGGAGGTGAGTTCCACACTGGGCCTGGCGATCGTGATTTCCTTCCTGGGGATCGTGACCTCGCGCGGCCATGCGCAACCGGTGGGGGCGCGGTCGATGGGGTGATTGAGTTCACCATGCGGTAAGGCGAGGGGCACCCGTGGATGGTGCCCTTTGTTTTTCAGGGCGACTGTCAGGCCTTCATCATCTCGATGTACCTCATCACTGCCGGCGCTTTTTCGAACCGCCGGTGGATCAGGCTCAGCCACGAACTGGCCTGGCAATCGACGATCTGCCGGTAATTCACCTGCGGCAGATTAATGCGCTGCACCACCGATGCCGGGACTACGGCAATGCCTTGCCCAAGGGATACCAAGGTAATCACGGCCACCAGGCTGCCGGGTTGTGGGCCAAGCCTGGGAACGAAACCACCTTGCGCCGCCACTTCCAGCGTGCCGGAAATCTGCTCGGGCAGGATGAAGGTTTCGTTGGCCAGGCGCGAGGCCGGGATCTGCGGCACTTCGTTGATCCGCGAGCTGGCGGGCAGGGCGAGAACGAAACCTTCCTGATGCAAGGCGATGGCTTCCAATTCGTCAGGCAGCTCCATCGGTGAGCGCACGTAGGCAAGGTCGAGCAAGCCGTCGCGGACCATGCCGGGCAGTTCGGCCATGGGCAGTTCACGGATATTCAGGCGCACGCCAGGGCAGGTTTCGCTATAGCGGCTGACTTGCTGCTGGAGCATGCCCGAGTAGGCGGCCGAGGCAACGTAGCCCAGTTCGATACGCCCGCTTTCGCCACGGGCGGCCTTTTGGGCGCCCAGTTGCGCCGCATCGAACTGGCGCACGGCGTGCTCCGCCTCGATCAACAGCGCCTGGCCGGCGGCGGTCAGGTTGACCTCGCGCTGGCTGCGCTCGAACAGGCGTACGCCCAGTTCGCGCTCCATGTCCTGGATCTGCCGGCTGAGGGTGGGCGGGGCGATGCCCAGTTGCTCGGCGGCACGGGTGAAGTGGCCGTGGCGGGCGACGCAAAGGAAATAGCGGAAATGGCGGATTTCCATGGGTGTTACCTACAGGGTAATGACGCGAGCCGCCGGGGCTAACAAGCCTTGGCGCAGGCGGGGGTATGGTAAGGCCAACACTACAAGGCTGGTGGCTTGGCGGCAAAGCCTGCCTGTGCAATTGCAGGGACCGCTGTGCGGTCCATCGCCGGCAAGCCAGCTCCTACAGGTATTGCGCAACCTCGAACACGACGCGGCCCCTGTGGGAGCTGGCTTGCCGGCGATGGAGCGCGCAGCGGTCCCGGCGATCCCGCAGGTTAAAGGCACTTCAAACCAGCCAGCTCAGCTTCCGGAGCCCCATCATGCCCTCTGCACGTTTTACCCTGCTCACTGCCTCTCTGGTTTGCGCCCTGATCATTCTCGACACCAACATCGTCGCGGTCAGCCTGCCCAGTATCGCTCGCGACCTGTCCGGCTCGTTCGCCGACATCGAATGGGTGGTCAGCGCCTACCTGCTGGCCTTCGCCGCCTGCCTGTTGCCCGCCGGCAGCCTGGCCGACCGTTTTGGCCGGCGGCGCATGCTGCTGCTCGGCCTGGTGCTGTTCGGTTTGGCCTCGCTGGCGTGTGGTGCCGCGCCCAGCCTGCTGTTCCTTGACCTGGCCAGGGCCGCCAAGGGTGTGGGGGCTGCGTTGTTGCTGACCTCGGCCCTGGCCGCGATCGGTAACCGCTTTCATGAGCCGCAAGAGCGCATGCGCGCCTGGGCTTTCTGGGGTGCCTGCATGGGCGCCACCATCACCTTTGCGCCGCTGTTAGGCGGGATAATCGCCAGCACCCTGGGCTGGCGCTGGATCTTCTACATCAACCTGCCGCTGGTAGCGCTGCTTGCAGTGATGGTGATGCGCAGTGTCGAGGAATCCCGCGACAGTGCCGCAGCCCGGCTCGACCCATGGGGCAGCCTGACCTTCGCCGGCAGCCTGGGCTACCTGATCTGGGCGATGATCGATGCCAACCAGGTGGGCTGGGGCAGCGCGCAAACCCTTGGGCGGCTGGTGATCAGCGCCTTCCTGTTCGGCCTGTTCGTCATGGTCGAGCGCAGCCAGGCACGGCCGATGATCGACCTGCGGCTGATGCGCAGCGGGCGTTTCGTCGGCGCCTTGCTGGGCATGTTCGCGTACGCCGCTTGCGCCCAGGTGATGATGACTTTGCTGCCGCTGTACCTGCAAAACGGCCTGCAACTGTCCGCATTGGCAGCCGGGGCCGGCATGCTGCCGTTTGCTGTGGCCATGTTGCTGACCCCGCGCTTGGGCATGCGCCTGGCGGCGCACTTGAGCCCGGCGCAGGTATTCGCCTTTGGCCTGGTGCTGGTGGGGGTGGGCAACCTGCTGTGTGCCTGGGCCGCCGGGTTTGGCGGCTATGCAGCCTTCGCCCTGGCCAGCCTGGTGCTGGGGGCAGGTGCCGGGCTGCTAAATGGCGACACCCAGAAAAACATCATGGCGTGCGTGCCACGCCAGCGTACCGGGATGGCTTCCGGGTTGAGTACAACTACGCGCTTCGGGGCCATCGTCCTGGCTATCGGTTTACTGGGTGGCGTACTGGCCGCCCGCAGCGGGCAATTGCTTCACGAAGCCCTGGTTGCCGTAGCGCCATCGCAAGTGGGCCAGGTTGCTGCGATGGCCACGCGGGTAGCGGCGGGCGACCTGCAGGCGGCCCTGGCGCTGCTTGATCCGGGCTTGCGTGAAGCGGTGGCACCCTTGGCCCGCCAGGCGTTCATGGGTGGCTTCGAGGCCGTGTTGCAGGTTGCGGGCCTTGCAGCGCTGGTGTTCGCAGTGGTGGTGGGCGTGCTGCTGAGCCGCCCGCTGCCCGCTATGCAGGAAACGCTACTGGCGCAAAGCCAACCCCTGTAAAAGGCCTGTATCCACACCGGCAAAACCGCTTTGAAACCGCACTCGGATGAGTAGGTAGCTGACCGCAGTTATTTCACCCTTGCGCGCAACTAATACAACCGGAAAATGTCATTTCACTGCGCGCCAGCAATGGCGCGTGGATGAGGCTGGCGCTGGCCAGTAAAACTATGCCGAGGCAAGGAGCTTCCCGTGCACAACGACGACTATTCCGACCAGCTATCAATCCCGGCGGACCAACTACCGCCAGGCGTTTTCCCGCCGATGCCGGGCTTCACCATCGCCGACCTGCTTTATGTTGCTTATCAACCCACTGAAACGCTACTTGAAAAGCGCGATATCGACCCAGGCCTGATTCGCGAAACCAGCATCGCGTTTGCCAGCCATCTGTATCAGGCGCTGGAAAGAGAGGATATCCAGTATCAGATCGCGAGCTGGTACCAGAAGCCCTATGACCACCCTGAAAAGCGTGTGCACAGTGTGGAAATCATCGCTGAACAATCCGGGACCATAACGGTAAAAGCTGTCGCTGATTCATTGAAGGGCTCACCGCTGCGGCAACTGGGTAAAGACTTCTATATGGAATACATCGAGCTGGCCGGTTATGCCATCAAGAACCACATCCTGAAGTTGAACGACCCCGAGTTTGACCCGTTTGCGAACCGCGATAGTGAATAACGTTTAAGTGCTGGAGGCGCCCGCGATGTGGTGCCTCCCGCTACCCGAAAAATAAATGAGGTGTTTTCTCATTCTCGTTCGGCTTGTAGAGAAGGCCGGAATACAGGCCAGCCCGCCGACCCCTCTACGGAGCGAGAAAATGAGTTTGACCCCGGTTTCACAGCGCCATCCTTTGAGCCGTGCTGTGCACGCTGCTTTCCTGGGCCTGGTTGTCAGCAGCGCTGCGCTGCCTGCGTTTGCGCAAGCAGCAACCGCTGAGCACAACAACCAGGTCCAGCAATGGAACATTCCTGGTGGCCCACTGGCGCCGGCGCTTGACCACTTTGCGCGCCAGGCCGGTATCAGCCTGTCCTTCGACGCACAGAGCGTAGCCAACCGCAACACGGCGGGCGTGCAGGGCGCGTTGGGCACGTCGGCTGCACTCTCGTCGTTGTTGCAGGGGACCGAGCTTCAGGCTGAGCAGCAAGGCCCGAGTGCTTACCTGGTGGTACCCCAGCCAAAGCCGGCCGGCCCGCTGGAACTGGGCGCGACCGAGGACTACCGCCTGGCGCCCGTCATCATCAATGCCAAGGTCAAGGCCAGCGCCGACGATGACACCAACTCGGTGGTTGCCAAGGAACTGTGGGTGGGCGGCAAGGTGGCGACCAGCATCCTCAACACGCCCGCTTCCGTGTCTGTGGTTACCAACAAGGAAATGCAGCAGCGCAGCGTCAGCACCACGGAAGAGGCGCTGCAATACACCCCAGGTGTGGTCAGCGACTTCTACGGCTCGGACGACCGCAACGACTACTTCCAGATCCGCGGCTTCCAAGCCACCACTTACCGTGACGGCCTGACCTTGAGCTCGATGCGTGGTGTGCGCGAAGACCCGTTCGCCTACGAGCGCATCGAAATTCTGCGCGGCGCCAACTCCACCCTGTTCGGCCCGGCAGACCCAGGCGGCTCGGTCAACTTCGTGACCAAACAGCCGCGCTTCGAAAAATTTGGCCAGGGCTACGTGACCTACGGCTCGTATGACCACGCCGAGACAGGGATCGATGTCGGCGACGCCCTGAACGACGAACAGACGCTGGCCGGCCGCTTTACTGCCAAGATGCAGAACAGCGACCGTGAGTACGACCACTCGCAGGACGATAACCGGTTCGTGATGGGCGGCCTGACCTGGGCGCCTACCGACTTCACTTCGGCGACCATGATCCTCGACTACCTGAAGACCAACAGCTCGCCAAACAGCGGTGGCTACCCACTGGACAAGGAATACGACCGCAGCGATTTCTACGGCGAGCCTGGCTACAACTTCCACGATGTCGAGCGCACCAGCCTCAGCGGCAACATCACCCACGACTTCGACAACGGCTTCACGCTGCGCGGCAACCTGCGCTACAGCGAGCTGAGCGATGACTTTGGCTATGTCTACCTGAGCGACAGCGCTTCGCGGGTTGGCACCACCATACCGCGCTACGTGTTCGGCACCGACAGCGATGCCGATCAGCTCAACGGCAACCTGATGCTGCAATACGATGCCCAGTTCGAGCACATCGACAGCAGCACCCTGGTGGGTGTGGAATACCTCGACTCCACCACCAAACAGAGCTCCGTATACAGCCTGGCGCCCTCCATCGATATCGCCAACCCAGTGTTCACCGGCGTGCCGGGCGGCATCACGCCCTATACCCGCAAGAAGAACGACGCCACCACCAAGGCCGTGTTCCTGCAGCAGAACCTGTCCTTCTATGACCGCTTGATCGCTACAGCGGGTGTGCGTAATGACTCCATGGACCTGTCCAGCACGGAGTACGTCGGCGGGGTGAGCAGGCAAAGCGACAACTTCTCTGAAACGTCCTACCGTGGCGCGCTGACTTACATCGTCAACGATGAAGTCTCCACTTATGTGAGCATGGTGGAATCGGTTTCGCCTCCGCAGGTTGGCGTAACGCCGCAGACCGGCAGGCAGTACGAAGTGGGTGTGAAGTACTCGCCACTGGGCATGGATGCGTTGTTCTCTGCTGCTGTTTACGACCTGACCCAGGAAAACGTCACCATCGCCGTGGTGCTGCCGAGCGGCATCATCGAGCAGCAGACGGTGGGCGAGTCACGTGCCCGTGGCCTGGACCTGGAAGCCAAGGCGCAAGTCACGCAAAACCTCAGCCTGATCGGTGCCTATTCCTACATGGAAACCGAGGTGCTGCGCGGTGCGCTGTATGACGGCAGTTCGCTCAAAGGCAAGGAATTCACTGTGGCGCCGAAGCATACGGCTTCGCTGTGGAGCTACTACGACATTGCCAACACTGATGTGAGCGTTGGTCTCGGTGCCAGGTACGTTGGTGGTTATTACATGGATGCTGCCAACACCAAGAAAAGCGATGGCACCACGCTGTTTGACGCGGCCTTGAACTACAAGATTGCCAAAGGGACTGACCTTGCCCTGAATGTCAGCAACCTGTTTGACGAGCAGCATGTGGTGGGGTCGGGGACGGCGAACTATTACAACCCGGGGCGTGAGGTTACGGCCAAGGTGAGTTACAGCTGGTAATACGGCTAGGGGATGGCACGGGTTGCGCCCTGTTCACCGGCAAACCCGTGCCCACAGGTGCGCAAATCCTGAAGCTTGCAAAGGCCCCGGTGTTTGTCAGGCGCTCAAATCGGCACTGCTAAAACCGTTGCGCTGATAAAAGCGCTCCAGCTCACGCGCCTCCGGCTCCCTGCCGGTGAAAATCTTCAGGTACTCGGGGATGTAGCGCATGCGCTGGGCCAAGGGCTCCCGGGTTTTCATGCTGATGTAGCCGATTTGCGTAAGGTAGATCGACCGGGCGCGGGTAATCGCTGCATCATCTTCAAAGCCGAAACGGTCAAACATCTGCCGCAATGCCTCGACGCGTTGCGCGTCTGCCTGGCCGATTTCCTGCGCCACTTCCGGTGACTGCAGCGCCCAGCTGCGCATGGCGAACTCGAATTGCGAGTCGAACAATTCGCTGTTCAGCCAGCAGTCGAAGACGTTGAGAATCGCCTCCGTAATCGACTCGGCATAGGCCTGGGACTGGGTCACCAGGTTGAAGGTGTTCTTGTTTTTCCATTGCTCGATCAAGGCTACGAGCAAGGCATCGCGGTCTTCGAAAAACCAGTAGAAGCTGGTGCGCGACAAATTCAGTTTTTTTGCCAGCGGCATCACGCGCACGGCATCGACACCTGACTCGGTCAGGCTTTCATAGGCCGCATTCAGCCAGCCTTCCAGTGAGCCTCGGCCTGCGGGTTCCGCCTTTGAGGTGGCGCCTTTCATGGGCATTTCTCCCTTTTCAATCTGCTATTTTTGGCGACTGTACACCATCGTCAAGAGTATTGACACCTGTGTACAGAGGGGCATATTGTCGGCTTGCCTGATGACCTGTTTGCGAGACCGATATGAAAAACGATCCGCTACTTCAGCCTTATCGCCTCAAGCATCTGACCCTGCGCAACCGCATCATCACCACTTCCCACGAACCGGCTTACCCGGAAGACGGGATGCCGAAAAAACTCTACCGGGCCTACCACGTCGAGCGTGCCAAAGCCGGCGTAGCCATGACCATGACCGCAGGCTCCGCCGCGATCTCCCGTGACAGCCCACCCGTGTTCAACAACATTCTGGCCTACAAGGACGAAGTGGTCGGCTGGATGAAAGACCTGACCGATGAGTGCCACGAACATGGCGCGGCGGTGATGATCCAGCTCACTCACCTGGGCCGGCGTACCCGCTGGGACAAAGGCGACTGGCTACCGGTGGTGTCACCCTCCCACAACCAGGAACCCGCACACCGCGCCTTCCCCAAGCAGCTGGAACATTGGGACATCGACCGCATCATTGGCGACTACGCTGATGCCGCCGAACGCATGAAGGCCGCCGGCCTGGATGGCATCGAGCTGCAAGCCTACGGCCACTTGATGGACCAGTTCTGGTCGCCCCTGACCAACGAACTGGAAGGGCCGTACGGCGGCTCGCTGCAAAACCGCCTGCGTTTCACCTTCGATGTGCTCACGGCCATTCGCAAACGCGTGGGCCCCGAGTTTATTGTCGGCATCCGCTACACCGGGGACGAAGTGCTTGCCGGTGGCCTGCAAAAAGAGGAGGGCTTGCAGATCTCTCAACTGTTGAAAGACAGTGGCATGATCGACTTCCTTAATGTGATCCGCGGCAATATCGCCACCGACGCCGGGCTGACCGACATCATCCCAATCCAGGGCATGCGCAATGCGCCGCACCTGGACTTTGCCGGTGAAATCAGGGCGCTGACCGGCTTCCCGACCTTCCATGCAGCGAAGATTCCCGACGTGGCCACGGCGCGTCATGCCATTGCCTCGGGGTTGGTGGACATGGTCGGCATGACCCGCGCGCACATGACCGACCCGCACATCGTGCGCAAGATCATCGAAGGCCGTGAAGACGATATCCGCCCATGCGTGGGCGCCAACTATTGCCTGGACCGCATTTACAACGCTGGCGCTGCCTATTGCATCCACAATGCCGCGACCGGGCGTGAAACCACCATGCCCCATGAAATACCCAAGGCGGTGCACAAGCGCAAAGTGGTGATTGTGGGCGCCGGCCCTGGTGGCCTGGAGGCGGCACGTGTGGCAGGGGAGCGCGGCCACGAGGTGGTGGTGTACGAGCTGGCGGACAAACCCGGCGGGCAGATTCGCCTGACCGCGCAGTCCGAGCGGCGCAAAGAAATGATCAGCATCATCGATTGGCGCATGGCGCAATGCGAGCGCCTTGGCGTGACGTTCCACTTCAACACCTGGGCAGACACCGCGGTTGTGCTCGATGAAAATGCCGACGTGGTGATCGTGGCCACCGGGGGCATGCCGCACACCGAAGTGCTGGCCCACGGCAATCAGTTTCTGGTTTCAAGCTGGGACATCATTTCTGGCGACGTGAAGCCTGGGCGCAATGTGCTGGTGTATGACGATGCGGGCGACCACGCCGGCCTGCAAGCCGCAGAATTCATAGCCCGCAGTGGTGCCAAGACCGAAATCATGACCCCCGACCGCTCGTTCGCACCAGAAGTCATGGGTATGAACCTGGTGCCCTACATGCGCTCGTTACAGCAACTGGACACCACCTTCACCGTCACCTACCGGCTCAAGGCTGTTGAGAAACAAGGCGACCAGTTGCTGGCCACGATCGGCACCGATTACAGCGACCTGACTAAAACGCGCCTGGTGGACCAGGTGGTGGTCAACCACGGCACCCGGCCGCTGGACGAGCTGTATTTCGAACTCAAACCCCTGGCCAGCAACGAAGGCGCTGTGGAGTACATGGACCTGATTGTCGGCAAGCCGCAAACCGTTGTCAGCAACCCCGAAGGGCGCTTCCAGTTGTTCCGCATTGGTGATGCAGTGGCGTCGCGCAATACCCATGCGGCCATCTACGATGCCCTGCGGCTGGTCAAGGACCTGTAGCTACCGTGTGTTGCCCACAACAATAAAGACAGCCGTCACCCGATTTAGAAACCTTAAGTTACTGCCCCGAAAGTTGGTCTGACTGAATTTGATGAACATCAAACTCTTCCCAGCGGAGGTTGTTGCATGCAAACGGGTTCTGATTCCATTGAGCTGCTCACTGCGTTAACCGAACGCGACCTGCGCTTTCGCAGCGATGCCAAGGTCACTGAACATGCCATCGCGCCGGTCGACACGGCGTTACTCGATGCGTATGCCGCCATCGACCGCAAAGCCTTGCGCCATTACCGCCTGGAGCGCATTCGCGAGCAACTGCGCGCCGAGGATTACGCCGGCATTCTGTTGGCCGACCCGATCAATATTCGCTATGCCACCGACACCAATAACCTTGGTTTGTGGGTGATGCACTCGCCCAGCCGCTATGTGTTCGTGGCCACCGACGGCCCGGTGGTGCTGTTCGAGTTCACCAGCAGCCGGCACAACAGCGAGCACGTTGAAACCATCGATGAAATTCGCCCGGCGATTCCCTGGCTGTATTTTCTTGCCGGCCCCCGCGTGCAGGAAAAAGCCGAGCGCTGGGCACAGGAGGTGGCAGACCTGATGGCCCGCCACGGTGGCGGCAACCGCCGCTTGGCAGTGGACCGCTGCGACCCTTGGGGTGCGCAGCGCCTGACGCAACAGGGCATTGAGCTGTTCGATGCGCAGCCCTTGATGGAGCAGGCACGCCTGATCAAATCGGCTGAAGAAGTGGCCAGCCACCGGGTGTCCATGGGCGTGTGCGACCTGGCCATTGCCCGCATGCGCACAAGCCTGGTGCCAGGGGTTACCGAAAACCAGCTGTGGAGCATCATGCACGGCACCAACGTCGCGCACGGCGGCGAGTGGGCGGAAAGCCGCTTGCTCAGCTCCGGGCCGCGCACCAATCCGTGGTTTCAGGACGCCACCGACAAGGTCATCAAGGCAGGTGAAATGGTCTGCTTCGACACCGACATGGTCGGCCCCGGCGGTTACCTTTCAGACATCTCGCGCAGCTTCATCTGCCCCGGCAAGGCGCCGACCATGGCCCAACGCGACTTGCTGGATATCGCCTCGCAGCAGATCAACCACAACGTCGAGCTGCTGCGCCCGGGCCTGTCCTTTCGCGAGTTTGCCGAACACTGCTGGCCGGTGCCCAAGCGCTTTGAGCACAACCGCTACATGATGATGCTGCACGGCGTCGGGCTGGTGGACGAGTACCCCAGCGTCGCCTACGCCGTGGATTTCGCCGAGTGGGGCTACGACGGCCTGTTCCAGGAAAACATGGTGGTGTCGGTGGAAAGTTACATTGGTGAGCAAGGCGGTGGGGAAGGGGTGAAGCTCGAAGAACAGGTGCTGATCAGCGCCAACGGGCCGATCAAACTCTCGCGCACGCCCTTAGTCGACGGCGATCGATAGCTGGAGCAAAACCATGAGCAGCATGACCGTGATTGAAACCGCACCCACCTTGGCGCCGCGGCCGGTGGCCAGCGCCGAACCGTTCTTGCGCCTGGAGGGCATTCATAAACAGTTTGGCCCTTACCCCGTGTTGCACGACGTGTGTTTTGAAATGAACAAGGGCGAGGTGGTGGCCATTATCGGCCCCAGCGGGTCGGGCAAAAGTACCTTGCTGCGCTGCATCAACCAACTGGAGCCGCCGACCAAGGGACGTGTCAGCATGGATGGCGTGCATATCGAAGCGGGCAAGGCGTTGCCCCGTACCGAGCTGCTCAAGTTGCGCCGGCGCATTGGCATGGTGTTCCAGTCGTTCAATCTGTTCCCGCACCTGACGGTGCTGCGCAACGTCAGCCTGGCGCAAATCCGCACCCTGGGCCGCAGCCCCAAAGAAGCCGACGCCCGCTCCTTGCAACTGCTCGAACGCGTCGGGCTGGCTGACAAGGCCCAGCATTATCCCGCGCGCTGTTCCGGTGGCCAGCAGCAACGCATCGCCATCGCCCGCGCCCTGGCATTGGACCCTGAGCTGATGCTGTTCGATGAGCCGACTTCGGCGCTGGACCCCGAGCTGGGCCTGGAGGTGCTGGCGGTGATGAAAGAGCTGGCCAGCGAAGGCATGTCGATGATTGTGGTAACCCACGAGATGCACTTCGCCGAGACCGTGTCTGACCGGGTGGTGGTGATGGCTGACGGGCGCATCATCGAGCACGGGCCAAGCCAGCAGGTGATGCGCGAGCCCCAGCATGAACGGGTGGTGCAGTTTCTCCAGGCCGTGAGGAATCGCTGATGCAAGACATCCTGATGATGCTGTTGAACGGCGTGCCCTGGACCATTGCCGTTACCGTGCTCGCATTCTGTGTGGGCGTAGTGCTGGGGTTTCCGATCTGTGCCCTGCGCATGTCCAGGGTCAAGGTGCTGAGTGTGCTGGCTGCCATGCTGGTACTGACCCTGCGCTCGATCCCCCCGATTGTCTGGCTGTTTTTCATCTTCTTCGGCATCGGTGGCGGCTATGTCAGCCTGTCGCCGTTTACCGCAGCGGTAGTTGGCCTGGGGCTGATTACGGCGGCGCACATGTCCGAGGTGTACCGCGGTGCGTTCGCGGCAATTCCCGCCGGCCAGTTCGAAGCCGCCTATGCGCTTAACCTGTCAGCGCCGCAACGGTTTTTCGATGTGGTGTTGCCGCAGTTGGTGCGTATCGCCATTCCCACCTCAGCCACCTACGCCATTGGCCTGCTGAAGGATTCGGCCGTGGCCTCGACCATTGGCGTGGGTGATATCAGTTTCCAGGCTTATCAGGTTTCACAGCAAACCTTTCAGGGCCTGAGCGTCTACAGCGCGGCGGCGGTGGTGTACCTGGTGCTCAGCGTGCCAGTGGCCCTGTGCTCACGTTGGCTGTCGGCCACGTTGAAACAGAGGATTGCCCGATGAGCGAACTGCTGACGATGTGGGCGCAATGGTTGCCAGAGTTGTGGAAAGGCTTTGTGCTGTCGATGCAGGTGACGGCGGTTAGCCTGGGCCTGGGCGTTGTGCTGGGGCTGTTGCTGGCCCTGGGTGTTTCGGCGCCGAGCCGCTGGTTGCGTTACCCCTCCCTGGTTGTGGTGGAACTGGGGCGTGGTGCACCGGCGTTGATCCTGCTGCAGTACTTCTACTTTGGCCTGCCCAGCGTCAACCTGACCCTGACCTCGTTCTGGGCCGCTGCGCTGGCCATGGCGTACTGCACGGCGGCCTACACCAGTGAAATCATTCGCGGTGGCATCGAGTCGGTGGCCGCAGGGCAAACCGAGGCCGCCGAAGTGATCGGCCTCAACCGGTTCGATGCGCTGCGCTTTGTGATCCTGCCTCAGGCCTTGCGGGTGGCGCTGCCATCCCTGCTGGGGTTCTCGATCATGATGTTCCAGGCCTCGTCGCTGTGTTTCACCATCGCCCTGCCAGAAATTGTCAGCCGGGCATCCTCCATTGGCTCCTCCACGTTCGAGTACATGCCGGTGCTGATACTGGCCGGTTTGATGTATGCCGCTGTCTGTGCCCCGGCGACCCTGGGCGTGGCAGCGCTGGAAAAAAGACTGGCACCCAGCCAGCCATAACAACAAATGCCACTCGCGCCGTTTTCGGCTGCTGCTCTCTTATTGCAAAGGTGACGTCATGACTCGCTCATTCAAACGTTTTACCCGTTGGATGCTCTTGTGCTCCACCTTGGCCGGCGCCCCGTACGCCCTGGCCGAATGCACCCCCGCGAACCAGTTTGAAACCATCACCCCAGGTGTACTCACCGTGGCGGCGTACGTGTTCCCGCCCTACTCGATACCGGGGCCCAACAACCAGTTGAGCGGCGTGGATGGCGAGATCATCAAGCGCATCGCCGAGCGCGAATGCCTGAAAATCAAAACCATGGTGGTGGACACCGCCGCCGTCGTGCAGGCGGTGGTGGCAAAGCGCGCCGATGTCGGCATCGGCGATTGGTATCGCACGGCAGAGCGCAGCAAGGCATTGGGCTTGTCGGCACCGTTGTACCTGGACGTGATGGGCATTATTTCGGATGAGGGTTACACCAAGATCTCCGAACTGGATGGCAAGCGTATCGGCACCGTGCATGGCTACCTGTGGGTGGACGATTTGAAGAAGGCCTTTGGCGATAACCTGGTGCTTTACCCAAACCCCGTGGCCATGGCCCAGGACTTGGCGTCCAGGCGCATCCAGGTGGGCGCGGACAGCTTCGCGGTGGCCGTTTCGTCGCAGCAGAAGGGCGGCTACCCCGGCAAGAGCATCAAGGTGTCCGAGCCCGATCAACGGGTCAAGGCCACGCTTGAACCCGGGCAGAGCGCCTTCCCGTACACCAAGGCCAACGCAGCCTTGGGCGAGGCGCTGGGCAAAAACATCCAGGCCTTGCACGCCTCGGGCGAAATCGCAGAAATCCTCGCCACGTTTGGCCTGGACCGCGAGGCTGCGAAAGTGGGTGAGCCAAGGATGATTCAGTAAAGGCAATCAAATCCTGCAGGAGCGGCTAACGCCGCCCCCTGCAGGTTCTCAGGCTGCGGCACACCTTCAATCCGAGAACACCGAAGCCACCATGGACGACCACAAACCCGAAAAGCGCCTGTCTCTGGCCGATGCCACCGCCTTTGCACACCAGCTCTGCCTGGCCCACGGCGCCAGCCACGCCGTGGCCTCGGCGCTTGCTGATGCCACGGTATCAGCCCAGGCCCATGGCCAACACGAACTCGGTTTCGGCCATTTGCCGGACTACCTCAGCGGCTTTGCCACCGGCCGAATCGCCCCAGCTGCTGAGCCCATCGTGACCCAGGTCGCGCCGGCCATGATCCGCTGCGACGCGGCCCGAGGCATCGCGCAATTGGGGTTTGATTGCGCTTTCCCACAGCTGTGCAGCAATGCGCATCAACTGGGTATTGCCCTGTTTGCGCAGTTCAACGCTTTTACCTGTGGCGAGTTGGGTTATTACACCCGCCGCCTGGCGCGCGAGGGGCTGGTCGCGTTGGCGTTTACCAATGGTCCACCGCTGCTTACCGTGGCAGGGCAGAGTCGGCCGCTGTATTCCACCAACCCCATCGCATTTGCCGCCGCCAGTGCAAAGGGGCGGTTATTGGCGATTGACCAGGCCAGCAGTGCCACGGCCTACGTGAACCTGTTGCGGGCCGCTGAGGCGGGGGAGGCGATACCGGCAGGCTGGGCGGTTGATGCGCAAGGCAATGAAACGTGTAGTGCGCGGGAGGCACTGCATGGGACGTTGCTGGCGTTTGGGGGTGGGCGGGGGGCCAATATTGCGTTGATGGTTGAGGTGCTTGCGGCGGGGGTGACGGGGGCCAATTGGTCGTTGGATGCAGGCGATTTTCGGGCTGGTAGCGAATCGCCGGGGGCTGGGATGCTGGTGATTGGGATTGCTCCCAGGTTGTTGGACGAGTGCTTTGCTTCAGGGTTGGGGGAGCAGATGAACCGGCTTGAAGCCTTGGGGGTTTACTTGCCGGGCAAGGGGAAGGAGCAAGCTTATGCTCGTGCGGTTCGTGAGGGGATCAGCTTGCCGTTAGCGGCGTACGATGCGTTTGAGGTGGGGGGGTAGTCACACCCTTTGCCACCCGGCTGCGGTAGAGAGAGCGCTCAAGAGCAGCGGTCACGTTGGGGAGGTTTTTGATGCTTACCGGATCGGGTCGGTTCGACTGCCGGTGAGCTTCAGTGGGTGGCCGGGGTAAGTTGAATTGGTCCAATAAGATACTGATTAGGCATCTGAAAATCGGTTAGTGGTTACAGCTGGAATACCAATTGGAATTCTGCAGCAAGTTTCTAGGTCTTGCACCGACCAGTTGGGTCTAACTGTACAACCTGGATAGCTCGCAATAGCCGTTAGCGTGTTGAGGCTATCCAGCATCAGCAGGATGAAGATTGGCACAGGCTTGCCGAGCCGTTAGTCGAAGCCACGAAGGCTTGTCCAGGTTGGCGGTGCTATTGCAGGTAGCGCGGCACTATCCGTTTAGGAATTACAGATCTCATTCAGGCGTACCCCGAGTACCGCCACAGCGTTACGGTTGCCAGCGTTTGCGGTGCGTTCGTTGGCCACTGGCTAAGCATTCAATCCATACTACTTCTCGGCAGGTGGGGCCATCCATTAAATTCCGTCGTGTATGCTGTTGAAGACCAGCGACAGAAAAATGGAGCGTCTATCAAGACCATCCGCGTACTCGGCTCGATTCGGCCAGCCCAGCGCGCGATGATCGCGCCAGGGTGAGGTTTACTCTAAGGCTCTTCCACTCCCGGTGGTGAAGGGTCTTGAGGGGTTGGTGGACAATGCTTAAGGTCGTGACGGCCTGGCCGCTGGCAGTGTGTCTGAAGGCTTTACAGATAAATAGGCTTGTGGCCCTAGGCTTCGACCACTCCTGTCCTGGGCGCCGTAACCTGTTCAGATTATTTACCTGTATGAACAGCCAATGTGGACGTCAACCGCCATTTTGACTAGGGTGTGGCCTTTCGATATTGCTCGCAAGGTGGCCTGCATCAGATGTAAAGAGTTCTTTTGCAGGCTGTCGTGGCGGTGACGCTTGTGGGGAACCCTGCAGCTGCTCGCAGCCATAGAGCGCCAAACGACGATGCTGGTTCAGGTTCGTCTAAGCGGTTAAGGCTCGCCCCCAGGATTACTTATCGCCGAGACGTTATAGATGGTCGGCCCTCTGGGTTACGACCTTTTCTGCTTTGCCCATTTTTCATCAGTCATTGATCCAGCTATCAGCCAAGCCTTCATCAAGGAAGTAATTCATGTCGATCAACCAAACCTTGCTCTATGACATGCTGCAATCGTTGACCCAGCAGTCAGGCGTTGAAAATGAATTCATCTATGGCTTTCTGGACGCCTACGGTTTCGCAAAGAGCACGATCACTCAGCTAAGGAACGGCGGTGCTCGTAACGTGGCGAAGATCACTGGTGATGTCGCACTGAAAGGCCAGCTCTATTTTCACCCTATTCAAGCCGGTGAGGAGCTCCACGAGATCGTGGAGCTCCTCCGGAATGGTGATGCTATCAAGGCGCAGAAGATCCGTTTTGTGATCGCGACTGACTTTGAACTGCTGGTCGCTTACGACCTGAAGGCGGATGAGCGCTTGGAAACAGCATTCACCGAGCTCCACCAGCAGTACAGTTTTTTCCTGCCGTTGGCGGGGTTAGAGAAGAGTTATATTCACAGCGAAAGCGTGGCAGATGTAAAGGCAGCGGAGAAGATGGGGCGGCTGTTTGACTTGATCCGTGAGCGTAACCAAATCACTAGCGCTGATGATGTACATAGCCTAAATGTGTTCCTGACCCGCCTGCTGTTCTGCTTCTTTGCTGAAGATACAGGGATCTTTGAGAAGCATCAGTTCACTGATGCGATCAAGTCCACGACTCGCGAAGATGGAGAGGACATTTCGGAATTCCTTGGAAAACTGTTCGCGGTCCTGAACGCTGCTGAAGCAGATACCCTGCGTCAGTCCATACCTGCACACCTGCAGGCTTTCCCGTATGTAAATGGCGGTTTGTTTGAGCAACAGTTGACGATCCCCTCATTCGGGGCAAAATCTCGCCGTTTGCTGTTGGAGTGCGGAACTCTCGATTGGTCTCAGATCAATCCGGATATATTTGGCTCCATGTTCCAGGCGGTGATCGATGAAGAACAGCGCAGTAGCATGGGTCAGCACTATACCTCCGTGAGTAATATCATGAAGGTCATCCAGCCATTGTTCCTGGACAAGCTGTATGCGGAGTTAGAGGTTTCGCGAGGTAGTGAGAGAAAGCTGCAGGCATTGCTGGAGCGTGTTGCTCAAATAAAAGTATTCGATCCGGCCTGTGGGTCGGGAAACTTTCTTATTATCGCTTATAAAGAATTGCGCCGTTTCGAGATGGAGGTTTTTCGTGCGCTGAATGATTTCAGTAAGCAGCGTGTGATTTTCATGAGTGGTATTAAGTTGTCGCAATTTTATGGTATCGAAATGGACGACTTTGCTCATGAGATTGCTTTGCTGTCCTTGTGGCTTGTTGAACATCAGATGCACACTGAGTTTAAAGTTGCCTTCGGGCACGCGGAGCCGATGCTGCCTCTGAAGGCAAGTGGAAATGTTATTCATGGGAATAGTCTGCGACTTGAGTGGAGCAGTGTTTGTCCTAATATGGCCAATGATGAGGTGTATGTAATAGGGAATCCACCTTTTGTTGCATCTGGTAAAGATCGCTCTAAAGAGCAAGATGACGATATGGTCCTGACTTTTCAAGGGTTTGACAGCTACAAAGACCTTGATTTCGTAGCGTGTTGGTTTTGGAAGGGCGCACAGTACATCAATAGTACTCGATCTGAGTTGGCTCTGGTATCTACTAACTCAATCTGCCAAGGCGAACAGGTAGCAATGCTTTGGCCAGCTGTTCTTGATCTCGGCCTGAGTATCAGCTTCGCATACCAACCATTCAAGTGGAAAAATAGTGCGAAGAAAAACGCAGCTGTTCATGTTGTGATTGTTGGGTTGTCCAATAATCCATCTAATCGAATTATTTTTAAGCACATTGGAAATGAATGGCGTGCTCAGATAGTTTCCAATATCAGCCCATACCTAATTGAGGGGGGCAATACTGTCGCTTATGGACGGCGTAAGCCAATCGTCAATGTCACACCTTTTGCCAATGGAAGTATTGCCGCCGACGGTGGGCATCTTATCTTAGATGCTACAGAGCGGGAGCAGCTCATCGCCTCAGAGCCGGCCTCTGCTAAGTGGATTAAACCCTATCGTGGGGCGGACGATCTTCTTTCCGGAGTTACGCGGTATTGCTTGTGGCTGGCTGATTGTTCACCCGATGAACTGAGTCGTATGCCCGAGGTAATGAAGCGTGTTGAGCGTGTGAAAAGTACTCGACTTCTCAGTCCGAAAGAGCAGACTAAAAAGAAGGCTAATACTCCTCATTTGTTTACGGAAAATCGTCAGCCCCGAGTTGGTAATTATCTCGCCATTCCTAGAACATCCTCCGAGAACCGAATGTATGTTCCCATTGGCTACGTGGATAGCTCCGTTATAGCTAACAACGACTTGCAGATTATTCCCAATGCGACTCTGTACGAGTTCGGCGTGCTTACATCGACCATGCACAATGATTGGGTGCGTGTTGTGGCTGGGCGTATGAAAAGCGACTATCGCTATTCCGCCTCATTGGTCTATAACACATTCCCATGGCCTGAAGCCTCCGAGGCGCAGCGTAAGCAGATCGAAGCTCTAGCTGAAGAAGTACTGATGGTTAGAGAGCACTATCCCGACAAGTCGCTGGCTGACCTCTACGACCTAAGCTACATGCCGGATAATCTGACATCTGCCCACAAGGCGCTAGATACAGCGGTGGAACGACTATATCGATCTCGCCCCTTCCGTGATGTTTCTGAGCGCCTAGATCACCTGTTTGACCGTTATGAGACGCTGATTGAGCAGGAGCGTCAGCTGCTGGCTGATCAAGCTAAGACCAAAAAAATCCGTAAACCCCGCGCATCCAAGACTGCTGCCTAGTAACTGGAAAGGACTCAAGAATATGGTTGACTTATTGAAAGTGGAGTACGCGCAAACTGGTAAAAGCGCGACGTTAAATGAGATGGGGATGAGGGAAATGCAGGCTAGGGCCTTCGCTTCTCGCAACAGTCAGTACCTGCTACTGAAGGCTCCGCCAGCTAGCGGAAAATCTCGTGCCCTTATGTTCTTGGGGCTCGATAAGTTGGTTAATCAAGGCTTACAAAAAGTCATTGTCGCAGTACCTGAAATGTCTATCGGTGCCTCATTTCGAGACACCTCACTGACAAAGCAAGGTTTCTTTTCTGATTGGTCAGTTCTTCCATCGAATAACCTATGCTTGCCGGGTGGTGAAAGCACGAAAGTTGAATCGTTCCGGCGCTTTATGCAAGCCGATGGTGAACAGATTCTCGTTTGCACTCATGCGACCCTCCGCTTTGCCTTCGAGAAATTGGCACCGGCTGATTTCGATTCAGCTCTAGTGGCAATTGATGAATTCCACCATGTCTCCGTCGATGGGGATAATCGCCTGGGCGCACTTATTGACTCCCTGATGAAGGGGTCTAATGCACACATCGTTGCGATGACTGGTTCCTACTTCCGCGGTGACACTGTTCCGATTCTACTCCCGGAAGACGAGGAGCTGTTCGATAAGGTCACATATACCTATTACGAACAGCTCAATGGTTATCGTTATCTGAAATCGCTGGGCATTGGGTATCATTTTTATCAGGGGCGCTATATCGATGCGATGAAGGATGTGCTGGATAATCGAAAGAAGACTATTATTCACATTCCTAATGTAAATAGTGGCGAAGCTGCGCTGCCGAAACATGAGGCAGTTGATCATATTCTTGATGCAATGGGGGATGTGCAGAAGCAAGATCTGAACACGGGAATTATCACAGTCAAGCGCAAAGATGGCTCGCTAATGAGAGTGGCCAACCTTGTCGACGATGGCCCAATACGCGCCTCAGTTATCGAGTATCTCCGCAACATTAAAGCATCAGATGAACTGGATGCCGTAATCGCCCTCGGTATGGCGAAAGAAGGTTTTGACTGGCCTTGGTGCGAGCACGTTCTGACTATTGGCTATCGTAGCTCTATGACGGAAATTGTTCAGATAATTGGTCGCGCGACCCGTGATGTGGAAGGGAAGGCTCATGCTCAGTTCACCAACTTGATCGCTCAGCCAGATGCTGAAGATGTGGATGTGAAGATATCGGTGAATAATATGCTCAAAGCGATCACCTTGTCGCTATTGATGGAGCAGGTATTAGCACCGACCGTCACCTTTAAACCGCGCTCGAAGATTGTCGAAGGTGAAACTGTTGAGCCTGGAACTATCATTATCAATGACGTAACTGCTCCTGTCTCTGATAAAGTTATCAAAATTCTGAATGGTGACAGCGATGACATCATTGCGACGCTGATCCAGAAGCCTGAGGTAGGAAAGTCTCTGGTAGGTGGTGGAGTACCGCCCGAGGTCATCAATGAGACCGAGCTGCCAAAAATTATTGAGACGAAATACCCTGACCTGACGCCGGAGGAGGTCGAGCAGGTCCGTGAGGGTGTTCTGACCAAGGTATTGATCGGCACCTCGGGCGGGTTGTTTGATGAGGCAGATTTGCCGGCGGACGCGGTGATCATTGAGTGTGGTAGCACTAGTGATGGTGCATGCTACGCGGTGGCGGAGACTGGCCAAAGTTACGTCACGCAGCCGAGCTCGATTTCTCAGCCTTCTGCTGCACCGGAGGGCAATCGTCAATTTGTGAAGATGGGCGATAAGTTCATCAACATCGACAACGTGACAATCGACTTGATCCATCAGGTCAACCCATTCCACGGTGCCTACGAAATCCTGTCGAAATCTGTGACCCCTTTGATGCTTAAGACGATTCAAGAGGTGGTTGCGGCAGGTCGCATCAACATGACCGAGGATGAGGCCGTGATCCTCTGGCCACGCATAGTAGCATTCCGACAAGAGAAAGGACGCGAGCCTTCCCTTACCGCGAATGACCCTATCGAAAAAAGGTATGCGGAAGGTCTGGAGTATCTGAAAAAACGTAAGCGCGAGAAGCTTCAGCAACAGCAAGTAGTCTGACGGGAGGCAACGGAATGTTCCTGAGTGGTAAAAAGCGTCGCGAACTTGATTCTCTGGATGACATTTTTGGCGCCTCTGATGAATTCGGCCTGCTCAACGTAAAGCCCCGGCCTGCGCCCCCTAGAAAAAATGATCTGATGGCTTCTCGGTTTGAAGAGATCAATCAGTTCATTGATCAGCATGGCCGCCTGCCATACGAGCACGGTGAAAACTTGTTCGAGAGACAAATGGCAAAGCGCTTGAAGGCGATCTTGGAGGGTAGCGATCACGCCACCCTAACCACTTTGGATCGGCATAGCTTGCTGGCCGTTTGCGAGCCAGTTCAAAATTTCATGTCTGCAGAACCCATCGCGCCCGAGGATGTGATGAGCATCGACGATATCTTGGGTGGTGATCACATGGGGCTGCTTGATGTCGGCGATATGAGTATCCTTGACATTAAACACGTACCGTCCGAAAGGGAAATTCCGGATGAGGTAGCGCAACGGACGAAATGTGAGGATTTCTGGCGGTTTGAATCGGTTTTCAGGAACCTACATACTGCCCTAAAAAGTGGGCGGGCGGAGTCCGTTCAATTTGCCGAAAACTGGCAGATCACCGCTGGCGATGCTTTCATTCTCAATGGCGTCATGTGTTTTGTGGATGAGGTTGGTGAAGAGCATGGCCGTGGAGAGCACAAGGATGCCCGATTACGTTTGATCTTCGAGAACGGCACTGAGTCGAACATGCTGCGGCGTTCGCTTGGTCGTGCCCTTTATATGGAAGAAACTGGCCGCCGCATCCTGCGTGATCGAGATGATGCTCTGGCTGAGTCTTTCCAAGACATCCGCCTGACCCACCGTGATCGGCGCACAGGCGTGGTATATATCGTCAAGTCGCTAAGCAATAACCCTGCTTTGGCGCAGTTCCCCCATCTGTACAAGATCGGGTACACCGAACTCACGGTAGATGAGCGCGTTCGTAATGCAGAGCGGGATATCGCGTTTCTGGAAAGCCCGGTACAGAAGGTAACGGAATTTGAGTGTTACAACATGAACCCACAGAGGTTCGAGTCCCTTGTTCACGGCTTCCTGGCTGTCCAGCGACTCAATGTGGATCTGGTTGGTAGGGATGGGGAACATTATCGCCCGCGTGAGTGGTTTGCTGTCTCTCTAGAGGTGGCAAGGGAAGTAATTAATCGGATCATTGATGGAACGATTACTCAATACCGTATGGATAATACGACAGGCCAGATGATCAAAAAAGATCGGCGATTATTATGAGGATAAAAATCCTATAAAATTACTTTGGTTTTTTCTCACTGAAGCAGTGCAGTCTTCAGAATAAGTAATTCAGGCAGGGGCGATCAGCGCCCCTATGCCTGTAGCGTTGAATTGAAAATATACTAAGCAGTCAGTGCCCATAGGCAAGAAAACCACAGATAGTCTGAATCCAATGGGCCGCTGAGCCAGAATCACCGCCATTTAGCTAAAATGTCGCTTGGAGTCGAATGAAAACTCGCGATCGATAAAATCCAGCGAGTAGATAGTCAACAATGTCCCGTGATTGGTCTTCAGTTCAAAGGCATGATCCAGGCGATTGATCATGCCTGGCAACTTCACGAATATGACCCTGCAGTCGTTCACCATCAGATATTGAAAATTTTCAGCAAAAAGCTTGGCGGTCTTTTCGTCCCCATTTCCAGCAGGCCACCATTTGGCTTTCTCAATTCTTGATTTCCGGGCTAGATCAAATTTGCGCGGTAGCCACCAGATAGGTTTAGGCACCTCATAGACTGCCAAGCTCTGGATGACCGTAGCGATTGCGCCAGGATTGAAATATACGAGCTGTACCAGGACCGAATCTTCCAACTGCTCTGAGCTGACAACATGAAAGTCATTCGTGCCGCTGCGATGCACTGCTCGCGTCAGCTGGTAGGAGGCGTTTTGGGTTAGGCCATTGCGAACGCTTATGCACAGCGCCGCAAAGCTCATGAGAAGAGTCAATCTTGAAGCATTATTGGTGAGAAACTCTAAAAAACTAGCCATTCCAAATCCTTTGCATACCCTTTGAGTGCGTAGCCCAGCACTAGCCACTCCTACTATCACACGATAGGCGAGGTTCGCCGGCAGGCACATCGAAACATCCAAGTTAGAACGTCTAGCCACTTGTGATGCTTGACCCTCAGGTCAGCAACTAGCGCTGCTGGGACTTATTTACTACCAGAGACCAGCTTCAGCTCAGGTGGCCGACCACCTGCCCTAATTTGGGGGGGGGCACCAGGCCGCGACACCATGACCGGAGCCAATCCGAATAGATTTGCGGCCAAATCCTCAGCATTGACATTCAGATCAGATGCAATGCTTTGAAGAGATGTGCCTTTATCTCGGGAATGGTTGAGTACTTTTTGAAGTACCTGAGAGGTTTCGCGCGGTGACGGGTCAATCTCGTTAGTTCGGGCACCCATGTTCGAGAACGCAATGCACAAGTCCCGATACACCCATTCAGTCAATATCCCTACCTTGTGAAGCCGGTAAGTGAGTGCCATAGCGGAGACATTCCAGTACTTCTTTGCTCTCAGTATGCCCGCTGTCGATTTACAACCACTTGCATACGCCAGGATGCTATCACGAGGCATGAGCAAAGCTGAGGCAAATGCGTTGGCCTCGGCCTCAACCTCCTTGCCTTTGTTCTCACCGTGGCGGTGAAGAACCAGGTGCCCGAGCTCATGGGCTGCATCGAATCGACTTGCCTCGCTCGATTTCTGGGTATTCAGAAAAACGAACGGCGTCGTGCCACGTCTCCAACAAGAGAATGCATTGACCTGCTTGGTTTCTTCGGCCAGCGAGAAAACACGTATGCCCTTAGATTCCAACAGATGGATCAGATTCTTGATCGGCCTATCGCCCAGCAGCCATTCAGCACGTACAACCATGGCAGCGGCCTCAGGATCCATACCGGAACAATCAGGCACCTCTGGCTTGGGAACGTTGAACCGAACATCAATCCAGTCAGCAAGGAGATAAGCGATACCTCCGGCAGCCAGAGCCCCGTCACGCTGCCCTGATGTCATGCGTGAAAAGGAGCGGAAGCTAGCATTCGTATCTGTGGGCGCATCGACGTCATGGCCCATAAAGAAGGCCATTGGAAATCGCAGGGCATTAGAAAGTCGTTCAAGGCTTTCAGAGGTTGGCTCTTGCGTACCATTTTCATACAGAGTCACGAGCTTACTGCTGAGCCCTGAGAGATCGGCGAGCAATTTCTTGGTCAGCCCCCGGCGCTGTCTCGCGAGGATTAGCCGGTTTGGGTTGAAATCGCTCAGTTCGGTCATGTTTTCGGAGTCACGGGGATGTCAATGTCTGGGCTCGAATCCGGGCCAGGAAGGTCGTTAGATTCGTCAATGTGAAGCGGCGGCATAATAAAGCGCGGAGCCCAACCGTCAACTCTTTCGTTTTCCCCCATGTTGACTGGTCTAGACAGCTCGTATTGCACAACCCGGTTCGGCAAATCTACGTGAAACAGCAGGATCCACAGGGTTTGCTGAGAATCACTTCCTGGGGTAAATCGCTGCAGCTCCTCACGATCCACAGGAAAGAGGTCTTGCTGCCCAGCGTTGTACGCGACACTGTTAGTCGTCTGCCGACCTCGTTTGTTCCGCGTCTGGGGTGTTCTGTTGGGGTTGCCCGTGTTTTCGTCACCGCACATCACGGTTATCGCATGCCTACCATCCGGAGAAACGATGCGTGGCTGGTTTTTTGGATCGTCCAAAACCCACCCTTGAGGCAGAGTCACGGAACGTAAAGTGCGGGTACCCTGAATCCAAGCCATGGTCCCACTGGACCCCTTGGGGTGCAGTGGGCTCGCGCTAATAAAGGCGCGGAAACACTCCAGCATTGTCGTCTTCAGATCCTGCTCCAGAATGCCAAACAGCTCTTGAATCGCCTGTTGAGGCGGCATTGCTTGAAACGCGAAATCATTACTAAGCATTGGAGGAGGACCTCAAGAGATTTCCAGTTATTCTACATCATTCGATGTGAAAAAAAAGGAAGTCGTATGATTCTGTCGCCCCGTCTGGCGGCTATGGAGCAATCGAATGGCTCCCTCACGACAGCTCGGGCCGGCATGCATGCTGATGACGATTGTTGCGTGCCCACAGCTCTGCCGGCCACTCTCCGCGCAAATGCCTACATGAGCAGCATGGTTGGTAGCCAAACCCTCCAGCAGTCCTAATGCCTCAAGAACTGAGCAAGGCGCCTATCAAGCATCTACAAGGCGGTGTAAAAGCAAATTGGTCCCGGCCAGTCTTTTGCATCGGGATAGGTCCGCGCTCATGGCTGGCTGCTTTCGGCTAAGAGCGAGACCTATAATTCACCAAACCTGCACGAGGCTCGATTGGTTTTGTCCTTATGTCTGAGTGGTTAAGGTCATGGGAGCGATAGTGTGCGTGCTATCATATAGCCACCCTGCCCCCAGAAATCTTTTCTGCCTTCAGGTAATCATCATGGACGATTTAGTCAAAACGCATTTGGATGTGTACCAAAGCTGGCAAAGCCATCTCTTCAATTTCAGTCTCGACGATCCAAAGACCAACGCACCTGGGCTGCGCAAGCCTCAACTGGCTGCGCTTTATGCCACTCTGGGGCACCTGGTTGTTGATCCCTCTTCGACCGCCACAGTGGTCATGCCGACCGGTACAGGGAAGACTGACACCATGCTCGCGCTGATTATCGCTGCGAGGATGGCAAGAACGTTGATCTTGGTTCCCTCGGACGCCCTCAGAACGCAGTTGGTGGGTAAGTGCACGGAGATGAAGACACTCCGTAACGTGGGGGCGGTATCGGACACTGCGCGAAATCCCATTGTTGCGGCCATCGATTCGAAGTTGTCAGAGGAGCAGGTTGCTGATTTGGTTAGCGCCAACATCATTGTGGCTACTCCCCAGGCCCTGCTGCTATTCGAAGACGCCGCTTTGGGTGCGCTGGTCAATATTTGCAGCCACCTGATGATCGACGAGGCTCATCACGTCGCCGCTGCTAGCTGGAATCGAATCAAAACCGCCTTCATCGGCAAACCGTGTATTCAGTTCACAGCGACACCATTCCGGGAAGATGGTCTGGCTCTGGCCGGTAAGATCATTTACAACTACCCGCTCCGGGATGCGCAGCTTGACGGCTATTTCAAAGGTATCGAGTTTCATCCGGTACGAGAATACAACCTCAAGCTGTCCGACCAGGCCATCGCAGACAAAGCTGTTGAGCTGCTCAGGGCTGACCTCAAGGCCGGGTATAACCATCTGATGATGGTGCGGGCCAAGTCACACAAGCGGGCATCAGACCTGTTTGAGATTTACAAGCAGCACCCCGACCTCACGCCGGTACTGATTCACAGCAATGTGCCGAATCAGGCGAGGGTGATGGCTGAGATTATCAAGAAGAAGCACCGGATCATCGTGTGCGTCGACATGCTTGGCGAGGGCTTCGACCTACCCGAGCTCAAAATTGCTGCCATTCATGACCAACACCAAAGCCCTGCCGTGACGCTCCAGTTCATCGGCCGGCTGACACGTGTGGACGCCGCCCTTGGTGATGCCAAGTTCGTGGCGAACATCGCTAACCAGAAGACCGATCACCAGATGGCTGACCTCTATAAGGAGAGTGCTGACTGGGGGGCAGTCATTCGCAATGTGAGTGAGAAAAAGGTTAGCCGGGAAATTCAGAAGGCAGACTTCACCGAGCAATTCGCTGACGGTGACGATGCCCAGGTAATCTTTGGGCTCAACCCGAACCCCAAAATCAGCGCCGTGGCGTATCACCTCTCTGTCAAAGACTGGACACCGCAGCGGGCACAGAGTCTGGATGGCCGGAAGGAGACACTGCAGTACTTTTCGATCAATGAGCAGGCCGATACCGTCATTGCCGTGACTCGGCGAGAGACGCTGGTTGGATGGGCTCAGACCGAAGAAATCGTCGATACCAGCTGGAATCTGTACATCGCGTTCTACGACAAAGCGCAGAAAATCCTCTTCATTCATACCTCGGGTGACGACACCCAGGCATCTCGCTTCCTGAACCTGGTGGCCAAAGACTCTCGGCGCATCAATGGTGAGCCGGCGTTCCGGACGCTCCACGACATCAAGCTGATGAAGCTGCAGAACGTTGGTCTGTCCCGCGCCCGGAAAGACCTGCGGTTTACGATGCATGTGGGGCGCGACATTAACCAGGTGATCAGCGATATCGAGAAAGGCAATGCGACAAAGTCGAACATCTTCGCCACTGGTTTTGAGGATGGAGAACGAACCACCGTGGGCTGCTCGCACAAGGGCAAGATCTGGGAGATGAACTCTTCTCCGATCAACTACTGGGTCGAGTGGTGCAAGCGGATGGCGGTCAAACTCAACGACAACACCATCGACCCTGGTGACGTCCTCAAAAATGTCATGCGTGCCGACCAAATCAAGGGCAAATGGCCAGAGGGGCTGTTCTACGCCGACTGGCCTGTGTCGATCGCGATCGAAAACGAGCAAAGGATCTCGCTGTATTTTCAGGGAGAGACTTTCAACCTGCTGGATGTCGAGCTTGGTAAGCCTGAGTATAGCGATGCACGAACGCTGGAGATCCCTGTCTTGGTCGCAGGTAACGATGGCAAAGAGCGTCGCCTCACTACTATCGCCATCAAATTGCTGGTGGATGGGTACAAGACCTCCTGCCCAGGTGTGAAGATCCTTTACCCCCACGAAGTACCACTGGATTCTTACCTGGATGAAGAGCCGCTGGTACTGCTCAGAGTCGACGGCTCCATGGTGCAGGGCAACTACCGTCAGTACTCGCTTAACAGTATGGGTGTAAAACTGCCAGCCGGTTTGCTCGAAACCTGGGACTGGGGAGCGACGAAAATCCATCAAGAGTCCATGCGTGCGGAGCAACGCAAGGATTCAGTACAAGGGTTCACTTTCGATAAGATCGCTGATGATTACTCAATCGTGTTCAACGATGACGGCAAAGGCGAAATCGCTGACCTAGTGGCCATTCGAGAAAACCAGGACGCTATATACGTCGACCTATATCACTGCAAATTCTGTCCTATGACGGATGGTGTGGCTGCCCCGGGAGCGCGCGTCGCCGATGTCTATGAAGTATGCGGGCAGGCGTCCAGGTCGGTAAAATGGCTGTACACCGCCGATAAGTTCTTCAACCGATTAATGGATCGCTACCAGCAGGGACTGCTGAAGGACTTCGATAGAATCCTGAAGGGCACGCCCCAGCAGCTGGAGATCCTGCGTAATAAATGCCACGACCATGAACTGATCTTCAAGTTTGTGATCGTACAACCTGCGATCTCAGCGAAGAAGGTGTCGAAAGAGCAACTGGCCGTCCTGGGGACGAGTTACTCATACATCAAGAGCATATCGGGCTCGGACATCAGAGTCATAGTTAGCCCTTGATTGATTTACACCAGCGGAATTGCAGCTATTTCCGCTGGTGTCATGCCATGATCCACGCTTATCATACCTACTTTGCTTTTGCCAATATATGGCTTGCGGTAGCCTGAAATGTCTTAAATTTTAAAGGTGCTCGATGACCGCTTCTGGCCGAAATTTTTCTGTTGTGATCATCCACAATAGTTTGATTGCGGTCGGTCACGATAGGGCTGCCTTCTCTCAAAGATCGAACACCCAGGTATCTAGGGTTGTAAGCCCATTGTGCTCACTTAAAATGTAAAATAAGTTACGGCAAGGACGAAGTTCGCCCATAGCTATCCATAGAGGTATTGATCTTTGTTAATCATCTAAGGTGTTTCGCTGAGTGCATGTCTGATCAGACTTTGCCAGCTTCCAAAAATATAACCATCGTAAGCGGAGAAAAAAGCACGCTCTTTTGCTTGGTAGCCCTCGTATGATAGGGCGTCGTTGAATTCACGAGGGTTAAGGCTTTTTTGTCTGGGCGCTGAGCTTGATATAACACAATGCATTAGCCAAGACACTTGATCGTCTGGCATTACCCTAACCAATCCGATCCCTTGGTTTCTTGCGTAAGAAATCGATCCGCTTTGAAATGAATTTCTGGTAGCTATAACGCCTTTTACGTTTTTTCCTGCAATTTGGTCTAACTTTGCTTTGAATTCTTCTACGTCATCGACTGGTACGCTGTGGTTGTAGTTTTTACATTCGCATACCCACAGCAATGCATAATTTTCGGCTTCCGGTGGCCATACCTCAATTGAAATGTCTACTACAATATCTTTTTCTCGATCTTTGGAGTAGTAACCTTTTTTTTGGAAGATTTTTGCGGAAGAAGGAATGATTCCAAGACGTCCTTCGATTAGTTCTTTTTGTAGAAGATTGAAGACTTTATTCTCCAGGGCATTTCCTTTTGCTACAGAGTCCATGTGGCTTTCCAATTATTGCTGGTCATATAGGTTGATAAGTTTCACTTGAATCATTTAGCTTAGCGCGTTCTTTGCTTAAAGCTTCACAAGCGATGGCCGCTAAAGGACGCATGTTAAAGAAAGTTCTGTATTGCCATTATGTCTAGCGGTTGGTGAAGTTAATTAAGGGGATCTGATTGAACGCCTAGCTACTGATTCCTGTATTAGCTAATTATCGCACATTTAGAGTCCATGATTTCTCAAGGCGTCGAACGAGAAGCCGCGCTGTCAACAGGTAGTAGTATCGAGTCGCTGCGCATCGCCCAGCTAGTCGGTGGTCAAGAAACCAATTCACATGTTTTTTCTGCCAAGCCCAAGGTGCCTCCAGCTGCCAGCGTTCAGATATCTCAGCTTGGATGAGCTTTGCTTGCCGTAAATGGCGCTGCCTGGTTGCGTACGAACCCGTCAGCACTCCAGCCAAGAACAGCTCCATATCGAATGGCTTTCTCATATCCGCCCTCCAATGTAGGCAGCAACCACGTCGAGCCGACCATGCCCAAGCTCATAGCTGATTTGCCTCCGGGCCTGACGAGCTAGGTTCCTATCTGCCTGGCTACATTGGCCCCCATTGATTGGTGCGAGGTGTTGGGTGATCTGCTCGTAGCGCTCACAAGCATAAGCAGCTCGTAATTCGTGAAGACCTTTTAGGTTGTACGCCTGGAGGATGCAGCGGGCAGGGCGGACGATTTTCTGCAATACATCCAGGTAGCTTTCGTTTGGTGCAATCAAGTTTCGGCTACCCGCAGGCGAAATCTGGCGTGCAAACTCAAGTGCATCTCGAACATGGCCGTCTACCGGAATCCAACGCGGCGCCGAGGCACCGGCGCGACCGCCTTTGGTGCCATCCTGAATGTTAAGCCTTCCTAGGCCATCAGCCTCACGGCTAAGCCGTGGCAGGTCAGCCAAGATGGCCTCACGCAAGCGCATGCCGATGGCTCGCGCCAACAGAACAATCGCAGCGGCTCGTAGCTGATGATGGCCGCAAAGCGCATCGACGATCTGTTTAACCTGTTCGCGATCTTGTCCCTGCGGCACCGATTGACGAACCCCGGTGCGCTGCATACCCAACGCCTTGCTCGGACTTGGCAATTTCACATACTGATCACCGCGAAGCGCCGCCATGGTCCTGTTAACGCTGGATAGGCGGTTTTGTGCGGTGCTAACAGCAAGGTCACCGCGCCTAACCACGTCGCGTAGATACGCCGCATAGTCCGCCAACACCTCCCGATCAATCTGCCGCGCATCATTGATACCCGGCCCCTGTTCTGAGCGGCACCATTTGACGAATGCCTGCCACCGATCACAGTGTGCTTTGACCGTGCCGTAATGACCGCCACCGAACATGTCTTTCAACGCTTGCGGCCCTGCGTAGCTCAATTGCCTGCCGTAACCAAAATTACGACCATCGCGTCTACCCACCAATGCCATGTCAGTCACCTCATCATCCGATCTCCGATCCTCGCCCCACGTCATCCCGCCAAGAATGCTGAGTGTTATCAGGGATCAAGGCCCCTGCGACCTGTGGGGAATGTCCTCTACGCTGGACTGGCGGCTCCTTACGACCGGGAGCAAGGGCATCTCATGATCTGGCCTCCTGAGCACCGTTACCGGTGGGCGGGTGGAGGCAGCATTGGCTGACGAGACCAGCGCCTGGAGATCCTGAGCCACGAGCAAGCAGCGATGCGATGACCGGGGCATGCCTGACTGTCAGTCAGGTGCAGTCCATTCCTTGGTCTGCGGCACCATCATCTGCATGGCTGTTGCTGGTGACATCGGCGTTTGTCACGCCGATTGTCACGAGGGGGATTGCCGCAAAGCCATATGCGATCTGGGCTGCAGCAGTGTTAGGAGTGCCCGTCTCTTTCCAGAGAAAGAGACGGGCACAGGTTGGCGCAATATTCGGCCAAGCGGATAGGTTGCTGCAGGGCAGCGCAATAGGAAGTGTCGTCTGGCGCACGAGGGCCATGATATGTAGTTGGCATCCATCACCGGGGAGGTGACCGGGCGAGCTGCCGGATGCGAATCGCCCTTGGGGAGAACCACCGCGGGAGCGGCGTGACCTTTAAGGTTCGGGTCACCTGGGGTGCTGTCATCGACAGCGTTTGCACGGCCAGTTCTACGCCTGTGGATAAACCCGGTCAAGGGTCGAAATTCAGCGCTCTTGGGAACGTGAAAAACGGTTATCCATCGATGGAATTCCGTGGTAAACCCCGGACAACGTCGTGGCTTTTAGCTCTTCAAAGTGAGGTCCATCCAAACAGGGCGGCTTTGCAGCCCTGTTTGGATGGACCCGTGTTCAAAAGCGGATAAGCGAGGCTGGCTGCTCCGAATCTTGAGCACTCAAATGTTGCTGCTGCCATTCTTGCGCTGTACAGAGCTAGCGGATCGGCACCACGTTGTCTCTGACTTGGCCGTACGCTGAGGCGAGCAGGCTGCCGGTGGCGGCCTTCTGGATGTACTCACTCCACCAGGCCATCATCGGTCGCCTGCGTTCGATGTAGTCTGCTCGATTGTAGGCGCTGCGCACCTCATCCTTGTCGACATGCGCCAGTGCGACCTCAATGAGTTCCGGGTCCCACCCATGCTCATTCAAGATGGTGCTGGCCATCGAGCGCATGCCGTGGCTGACCAACCGATCCTGGAACCCCATGCGTTTCAACGCCATGTTGGCGGTCTGGCTATTGGCGTGAGTGCGCGGATTTCTGTCTGCCGGGAAGACGTATTCGCGATGGCCGCTGTGAGTCTTCAATGACTCCAACAGTGCGACAGCGTGATCACTCAACGGGATGCTGTGAGGGCGGCGCTTTTTCATCCGCTCCGGTGGGATAGTCCAGACACGCCTTTCAAAGTCGATGTCTGCCCAGCGAGTAGTCGCCGCCTCGGCGGGGCGAGTCATGGTGTGCAACTGCCATTCGATCAGGCAACGGGTCGTGCGTTTGATGCTGGCGTTCGCGATCTCCAGCATGAGCTCGGGGAGCTCTTCGGGTGGAAGCGCGGCCATGTTCTCTTTCTTGGGCTTCTTGAATACTGCCCTGATGCCGCTGAGCGGGTTGGCGAAGATCAGGCCGGAGTTTACGCCGTAGGTCATGATCTCGTTTAACCGCTGGCTGAGACGCTTGACCGTTTCCAGGCTGCCTTTCGCTTCGATTGGACGAAGCAATGCGATCACCATCGGCGCGGTGATTTTCACCAGTGGTGTCGTCCTCAAGTCGGGGAACACGTGCAACGTGAGCGACCGCCAAATGTCCTCGGCATAGGCCGGGGTCACCGAGTCTTTCTTGAGCTCGAACCAGGCGGTGGCCACGTTCTCAAAGGTGTGTTCCGTTTCTGCACGCTTGGCTTCATTCAGCGTATTGCGCTGCACCTTCGGGTCAATGCCCTGCGCGAGTAGCTCACGCGCATCGACTGCCATCTTTCGTGCGTTCGCCAGTGACAGTTCGGGATAGGTCCCGAAGCCGATGTTGATGCGCTTCTTGGTCACCGGTTCACGGTAATTGAAATTCCACAGCAATGAGCCGTTGCTGCGTACGCGGAGCTGCAAACCGTCACCATCCGTGAGGACGTAATCCTTGGACGCGGGTTTGACTCCCTTGAGCTGTCGATCGGAGAGGCGGAGGTTTTGAGCAGGCATGAGATTGTCCTCAGGCACTGATTCGGTATTCCAAAGATTAGCACCGGACGGACTGGAATACCGTCTGGAATACCCGAATGGCTGGAACTCAAAAACTCTCAAAAGACCGCAAAAGCGCTGGAGGCCGCGTATTTGCTGGGTTTTAGGCACAAAAAAAGACGTCCGTGGACGTCTTTGTTTGGTCATTTGGTGGAGCCGGGGGGATTTGAACCCCCGTCCGCCAGTACTCCGCTGTCGGTACTACATGCGTAGCCGTGTCTACTGATTTAATCCGCAGCCGCCCGACGGGCAGGGTGCTTTGGATGAGTTGTGTAAGTTTTAGTCACTTCGCCCACAACGTGCTACGCGACGATCCTGTTCTGTATGACAATCAGTTCGGGTTTACAGGCATCCCCTAGTGATTGCTGGAGCCGAAGCTACCAGAAGCAACGGGTCAAGAGGACTGCTTACGCAGCCAGCTTGTACTCCGCGCCGTAGTTTTCGTCATTGGCAACTATAAAAGTTGCAACAGTGGATTTACGAGTTCTGTTACCAACTCGGCATGCACCTAGAGTTTCGCTACCGGCGTCGAATCCTAATCGGCCCCACACTAGCGTTACGCTAACGCACCTTACGGCACGTGGGATGGAGTATACGCCATTGCGCGGGCGACGTCGACAGCCGGTCCTGTCGCCCGCTTCATGGCTCACGCGCCGCCGCTGCCGGAGCCGCTGCCTTTCTCGGTTTTCTCCAGGCGTTCCAGCACTTTGCTGGTGATGGCGATGCATTCCTTGGTGTCGCCCGAGGCCTGGGCGGCTTTGGCTTTGTCCACCTGCTCGGTAAGGGCCTTGTCCAGGCCTTCGGAGGTGGCGCCGGCGGTGGCCATGCTGTCGTCGATCTTTTGCAGGTTGGTGTTGCAGAGGTCATCGGCGGCGAACACCGGCGAAGCCAGCAGGGTGGCGGCCGCGAACAGGGCCGAAAGCGCGGTACCTTTCATGGGTGTCTCCTATGGGGCCTCTGGAAGGTGGGCCTGTAGGGTGGACTGTGGCGGATTGGCGGGGGTTCAATCGGGATGGTGGCGGGGTGATGTTGGGGTG
>NZ_JAFBKA010000029.1:0-76797 GCF_022760795.1 Pseudomonas sp. BP01
CTTGCTCCCGGGAGGACCGCGCTGCAGGCCCCATCCTGGGGCCCAGCGCTTGACGGGCATCCATGCCCGTCACCTCCCTTCGCAAGCCCTGCGCTCGGCCTCCTGAAGTCGCAATCTGCGTCGCCTGGACTATCGCGCGTTCAGAAGCAAAAGCCGAAGCAAGAGCAAAGCGATAGGCGCGCTGATCAGCGCGGTTTCAGATCGAGCCGGCGCAGGTGGCAAGTCACTTCCTCACGGTCGTGGTACAGCTGCTTGCAGGCAATCGACACCCTGATCTTGCGCGCCTTGAACGTCGCCTCCATGCGGTCGAGCAGCCGGCGCACTTCGGCATAGCGCTGCTTCATCGGCAGTTTCAGGTTGACCACTGCCTCGCGGCACAACCCCTCGCCCAACCAGGTTTCGATCAGCGAGGTGGTGCGCGCCGGCTTCTCGACAATGTCGCACACCATCCAGTCCACCGGCTGCTTTGGCTGCCAGGTAAAACCATCAGCCATCAGGTGCTGAACCAGGCCGGTGTCCATCAGACTTTCGGCCATCGGGCCGTTGTCGATGGCGGTCACCAGCATGCCACGGCGCACCAACTGGTAAGTCCAGCCACCCGGCGAAGCGCCCAGATCAACGCCGGTCATGTCATCGCCCAGGCGCTGGTCCCACTGCTCGCGCGGGATGAACTGGTGCCATGCTTCTTCCAGCTTGAGCGTCGAGCGGCTGGGTGCCTCGCGGGGGAATTTCAGGCGCGGAATGCCCATGGGCCACAGGGCACTGTTGTTGGCCGGGGCAACGCCGGCGAACACCCGCCGGCCGCTGATGAAGGTGAGCAGCAGGCGTGGGCGGCTGGCGTCGTCAACCAGGCGGCCGGCCTTTTCCAGCGCCTTGCGCAGCGGCACTTCGAACTTGCGGCAAAAGGTAGACAATTCCTTGCCTTCGTTACTGTCCAGCACTTCCAGCCACAGGCTGCCGAACACAGGCAAATCGGCCAGCTCCGCCAGCAGCACACTGATGCGGTCAGTTTCCGGCAGTTCGACATAACCGCCCCGGGCCCACTGGCGCGGGAAAATCAGCTCGTTGAAACGCAGCGCCCCCATCAGCCGCTCGGCGCCGCCTTCTTCGGTACAGACAAACTCGGCGCTGGCACTGTGCGGCTTGCCTTTGGCATAGCCCGCAATGCCCAGGCGGGCGGCATGTTCGCTGATTTCGGCGCACACCTCGCCCTCGAAACCGGGCCGGCAATGCATGAACAGGGTATTCATCTCTCACTCCACTACGGCTGGCGCGCAACAGGCGCCGGCAGGGCGGCGATAATAAAGGAAGTTCGGAACCTGCGACACGCCCCGCCGGTCCAGAAAAGGGTCAGGGGCCGCAAAGCGGTCTAACCTGACCACTCAGCCAGGTCCGTACCGTGCGGATCGACACAGAGCGGTGACACCGGCAGACCTTGAGTATTTGCCGGGCACCGGCGCAGAAGGAGTTGGCAATGCCCTCGCTCGATAGCCTGAACACCCTCAAGCCCCTCCAGGTCGGGAACCAGACCTACCACTATTTCAGCCTTACCGAGGCCGCCCGCCAGTTGGGTGACCTGCAACGCCTGCCCATGTCGCTGAAGGTGCTGCTGGAAAACCTGCTGCGCTGGGAGGACGGCCATACCGTCACCGGCGACGACTTGCGCGCCATCGCCCAGTGGCTGAGCGAGCGGCGCTCTGACCGCGAGATCCAGTACCGCCCGGCGCGTGTGCTGATGCAGGACTTCACCGGCGTGCCGGCCGTGGTCGACCTGGCCGCCATGCGCGCGGCAATGGCCAAGGCCGGCGGCGACCCGCAGCGGATCAACCCGTTGTCACCGGTGGACCTGGTGATCGACCACTCGGTAATGGTCGACCATTACGGCACCCCAAAAGCCTTCGGCGAGAACGTGGATATCGAAATGCAGCGCAACGGCGAGCGCTATGCCTTCCTGCGCTGGGGCCAGAGCGCCTTCGACAACTTCCGCGTAGTACCGCCGGGCACCGGCATCTGCCACCAGGTCAACCTGGAGTACCTGGGCCGCACGGTGTGGACCCGTGAAGCCGATGGCCGCACCTACGCCTTCCCCGACACCCTGGTCGGTACCGACTCGCACACCACCATGATCAATGGCCTGGGCGTGCTCGGCTGGGGTGTCGGCGGCATTGAAGCAGAGGCGGCCATGCTCGGCCAACCCGTGTCGATGCTGATCCCCGAGGTAATCGGCTTCAAACTGACCGGCAAGCTGCGCGAAGGCATTACCGCCACCGACCTGGTGCTGACGGTAACGCAGATGCTGCGCAAGAAGGGTGTGGTGGGCAAGTTCGTCGAGTTCTATGGCGACGGCCTGGCCGAACTGCCCCTGGCTGACCGTGCGACCATCGCCAACATGGCACCGGAATATGGCGCCACCTGCGGTTTCTTCCCGGTTGACCAGGTGACGCTGGACTACCTGCGCCTGTCGGGCCGACCAGACGCGACTGTGCAACTGGTCGAGCAGTACTGCAAGGCCCAGGGCCTGTGGCGCCTGCCGGGGCAGGAGCCGTTGTTCAGCGACAGCCTGGAACTGGACATGCACGAGGTCGAAGCAAGCCTGGCCGGGCCGAAACGGCCGCAGGACCGCGTGGCGCTGGGCCAGGTCAGCCAGGCCTTTGACCATTTCATCGAACTGCAGCCCAAACCGCTGGCCAAGGAAGTCGGCCGCCTGGAAAGCGAGGGCGGCGGCGGCGTGGCGGTGGGCAACGCCGACCAGGCTGGCGAGATCGACTACAGCCATGGAGGCCAGACTCACACCCTGCGCGATGGCGCCGTGGTGATTGCCGCGATCACCTCGTGCACCAACACCTCCAACCCCAGTGTGATGATGGCGGCCGGGCTGGTGGCGAAAAAGGCCCTGGAAAAAGGCCTGCAACGCAAACCCTGGGTCAAGAGCTCTCTGGCGCCGGGCTCCAAGGTGGTCACCGACTACTTCAAGGCAGCCGGGCTCACCCCCTACCTCGACCAACTGGGCTTCGACCTGGTCGGCTATGGCTGCACCACCTGCATCGGCAACTCCGGCCCGCTGGACGAAGCGATCGAGCAAGCCATCGGCAGCGCTGACCTCACCGTGGCCTCGGTGCTGTCGGGCAACCGCAACTTCGAAGGCCGCGTGCACCCGCTGGTCAAGACCAACTGGCTGGCCTCGCCACCGCTGGTAGTGGCTTACGCGCTGGCCGGCAGCGTGCGCCTGGACCTGACCCGCGACCCGCTGGGCACAGGCAAGGACGGCCAACCGGTGTACCTGAAGGATATCTGGCCAAGCCAGCAGGAAATTGCTGCGGCCGTGGCCAAGGTCGATACCGCGATGTTCCACAAGGAATACGCTGAAGTGTTTACCGGCGATGCGCAGTGGCAGGCCATCGAGGTGCCACAGGCTGCCACCTACGTATGGCAGGCCGACTCAACCTATATCCAGCATCCGCCGTTCTTCGACGACATCGGCGGGCCGCCGCCACAGATTGCCGACATCCACGGTGCGCGGGTACTGGCGCTGTTGGGCGACTCGGTGACCACCGACCATATCTCACCGGCTGGCAACATCAAGGCCGACAGCCCTGCCGGGCGCTATCTGCGCGAGAAAGGCGTGGAGCCACGCGATTTCAACTCCTATGGCTCGCGGCGTGGCAACCATGAAGTGATGATGCGCGGCACCTTCGCCAACATCCGTATCCGCAACGAAATGCTGGGCGGTGAGGAAGGCGGCAACACCTTGCACGTGCCCACGGGCGAGAAGATGTCGATCTACGACGCGGCCATGCGCTACCAGCAGGAAGGCACCCCGCTGGTGGTGATTGCCGGCCAGGAGTATGGCACCGGCTCGAGCCGCGACTGGGCGGCCAAGGGTACCAACCTGCTGGGCATCAAAGCGGTGCTGGCGGAGAGTTTCGAGCGCATTCACCGCTCCAACCTGGTGGGCATGGGCGTGCTGCCGCTGCAGTTCAAGGCCGGCCACGACCGCAAGCAACTGGTGCTGACCGGCAAAGAGCGGATAGATGTGCTGGGCTTGGACGGCGCGCAGATCCGCCCGGGCATGAGCCTGCCGTTGCGCATTACCCGCGAAGATGGGCAGCAGGAACAGATCGAGGTGCTGTGCCGGATCGATACCCTGAATGAGGTGGAGTACTTCAAGGCCGGTGGAATTCTGCACTATGTGTTGCGACAGATGATCGCTGGCTGAGGCTGGGAGATTCGGCTGCAGATTTGCGGCGCTCTCGAGACCGAGCGCCGCCCGCGCGGCGCTCGATTTCACAGGCGCCAGAGCTCCAACGACGAACCAACCCCAGCCCCATTAAATAATCATTCAATAAAACCAGTGGCTTGCCGATACCTGTCCAAAGCCCTGCGGACTATCACCCCATGCGTAACAACCAGCCGATTACCCAGAGAGAACGGACTTTCCCTGCCCAGCAGCGGTTGATCTCCACCACCAACGCCAAGGGCGTGATCACCTACTGTAACGATGCCTTCATCGACATCAGTGGTTTCACCCGCGAAGAGTTGACCGGCGCGCCGCATAACCTGGTACGCCACCCCGACGTGCCGCCTGCCGTGTTTGCCCATATGTGGCAAACCCTGAAGCAGGGCCAGCCGTGGATGGGCATCGTCAAGAACCGCTGCAAGTCCGGCGACCACTACTGGGTCAACGCCTATGTCACACCGATTTACGACAACAACCAGGTTGTCGGTTTCGAGTCGGTGCGGGTCAAGCCAACCGCTGAGCAGATTCGCCGCGCCGAAGCACTCTACCAGCGCATCAACCAGGGCAAGCCAGCGGTACCTCGCAGGGACAAGTGGCTGCCGGTGCTGCAGGACTGGTTGCCTTTCATCCTGATCAGCCAGGTGGGCTTCCTGATCGGCAACTGGCTGGGCCATTCCTGGGGCTTTGCCTTGGCTGCCGGGCTATCCGTACCCCTGGGCCTGCTGGGCTTGAGCTGGCAGCAGCGCGGCCTCAAGCGCCTGTTGCGCCTGGCCGAACAGACCACCTCCGACCCGCTGATCGCGCAGATGTTCACCGACAGCCGTGGCGTGCAGGCGCGTCTGGAAATGGCCATGCTCAGCCAGGATGCCCGCATGAAAACCTGCCTGACCCGCTTGCAAGACAGTGCCGAACACCTCAGCGACCAGGCGCGCCAGTCCGACGCCCTGGCGCACAAGAGTTCCTCTGGGCTGGAGCGCCAGCGGGTAGAGACCGAGCAGGTCGCCGCCGCCGTCAACCAGATGGCCGCCACCACCCAGGAAGTGGCCAACCACGTACAGCGCACCGCCGACGCCACCCAGGAAGCCAACCGCCTGACCAGCCAAGGCCGGCAGATTGCCGGGGAAACCCGCGAGGCCATCGAACGCCTGTCGGCAGCGGTGGGCGAAACCGGTCAGACGGTCACCCAACTGGCCAAGGACAGCGACGAGATTGGTGGTGTGGTCGATGTGATCAAGGGCATTGCCGACCAGACCAACTTGCTGGCACTGAATGCGGCCATCGAAGCGGCGCGTGCCGGTGAAATGGGCCGTGGCTTTGCCGTGGTGGCCGACGAAGTGCGTCAGTTGGCCCAGCGCACTGCCGAGTCCACCGGGCAGATCCACGGCCTGATCGCCAAGCTGCAACAAACCGCCAGCAACGCCGTGCTGACCATGGAAACCGGCCACCGCCAGGCGCAGGAAGGCGTCGACCGCGTGATGCAGGCTGACGAGGCACTGGTGGGGATCAGCGAAGCGGTGGCCAACATCACCGACATGGCCACCCAGATTGCCGCCGCGACCGAAGAGCAGACTGCAGTGGCCGACGAAATCAGCCGCAACATCAGCACGATTGCCGAACTGGCCGACCAGACCGCCGAACAGGCGCAGCATTCGGCGCTGCTGAGCGAGGAACTGACCAGCACGGCGGGTAGCCAGTATTCGCTGGTGGAGCGGTTCAACCGCTAACGCTCGCGACCTGGCACTCCACCGCTGCCGGTGTTCGCAGGCATGCCCGCTCCCACAAGGACCGCGCATGCCTGCTGTCTGTTTTACCAATCCAGCCGCAGGCGGCTCTCGAAATAGCGCTCTTCGCCGCTCAACGGGTCCTCGAAACGCAAGCTCTGCGCCAGCAGTTTCAGCGGCCGCTGGTAGTCATCCTCTGCATTAACCAACTGCGGATAGAACGGGTCATTGCAGATCGCCGCCCCCAAGGCTGCCATGTGCACGCGCAACTGATGGGTCTTGCCAGTCACTGGCGAAAGCCCGTAGCGCCACAGCTCGCCGTTCTTTTCCAGCACCTCGGCCAGGGTTTCACTGTTGGCGTCACCGTTCACCTCATGCATACGGAAAAACGGCTCGCCATGCACCAGGCGGCTTTTGTGCACCAGTGGAAATGCATGCTGCGGCATAGCCGCCGCAATGGCCTGGTAGCGCTTGTCGATGCGCCGTTCAGGGAACAGGCGCTGGTAGGCGCTGCGGCTGTGCGGGTTGGCGGAAAACAGCACAAGCCCGGCGGTGTGCCGGTCAATGCGGTGCAACGGCACCAGGTGCGGGTTATCCAGGCTACGGATCAGGCGGCGCAGCAAGGTCTGCTCGACGTATTCACCGGTTGGCGTCACCGGCAGGAAATGCGGCTTGTCTGCCACCACCAGGTGTTCATCCGCGTGCAGTACCACCTCCTGCACCGGGATCGGCCGCTCGTTCGGCACTTCGCGGAAGTAGTGCAAACGCATGCCACGCTTGTAGGGTAACTCGGCGGCAACCGCCCGGCCCTCTGCATCCAGCACCCGGCCACGGGCAAAACGGTCGAGCCACTGAGCGCGGTCGATGGCCTTGAAATGGTCGCACAGGCAATCGAGCACCGTCGCCCAGTTACCGGGGGGCAGGCACACCGTGCTGGCTTGCTGGCGGGCGGGGTCGAAGGGCGCGGTCATGGCAGGGCTCGAAACATTCACGGCCGCGCATTATCGCCCAAGCACGCGCCCTCAACCAGCCTGGACTATCGCCTCGCTGCGTTCCTTCAGCCAGCGCAGCACCTGCACCGGCTCCCAACGGCCTGGGTCGTAAAGGGCATAGAGCAACCCCTGGTAACCCACCACATCCAGCCCTCGGTGATAGCCGGCACGCTGGAACAAGGCCTCGATCTCGGCGAAGCAGGTATTGAAATGGACTTTACCGAACGGCGTGCGGTCGTCGGTCACCAGGCCTTCGAGGCGCAGTTCCAGAACGGCGTCAGCCACCCGATCCACGGGCATGCGGTTGACGCTGTACTTGAGTTGCTCGACGTTGAGCATGGCTTTACCTCGATACTGTATTTATATACAGCATACGAACATCCCCTTGCCGCCGTCAATCCGCTTCATTGCAGCCCCGCCAGGTAGCCACGGCCTTTGCGCATGGTCAAAACCTGCCGACGCGGCATGCCCCGGGCCACCGACAGATGCACCCATCTGTCGAACTCCAGGATGAGCTGATCGAACGGCACGGCGCTGTCGCTGATCCTGCGCACGGTTTCCCGAGGGCTGACTTCAACTACCGTGAAGTCAGCCGCCAGCCCTTGTACATGCTGGCTGTTGGTGGCGCCGCCGATCAACCGGTTGACCTTCTCGCTGCGAAAACCGCTGCTGACGATGATCGGCGCGCCGAACAGTGCGCGCACCTGCTCCAGCGCACCACACAGCAATTGCAGGTTGGCCCTGGCTTCAGGGGGCGGGTTGTTATCGAATCCGTCCCTGGCGGCGAGCTGGGAAACGGTCATTTCATCGAGCGTGAAATGTGGAGTGATCAACATGGCGAACTATTCCGATGATGGGGAAGGTAACGGCGCCAGAGTGCGCCGGCACCTGATCATCAGCTCGCATCACCGATCATGGAGCAGGGTTGCAACTCCTCTGCTGCCCTCATTGCCCAAGGAACGCCACCACCTGTTCGGCATCGAACGGCCAGTGCAGCTCGGCGGCATTGTCGCAACGTCGCAACACCGGAATGATCAGGCCGTAACGTTCGAACAAGGGCTCGCTTTCGGCAATGTCGACCAGCTCCACCAGCAGGCCATGATCGACGAAAGGCATCAGCACAGCCTCGGCCACTTCACACAGGTGGCAGCCGAGGGTACCGAACAGTTGGCATTCAGGCAGCATGGGGCAGGTCCCGGTTTGGCATGCAGAGAAACCTATTCTAGGTCTGTCGCGCGCGTCATGCACCTGACCTGGCTCAATCCTGGCTGGTAGCGCCGATGCGGTGCAGCGACAAGTCAGCACCTTGGAACTCCTGCTCGTGGCTCAAGCGCAGCCCATGCAGCGCCCTAATTGCGCCATACACGGCAAAGCCGCCGGCCAATGCCACCACCACGCCCATCAGGCTGCCCAGCAACTGGCTGACCAGGCTGACACCGCCCATGCCGCCCAGTGCCACCTGGCCAAAGATGCCGCAGGCAATGCCACCCCACACGCCACACAGGCCATGCAGTGGCCACACGCCCAGCACGTCGTCGATCTTCCAGCGGTTCTGCGCTGCGGTGAAGGTCCAGACGAACAACGCGCCGGCCACCAGGCCGGTGGCCAGTGCGCCAATCGGGTGCATCAGGTCGGAGCCGGCGCAGATCGCCACCAGGCCGGCCAACGGCCCGTTGTGCAGAAAGCCTGGGTCGTTACGCCCGGCCAGCAAGGCCGAGAGGGTGCCACCGACCATGGCCATGAGCGAATTGATCGCTACCAGGCCGCTGACGCCTTGCAGCGTCTGGGCACTCATCACGTTGAAGCCGAACCAGCCGATGATCAGAATCCACGACCCCAACGCCAGAAAGGGAATGCTCGACGGCGCAAACGCCACCAGACGGCCGTCGCGGTAGCGCCCACGGCGCGCGCCCAGCAGCAACACCGCCGCCAGGGCTAGCCAGCCGCCCATGGCATGCACCACCACCGAGCCTGCAAAATCGTGGAAAGGCGCACCGAAGCGGGCCTGCAACCAGGCTTGCAGCCCCAGGTTGCCATTCCACACCACACCCTCGAAGAACGGGTAGATAAACGCCACGATTAACGCCGTGGCACACAATTGCGGCACAAAACGCGCGCGCTCGGCGATGCCCCCGGAGATGATCGCCGGGATCGCCGCAGCGAACGTCAGCAGGAAGAAGCACTTGACCAGCGCATAGCCATGGTCAACTGCCAGCGCCGCTGCCGGCTGGAAGAAATGGACACCGTAGGCTATCCAGTAACCGATAAAGAAATACACCAACGCCGAGATGGCAAAGTCGCTGAGGATTTTGGACAAGGCGTTGACCTGGTTCTTGTGGCGTACCGTGCCCACCTCAAGGAACGCGAAGCCGGCGTGCATGGCCAGCACCAGAATGGCGCCCATGAGAATGAACAGAGTGTTGGAACCGTGGACCAGGGAGTCCATTGCGCTGTGCATGTTTTCCATGAAATAGGCAGACCTGCTGAAAAGGCACCAGGACAGTTCAAGAACCTGCATCCCTGCACCGAATCGGTGCCAGCCCCCTGCCCTGTTTCGGTGACCGGGTCGGAGCCTGCGTGGTTTTTTCTTGGGTTTGTCGTGGATTGGGTTAAGGTTTATCGGTACCCGCTGCGCTAGCGCCCTGAATCGGCGCAACAGCTGCCAGCGGCGCCCCGCAACGTGGCAATGCCTTAGCAAGGCCCATACCAGCACCGGCACTTGAACCTTCGGCGCGTGCTATTACTCGAACTACCATCACTCATCGACAGGGAGAGGCCCATGGCCAGCAAATCGGCAAAGACTGCACAAGAGATTCTGATGGCTGACTTCCAGGCGTTGGTACGCGACACCGAGAGGTTGCTGGCCGACACTGCCAACCTGGCCGGCGACCAGGCCGACGAATTGCGCGAACAGATTCACGACCGCCTGACCCAGGCCCGCGAAACCCTGCAACTGACCCAGGACTCGGTGCGCCAACGCGGCCAGGCTGCGCTGGGCAGCGCCGAGCAGTACGTGCAGGAAAACCCGTGGCAGGCGATCGGCATCGCGGCCGGCGTCGGCGTGTTGATCGGCCTGCTGGCCAACCGGCGCTAAGGGGTTCCCATGGAGAATGACGCCAACGGCGCCGGCGCCTCGGGCAAGCGCCTGGGCGCGGCTGCGCTGGGGCTGCTGCACAGCCATATCGAACTGTTCGGCATCGAGCTGCAGGAGCAAAAAGGCCGCACCTTGCGCCTGCTGCTGTTCGCAGGCCTCGCCTTGGTGTTCGCCCTGCTGCTGCTCACAGCCCTTTCCGGGTTGTTGCTGGTGCTGCTGTGGGACAGCTACCGCCTGGCCGGCATCATCGGCCTGTGCGTGTTCTATGGCCTTGCCGCGCTGTACTGCGGGTTGCGCCTGAAGGCAGCGGTGTTCGACGAATCGTCGCCATTCGGGGCCACCCTCGAAGAACTCGCCAAGGACCGGGAGCGCCTGTTGCCATGAGCCTGCCACAACTGCCAAACACCCGTAACCCGCGCGAACTGCGCAAAGCACTGCTGCGCCTGCGCATGGAAATGCACCGCCAGGAAATCCGCCATGAGTCCGGGCAACTGATGGAGCCGCTGCGCCGCGTGCGCGGCATGGGCAGCTCGCTGCACGAAGGGCTGGGGATCAAGCACGCGCCTCTGTGGGGGATTGGTGCCGTGGTGGCGATGGGTTTCCTCACCGGCAAGGGCGTGCGCAGCGGTAACCTGGCGCGTCTGGTGCGCCTGGGCGGCAGCCTGCTGCCGCTGGTGCGCCTGTACCTGCAAGGCAACCGCCGCCCCTGAACACTGCACGTTCCTTTGCAGGAGCAGCCTTGTGCTGCGAAGAGGCCGGCCCGGCGACACACGTGTATCGATCAAACGGGCCTCTTCGCAGCACAAGGCTGCTCCTACAGGATATGCTGCTTCCTTCGATCCACAGGAGAATGCGCCTTGGACTGGCACACCCTGCTCACCCGCGAACGCCTGGGTAAAGCCCTCTACAGCGCCGATGAACTCGGGCGCAGCCCCTTCCACAAAGACCATGACCGCATCATCTTCTCCGGCGCCTTCCGCCGCCTTGGGCGCAAGACCCAGGTGCACCCGGTTACCAGCAACGACCATATCCACACGCGCCTGACCCACTCGCTGGAAGTCAGCTGTGTCGGTCGCTCGCTGGGCATGCGCGTCGGCGAAACCCTGCGCGACAACCTGCCGGACTGGTGCGCCCCCAGCGACCTGGGGATGATCGTGCAGTCAGCCTGCCTGGCCCACGACATCGGCAACCCACCCTTCGGCCACTCCGGCGAGGACGCCATCCGCCACTGGTTCCAGCAGGCCGCCGGGCGTGGCTGGCTGGATGACATGAGCGACGACCAGCGGGCAGACTTTTTGAATTTCGAGGGCAACGCCCAGGGCTTTCGCGTACTCACCCAGCTGGAGTATCACCAGTTCGACGGTGGTACCCGGCTGACCTATGCCACCCTCGGCACTTACCTCAAGTACCCCTGGAGCGCACGCCACGCCGACGCCCTGGGCTACAAGAAGCACAAATTCGGCAGCTACCAGAGCGAACTGCCCCTGCTGGAACAGATCGCCCGCAAGCTGGGCATGCCGCAACTGGAAGAGCAGCGCTGGGCGCGCCACCCGCTGGTGTACCTGATGGAGGCCGCCGATGACATCTGCTATGCGTTGATCGACCTGGAAGACGGCCTGGAAATGGAGTTGCTGGAATACGCCGAAGTCGAAGCGCTGCTTCTTGACCTGGTCGGTGAAGACCTGCCAGAAACCTACCGCCAGCTCGGCCCGCGCGATTCCCGTCGGCGCAAGCTGGCGATTCTGCGTGGCAAAGCTATCGAGCACCTGACCAACGCCGCCGCCCACGCGTTCGTCGAGCAACAGCAGGCATTGCTGGCCGGGCACCTGGCGGGCGACCTGGTGGAGCACATGCACGGCCCGGCCAAGCGCTGCGTGCTGCAGGCCAAGGACATGGCACGCAACAAGATCTTCCAGGACAAGCGCAAGACCCTGCACGAAATCGGTGCCTACACCACCCTGGAGATTCTGCTCAATACCTTTTGTGGCGCAGCGCTCGAACAGCACGGCGGGCGCACCCCGTCGTTCAAGAGCCGCCGGGTACTGGACCTGATCGGCAACAATGCACCAGACCCGCATGCCTCGCTGCACAGCGCCTTCCTGCGCATGATCGACTTCATCGCCGGGATGACCGACAGCTATGCCAGCGAAATGGCCCGGGAAATGACCGGGCGCTCCAGCCCAACCTGAAGCACGCCGGTGCAGCCCTGGGCCTTGAGCCAGTGCTGCACCGCGCAATGCAGGAAACTTCCTACATATACTGATGGCCAATTAAACAGCATGTATAAACGCCCATGAAAAGTTACCAATCACGCTTTGACATTGGGCCAATCACACAAATTTCGTAGCCCGTTTTGTTTTATCCTGTAAGCCATTTCCCATATGGGGCCAATCGCCCTTCCACGCATGCCCGATGACTTCCAACTGCGTTAAGGTGCCGGTTGTCCCCTCAATCGCCCGCAGGGAAGTTGAACATGCATTCCATATTTATTGTCGACGACCATCCTGTCATCCGCCTGGCCGTCCGTATGTTGCTGGAAAACCAGAATTACAAGATTGTCGGCGAGTCGGACAATGGCGTGGACGCCATGCAGATGATTCGTGAAGCCGCTCCCGACCTGGTCATCCTCGACATCAGCATCCCCAAGCTAGACGGGCTGGAGGTGCTTTCCCGCTTCCAGGCCATGGCCCTGCCATTGAAGGTTCTGGTATTGACCGCCCAGTCTCCCGCATTGTTTGCCGTGCGTTGCATGCACTCCGGCGCCGCAGGCTATGTGTGCAAGCAGGAAGACCTGAGCGAACTGCTCAGTGCTATCAAGGCGGTACTGGCCGGCTACAACTATTTCCCCAGTCAGGCAATAAAACACAACCAGGCAGCCGATACCGAGCTGCAACTTTTCCGCCAGGTGAATGACCGCGAACTGATGGTACTGCAACTCTTCGCCCAAGGCCGCAGCAACAAGGAAATTGCCAAGGGCATGTTCCTCAGCAGCAAGACTGTCAGCACCTACAAGAAGCGCCTCATGCACAAACTTCAGGTCAGTACACTGGTTGACCTGATCGAAATAGCCAAACGCAACGCGCTGGTCTGAGGGTGATCATGCCGCGCCCTATCGCTCGCCTGCTGCTCGCCTTGCTGCTGCTCAGCGGCGTAGCGCAGGCCACCTATCACGAAGCCTCGTCCTACACGTTACTGGCGCGGTCATCGGCCACGCCGACCCAACCCATGCTCACCGCCGAACAACGGCAATGGCTCGAAGGCCGTCAGGAACTGGTACTGGGTACGTCGGCTCCGGACTACCCGCCGTTCGACATCACCAGTGGCGGCCGCGACTATCAGGGCCTTACCGCCGAGTACGCGAGCCTGATCGGCGCGGCCCTGCAGTTACCCGTGCGGGTGCTGCGCTTCCCCAGCCGGCAGGCGGCAGTAGAGGCGCTCAGGCATGGTGATATCGACCTGCTTGGCAGCGCCAATGGCTACGAAGCGGCCAGCGACGGCCTGGCGCTGTCGCATCCGTATGCCGTTGACCAGCCGGTGCTGGTAACACGCGAAGACGAAAGCCGGGCGCTCGACATGGACCTGGCCGGCCTGCGCCTGGGCATGCTTTACCATTACCTGCCCAAGCAGGAGGTACGCAGCACCTATCCCATGGCCGAGGTGCTGGCCTTTGGCTCCTCCAGCCAAGCCTTGAACGCCGTGGCGTTCGGCCAGGCCGACGTGTACATCGGCGATACCATTTCCACCCACTACCTGCTTAACCGCAGCCACCTGCCGCGCCTGCGCATGGCCGATTTCGGCCAGCACGAGGCCGTCGGCTTCGGCTTTGCCTTGCGCCAGCAGGACACGCAGCTGCTGGCACTGGTGAACGCCGCGCTGGACAGCCAGACCCCGGGCCTGCGCGCCAGCATCTTCAAACGCTGGAGCGCCGGCAGCGACCTGCTGCTGACCGACCGCAAGCTGCAACTGACTGACGCCGAGGAACAATGGCTGCAAGATCACCCGGTAATGCGCGTGACGATCGATGATACGGCTGCGCCGCTATCGTATTTCGATGGCTCGGGGCATTTTCGCGGCATCACCGCCGACCTGCTGGAGTTCATCAGCCTGCGCACCGGCTTGCGTTTTGATGTGCAGCGTGCCAGCGGCATCGCCGACATGATCGCCCGCCTCAAGGATGGCCGCGCAGATGTGATTGCCGCACTGGCCACTGGCGGGGTGACCGAAGGCCTGCAGGTCAGCCGGCCCTACCTGGAAAGCGCCTTCGTGCTGGTCGGCCGCAAGGACGATACGGCCCTGAGCACACTGGAGCAGTTGCAGGGGCATCGCGTGGCCATTACCCGATACAGCGCCATGGACGCCATGCTGTCGCGGCACTATCCGAACATCGGCTGGGTCGAGACCGAAAGCGCGTTCTATGCCATGGCATTGCTCAACAGCGGTGCCGTGGACGCAGTGATCACCACGTTGATCGACGCCAACCATGCCTTGGCCAGCAACCCTGGGCTGGTCATCCGCACCACGGTCGGCAGCGAGCCCGCCAACTTCGCCATGGCCACCAGCACCCCGTCACAGGCAATGCTGTCGATCCTCGACAAGGCGTTGCTGAGCATCTCGCCCGAAGAGCTGGGGGTGATCAACAACCGCTGGCGCGGCTTCGGCCAGCACGACGATGGCAACGGCAAAGACTACAGCCAGCTTGCGCTACAAGTGGTGCTGGGCATGGTCGCGCTGCTGTTGCTGGCCTTGCTCTGGAACGCCCGCCTGCGCCTGCAGATCCGCCAGCGCCAGCGCGCCGAACGGGCACTGAACGACCAACTGGCGTTCATGCGCGCCCTGCTCAACGGCACGCCCCACCCCATGTACGTGCGCGACCGCGAGGGCTGCCTGCAAAGCTGCAACTACAGCTACCTGGAAGCTGTGCAGGCCCGCTCCGACGATGTCATCGGCAAACAGCTGGACGGCAGCCTGTTTGCCGACGAAGAGCAGACTCGGCAGATCCAGGCCGACTACCTGAAGGTCATGGCCGCAGGCTCGCCGTTGATCATGGACCGGCCACTGCGGATCAAGGGCCGCGAAATGACCATCTATCACTGGATACTGCCATACCGCGACTCGCTGGGCGAAGTGCAGGGCATCATCGGCGGCTGGATCAACATCAGCGAGCGCCGCCAGTTGGTCATGGAGCTGCGTCAGGCCAAGCAGCAGGCCGACGATGCCAACCGCGCCAAGAGCACCTTCCTGGCCACCATCAGCCATGAAATCCGCACCCCGATGAATGCCGTCATCGGCATGCTCGAACTGGCAGTCAAGCGCGCCGACCAGGGCCGGGTGGACCGCAGCGCACTGGAGCTGGCCCACCATTCAGCCAAGGACCTGCTGGGCCTGATCGGCGATATTCTGGATATCGCGCGCATCGAGTCCGGGCACTTGTCCCTGGCCCCGGAGGCCGTCGACCTTGCAGCACTGGTCGAATCGGTAGGGCGTATTTTCGAAGGGCAGGCGCGCCAGAAAGGCCTGGCCCTGGAGGTAATGATTGCACCGGCCGCGCGCTGCCACGCATTGCTCGACCCCCTGCGTTTCAAACAGGTGTTGTCCAACCTGGTGAGCAACGCCATCAAGTTCACCGAGCATGGCCAGGTTCGCATCTGCGTCGGCCTGCTGGATAACGGCAACACCATGCCTGCCGTGCTGGAACTGGAAGTACGCGACAGTGGCATCGGCATCCATGCCGACGACCTGCAACGCCTGTTCAATCCGTTCATCCAGGCCAACCCGCATAGCCAGGGCGCCCGCGCGGGTACAGGGCTGGGCCTGGCGATCTGCCGCAGCCTGTGCGAAATGATGGGCGGCAGCCTGACCATCAAGAGCCTGGAAGACGTTGGCACCCAGGTGCGCCTGAAGATGCCGCTGCAGCGGATTGACGCCGCTCCGCTCCCAGCGCCGCAGTTCGAACACCTCGAGGTGCCTGACCGGCGGCTGAACGTGCTGGTGATCGACGACCACCCGGCCAATCTGCAACTGATGGCGCAGCAGCTCGGCTACCTGGGCCTGCAGCACGCCAGCGCCCGCGATGGCCGCGAAGGCCTGGCCGCCTGGCGCGCAGGCGACTTTGATGTGCTGGTGCTCGACTGCAACATGCCGCACATGAACGGATACCAACTGGCGACCGCCGTCCGGGCCGAAGAGGGCCATGGCAAGCGGCTGCGCTGCACCATTCTCGGCTACACCGCCAACGCACAGCCAGAGGTGCGCCGCCAGTGCCTGAGCGCCGGTATGGACGACTGCCTGCTCAAGCCGATCAGCCTGGGTACCCTCAGCCAGCGCCTGGCGAGCATTCGCCCGCGCCGCCAGCAAAAGCCCCGGCGCACGCTTTACTATCTGGACGGCCTGGCTGCAGTGGTCGGGCATGACCCCGCCGACCGCCAGCGCTTCCTGCAGGCCTTGCAGCAAAGCCTGCAGGCCGACCTGGCCAGCTTGATGGCGCTGCATCCGGAGCATGACAGCGACGCCATTGCCGAGCAGGCCCACAAGGTGCTGAGTGCCGCCCGCATGCTGGAAGCCCCGGACCTGATGCAGGCCTGCGAGGCGCTGGAGGCCCGCGGCCTGCCCACCCACCAGTTGCGCCTGCGGCGCCAGGCACTGGCGCGGCACATGTGCCGTGTAGAACGGGCTCTGGCCAAGGAACTGGCCACCGACGCGTGCACTCAGGCAGGCAGCCAGACGTGTTAACTGGTAGACTGCGCGGCGTTATTACCTAAGAGGATTGTTTCATGGCCACAAACCGCTCCCGTCGTCTGCGCAAAAAGCTGTGTGTCGACGAGTTTCAGGAATTGGGCTTCGAGCTGAACCTGGAATTCAAGGAAGATCTGGATGACCAGGCAATCGATGCTTTCCTCGATGCGTTCCTGGAAGAAGCGATGGACGCCAACGGCCTGGACTATGTAGGCGGTGACGATTACGGCCTGGTGTGCTCGGTCAAACGCGGCTCGGCCAGCGAAGAACAGCGCGCTGCCGTTGAAACCTGGCTGAAGGGCCGTAGCGAACTGACCAAGATCGAAGTCAGCCCGCTGCTGGACGCCTGGTACCCGGAAAAGCCGATCAACAAGGCTGAGTGATACCTGCCTGGCTTGATCGCTGAAAAGGCTGCCCTTGCGGGTGGCCTTTTTTATTGGCGGTGCTTTTCCGTCGAACGTGGCGCATCGTCGCTACGCTTGGGGCATAATGCGTACTCTTTCGTCGTGGGGCCATCATCTCTTACAGCCCCAATGCCCTTTTCCCTCGCCGCAGGGTATTTATCCATTATGATCAAAACGCTTCGTCCCTTCGTTCTTGCAAGCCTGCTGTTGCCACTCGCATTCCCCAGCCAGGCCGCCGCCGTCAATACCACCCTGCCCGCCAAAGTGCAGCAGGCGCTCAAGGCCAACAAGCTGCAAGACACAGCCCTGTCGCTGGTAATGCTGCCGCTGGACGGCCCCGGCACGCCGACCGTGTTCAATGCCGATGTTTCGGTAAACCCGGCCTCGACCATGAAACTGGTCACTACCTATGCTGCCCTCGAACTGCTCGGCCCCACCTTTCAGTGGAAAACCGAGTTCTATACCGATGGCACCCTGAGCAACGGCGTGCTCAATGGCAATCTGTACCTCAAAGGGGGCGGCGACCCGAAGCTGAACATGGAAAAGCTGTGGCTGCTGATGCGTGACCTGCGCGCCAATGGCGTGCGCACCATCACCGGTGACCTGGTGCTGGACCGCAGCCACTTCGTGCAACCCAACCTGCCGCAGTTCAACGATGACGGCGGCGATGAAAACAAGCCGTTCCTGGTCAAGCCCGATTCGCTGCTGGTCAACCTCAAGGCCCTGCGCTTCGTGGCCCGCAACGATGGGGGCAAAGTCACCGTCGCGGTCGAGCCACCGATTGCCAGCATCCGTATCGACAACCAGGTCAAGGCGGTGGCTTCGAAGCAGTGCACAGGCGATGTGCGCTACAACCCGGTGCCCCAGGCCGATGGCATCAGCGTAACCGTTAGCGGCCAACTGGGTGACGGCTGCAACTCGCAGACCTACCTGTCGCTGCTCGACCACGCAACCTACGCCGCCGGTGCCGTGCGCGCGATCTGGACCGAGCTGGGTGGCAGCATCCAGGGTGGCGACCGCATCGAGAACGTGCCCAAGAGTGCTCGTCTGCTGGCGCGCGCCTTCTCGCCAGACCTGGTGGAAGTGATCCGCGACATCAACAAATACAGCAACAACACCATGGCCCAGCAGCTGTTCCTGAGCCTTGGCGCGCAGTTCCGCACCGATGCCGACGGCGACGATGCCCGCGCCGCGCAGCGCGTAGTGCGCCAATGGTTGGCGAAAAAGGGCATTACCGCGCCGCACCTGGTGATGGAGAACGGCTCTGGCCTGTCGCGTGCCGAGCGGGTCAGCACCCGGGAAATGGCCCAGATGCTACAGGCTGCCTGGAAGAGCCCCTACGCTGCCGAGTTCATGAGTTCGATGCCGCTGGTAGGCATGGACGGCACCATGCGCAAGCGCCTGAAGCGCACCGCCATGACCGGTGAGGGGCACATCAAGACCGGCACGCTGAATACCGTGCGGGCGATTGCCGGCTTCAGCCGCGACAGCAACGGCCACACCTGGGCGGTGGCGGCGATTCTCAACGACCCAAAACCGTGGGGTGCTTCGCAAGTGCTCGACCAGGTCCTGCTCGACCTGTACCGTCAGCCGAAGCTGGCCGGTAGCACCGCGGCCAACTGATTGGCTGTCCGTACCGGCGCTTTCGCGGCTAAAGCCGCTCCCACAGGATCTTCACAGCACTTGAGGCCTGTGCAGTACCTGTGGGAGCGGCTTTAGCCGCGAAAGGGCCGGCACAGACAACTGGCAGCTAACAGGCCGACTCCCCCTCCACCCGGTCCCGCCCGGCCTGCTTGGCCGCATACACCCCCGCATCTGCGCGTAACAGCAAGGTATCGGCCCCTTCACCCGGCCGCCAACCCGCGACGCCGAAACTGGCGGTCACCCTGCCCACACCCTCGACCGGCACCATGCGCACCCCTTGCCACAACTCAAGCGCCAGCAGCCGCGCCTGCTCGGCATCACTGCCCGGGCACAGCACCATGAATTCTTCCCCGCCCAGCCGGCAAAACACATCGGTACGCCGCAAACGCTGGCCAATACGCTGGCACAAGCTGCGCAGCACACGGTCGCCCATGGCATGACCGAAACGGTCGTTTATGCATTTGAAGTGATCGATGTCCAGCATGATCACGGCCAACGCCAGGCCGTCGCGCTGGGCGCGTTCCAGTTCGACCTTGAGCCGCTCCTGGAAGTAGCGGCGGTTATGGATACCCGTCAGCGAGTCGGTCACCGACAACGCCCTCAATTCCTCCTCCACGCCCTTGAGGTCGGAGATATCCGTCAGGTAACCATGCCACAGGGTACAGCCTTGTTCCCCCACCTCCGGCGTCGCTTCGCCCCGCACCCAGCGTAGCCCGGCTCGCGGCAGGCACACCCGGTATTCCTCGCGCCAGGGCGCCAGGTGCTCGGCCGAGTAACGCACCGAGCGGCGCACACGGTCCAGGTCATCGGGGTGGATGCGCTCGAACACCCGCGTGGCATCCTCACGCAACTGCTGCAGGTCGACTTCGTAGATATCGAACAGGCCTTGGCTGGCATAGGGGAAGCACGAATGCCCGTCGGCATCCAGACGATACTGGTAGATACCGCCCGGCACCTCGGCACTGAGTTTTTCCAGCAGCCGGTCGCGCGCTGCCAGCGCCTCGTGTACCCGACGCCGCTCCGTGACATCGATGCAGATGGCCAGGTAGCCAACCCACAAACCCTGTTCATCCAGCATGGCGGTAACCAGCATGTTGGCTACCAGCTGGCTGCCATCGGCGCGCAACAAGGTCCACTCCCCAGGCTCGGCGCCATGCGCTTGAACCGTTTCGGCGAACATAGCCTGGCCACCGGCAATCGGGCGGCCATAGCGCAGGCTCAGCGCATGAGCGCGCAGGCTCAGTTCTTCGGGCAGCACCAGGTGTTCAAGGTGCAACTGGCCGATCGCCTCGCTGGCCGGGTAACCGAACATACGCTCTGCACCGGCATTGAAGGTACTGACCACACCCTTGAGGTTGGTGGCAACGATCGCCACCTGGGTCGCCGCGTCCAGCACGCCGCGTAGCTGGTTGTGGGTGCCTCGCAGCGACTGCTCGCTGACCCGCAGCTCGGCGGTGCGCTGCTCGACCAGCGCCAGGGCGCGCTGGCGCTGGCTGAACAGGCTGTACAGCAAGGCGCTGAGCAGCAGGCTCAACAACCCACCCAGCAGCACGACCGCCAGCACTGCCGACGAACGATTGGCCTGCACGAACGCCAGGCTCGGCAGGATGCTCAACTGGAAGTGGTGATCGGCCAGGTGCAACAGCTGATTGCTGGCCAGCGACAAGGGGGCGACCTGGTTCAGCGAGTCGAACATCACTTCCGGCCCCTGCAACCCGGAGGGATCAACGATACGCACCACCAGGTTGTCATCCGCCGCCACTGGCCGCCCATCACTGACCAGCTCGCGCATGCTCAGCAAGGCCGTCACATAGCCTACTGCTGCGCCATGCGGATTAGCGTCGGAAAACACCGGCGCCACCAGCAGCAAGCCACGCGCGTATGAAGGGATCTCGTACATGGCCAGGGGTTCGGACACCGCCATGCTGCCAGGCCCGAGTGCCCGTGCCAGGGCAGCCTGGGATGCAGCCTGGCCGGCAAGGTCCAGCCCATAGGGCAGCCCTGGCATTTCACCAGATTGGGTATACAGCACAGGGAAGTAATGGTCGCGCAGCGGCGCGGGGCGCCACTGGCCTTGTGCATCCTGGTCTCGGATCACATAGCCCGGGCCTGAATGTTCACTGGCATGGCGCTCGAACTCGGCGCGTTGCGCGGCTTCGACACGCGGCGCCCAGGCGTAGGCCAGGGTGCGCTGCAGCAATGGCCGGGCGTAACCGTCAAATTCGAGCGGGGTGACTTCGTTGGAAAAGCTGAAGAACCGCCGCAGGCCGTCCAGGCGCTGCTGCTGTTCATCAAAACGCTCGGCAATGCGGCTGAAGCGCTCGCTGGCCAGCAACTCGAAACGCTGGCGCAACTGCTGTTTGTAGAAACCATGCGCGGCAAGCGACAAGGCGGCCGTCAACAGGCCGCCCGCCACCAAAGCCACCAGCGCCAGCGCCCAGGCGGACACCGCTTCTGTGCACAGGCCAGATAACCGCGCACGCACGCCACACTTTGACATACACCCATCTCGTCACGTCAGCGTCCTGCGGATTATCTTGCCCTGCCCTCATTTATAGCTATTGGCCATTAGCCGCGCAATGTACCTCGTCGGCTCAACGCAATTGCAGGCGCCAGGCGCGGTGGATCCGGTTGTTACGGGCAAAGTCCGGGTCCAGCGTCTGGGCGGTGATTTCCTCCACGGCATAGCGCGCCATCAGGTGCTCGTCGAGCTGGAACTTGCGGAAGTTGTTGGAGAAGTACAACACGCCATCCGGCGCCAGGCGAGCCATGGCCAGGTCCAGCAGCTGCACGTGGTCACGCTGCACGTCGAACACGCCTTCCATGCGCTTGGAGTTGGAGAAGGTTGGCGGGTCGATGAAGATCAGGTCGTAGCTTTCGCGATTAGCTTCCAGCCACGCCATCACATCGCCCTGCTCCAGGCGGTTGCGCTCGGAGAAGCCATTGAGCGCCAGGTTGCGCCGCGCCCAGTCGAGGTAGGTTTTTGACAGGTCGACACTGGTAGTGCTGCGTGCGCCGCCCTTGGCCGCATGCACCGAAGCCGTGGCGGTGTAGCAGAACAGGTTGAGGAAACGCTTGCCGGCAGCCTCGCGCTGGATGCGCATGCGCATGGGGCGGTGGTCAAGGAACAGCCCGGTGTCCAGGTAGTCGGTGAGGTTGACCAGCAGCTTGACGCCACCTTCGTTCACTTCCTGGAAGCGGCCCTCGGTGGCCTGGCGCTCGTACTGGCGGGTACCACTCTGGCGCTCGCGGCGCTTGAGCACCACGCGCTGCGGCGAAATGCCCAGTGCCTGGGGGATAGCCGCCAAGGCATCGAGCAGGCGCGACTGGGCCTTCTCCGGATCGATCGAACGTGGCGCGGCGTACTCTTGCACATGCACCCAGTCGTGGTACAGGTCGACCGCCAGGGCGTACTCGGGCATGTCTGCATCGTACAGGCGGTAGCAGTCAACCTGCTCGCGGCGGGCCCACTTGCCCAGTTGCTTGAGGTTCTTCTGCAGGCGGTTGGCAAACATCTGCGCCCCTTCCGACAGCCGCGCCGGCTCACTGGCTACCGGCGCTTGCTCACGGATTTCGGCGTTGTCAGCCTGCGCTTCGCGGCGCTCACCGGTCACGAACTGGTCGGGCTGCACCTTGAACAGCAGCAGCTTGCACGGCAAGGCACCGTTCCAGAACGCGTACTGCTTGTGGCTGCGAATACCCATGCGCTTGCCCAACTGAGGCGCGCCGGTGAACACCGCCGCCTCCCAGCCCATGCAGGCTTGGCGCAGGCGCTCGCCCAGGTTCTGGTAGAGGTACAGCAGGCTGGCTTCGTCACCCAGGCGCTCGCCATAGGGCGGGTTGCTGATGACCAGGCCTTTCTGGTTCTGGTCCGGGCGTGGCTCGAAGGTGCTGACCTCGCCTTGATAGATCTTTACCCAATCGCCCAAGCCGGCGCGCTCGACGTTGTTGCGGCCCGGCTGGATCAGTCGCGGGTCGGCCTCATAGCCACGGATCCACAGCGGTGGCTTGGCCAGGCCGGCCTGCGCACGCGCCTGCGCCTCGTCGTGCACCTTGCGCCACAGCGCCGGCACGTGGCCGAGCCAGGCAGTGAAGCCCCAACGCTCACGCTTGAGGTTAGGCGCGATATCGGCAGCGATCATCGCCGCTTCGACCAGGAAGGTACCCACACCGCACATCGGGTCGGCCAGTGCGCCACCTTCGGCGGCAATGCGCGGCCAGCCCGAGCGGATCAGCACTGCTGCCGCCAGGTTTTCCTTCAGCGGCGCAGCACCTTGCTGCAGGCGATAGCCGCGCTGATGCAGGCTGTGGCCGGACAGGTCGAGGGAAAGAATGGCCTCGCCACGGTCCAGGCGCAGGTGCACACGCACGTCAGGGTCGATCTTTTCCACCGACGGGCGCAGGCCTTCGCGGTTGCGCAGCTTGTCGACGATCGCATCCTTGACCTTCAGCGCACCGAAGTGGGTGTTGTCGATGCCCGAGCCATGGCCGCTGAACTCCACCGCCAGGGTGCCGTCGGCTGCCAGGTGGTCGGCCCAGTCAACCGCGTTGACGCCGTCGTAAAGGTCGTCGGCATTCTTCATGGTGAAGCGCTTGAGCACCAGCAGCACCCGGTTGGCCAGGCGCGACCATACGCACAGGCGGTAGGCGGTTTCCATGTCGGCAGCGCCGCGGATGGCCGAGGTGTGCTCACGCACCTCGTCAAGGCCAAGGCCCTTGGCCTCCTCGGCAAGCAGGCTTTCAAGGCCTTTAGGGCAGGTGAGGTAGAGTTCGAAACGGTCCGACATGAGTATTCCAGAGCCTTGGGCTATTTGACTGACGAGGCGACGCATCGCCCCGCGAAGTTTGCCCGCATGCCTTTCCAGCAGACGTGCGGGTGGCCATTTGCGGCACATAAGCGTGCTGCGAAGGGCCGGGCCACCTGACCGATCCGTGCTCGGCCCAGTGGCAAAGACAGCTTAGATCATCAGGCAGTACAAAAAATTCTGACGACGCCGGGGCCGCTGTGACCCTTCGTCGCATTTAAAATTATTTCTGTCACCCGCGAGCAGCGCTGGCGAAATGACGTCAATGATCAGCAAACCCTGATCATAGCGGGCCAAACCTCAAATAAGGTTAAGTCGCATTTATTTACTTATCCCCTGACCCTATGAAAGGTTACGTGCTTATGACAAATCGATCATTCACACCGTGACTCGCATTCGTTAGAACTGGTCTCAGGCCGCTTCGCAACGAGGCGGCACTTTCAGCTCGCCACGCCGGCAGCGAGCGCAAACCGGCAGAACGACTCTGCCCGGCCTCAGTGAGGCCGACGGGACATTACAGTCAACAAGTGAGGGCAACACCCTATGAGAAGACTTAAGCGTGATCCGTTGGAAAGAGCATATTCACGTGGCTACCAATACGGGGTCACCGGCAAATCCCGCGAACTTTGCCCTTTCAATCTTCCTTCTGTTCGCCAAGCCTGGATCAACGGCTGGCGCGAAGGTCGCGGTGATAACTGGGACGGAATGACTGGCACCGCTGGCATCCATAGACTCAACGAAAATCACGCCGTTGGCTGATCGAGGACACTGAATTCGATTTACCATGCACGCCCCATCCGGGCGGCGGGCGAAGGCCCAGGGGCCCCTTGAAGGGGCCCTTTTTTTGCCTGCCGATCAAACCCGTGGCATTGCCGCGATAGCGTCCACCGCCTCACGGATCAGTGCCGGCCCCTTGTAAATGAAGCCCGAGTAGATCTGCACCAGGCTCGCCCCGGCGGCGATCTTCTCGGCAGCGTGACGGCCTTCGGTAATGCCACCGGCAGCAATGATTGGCAACTTGCCGCCCAGCTCGCCTGCCAGCACCTTGACGATGTGGGTGCTCTTTTCAAGCACCGGCGCGCCCGATAGGCCGCCCGCCTCGCCACCATATGGCAGCCCCTCGACACCTTCACGCCCCAGCGTGGTGTTGGTAGCGATTACCGCATCCATACCCGATTCCATCAGCGCGGCTGCCACCAGTGCGGTTTCTTCGTCGCTCATGTCCGGGGCGATCTTGATGGCCAGCGGCACGCGCTTGCCATGGGTCGCAGCCAGCTGCTCACGGCGCACGGCCAGGGCATCGAGCAACTGCTTGAGCGAATCACCAAACTGCAGGCTGCGCAGGCCCGGGGTGTTTGGCGAGCTGACGTTGACGGTGATGTAGCTGGCGGCGGTGTACACCTTGTCCAGGCAGATCAGGTAGTCATCGACGGCACGCTCGACCGGGGTGTCGAAGTTCTTGCCGATGTTGATGCCCAGCACGCCGCTGTAGCGCGAGGCTCGTACCCGGTCGAGCAGGTTATCGACACCCAGGTTGTTGAAGCCCATGCGGTTGATGATGGCCGTGGCCTCCGGTAGCCGGAACAGCCGTGGCTTGGGGTTGCCCGGCTGCGGGCGCGGGGTGACGGTGCCGATCTCGACAAAGCCGAAGCCCAGCTGGGCAAAACCGTCGATGGCCGCGCCGTTCTTGTCCAGGCCGGCAGCCAGGCCCACCGGGTTGGCGAAGTTCAAGCCCATGACCGAAACCGGCAAGGCCGCCGGCTGCTTGCACAGCATGCCGTTGAGGCCAAGGCGGCCACCGGCACCGATCAGGTCCAGGGACAGGTCGTGGGAAGTTTCCGGAGAAAGCTTGAACAGCAGCTGGCGGGCCAGGGTATACATGGGCAGGCAAGGCTCGGGGTAAGTGAGGGGGCGATTATAGCCACCGTGGCGCTGGCAGGACAGCAAATCATGGGGCCACTGCAGCCCTGGCACATCGGTTGCACCGGTTTGGCTCACAGCCTAATCAGTACAGGCGAGGAACCTTGTGAATACTGCACCCCGAGTAACGCCCCTGGCCTGGGTCAACGGCAGCGATGCGCCCGAGAAACATAGCCTGAACATCGGCTACATGGCCCTGACCGACTGCGCCTCGGTGGTGGTCGCGGCCACCCAGGGTTTCGCCCAGCAGCACGGCCTTACCCTCAACCTCAAGCGCCAGGGCTCCTGGGCGGGGCTGCGCGACAAGCTGGTCAGCGGCGAACTGGACGCCGCGCACTGCTTGTATGGCCTGGCCTACGCCGTGCATCTGGGCATTGGCGGCGTACCGGCCAGTGACATGGCGGTGCTCATGGGGCTGAACCAGAACGCCCAGGCCATCAACCTGTCCCCTGCCCTGCAACGCAAAGGCGTGACCAACCCTGAAGCATTGGCGCGGCTGGTGCACCAACATGGCGCGCGCCTGACCTTCGCCCAGACCTTCCCCACCGGCACTCACGCCATGTGGCTGTATTACTGGCTGGCCAGCCAGGGCATCCACCCGCTACGCGACGTCGACAGCGTGGTGGTGCCACCGGCACAGATGGCCGCACATATCCAAGCCGGGCGCATCGACGGCTTTTGCGTGGGCGAGCCCTGGGCCGCCGATGCGGTTGCCAAGGGCCAAGGCTTCACCCTTGCCACCAGCCAGTCGATCTGGCCGGACCACCCGGAGAAGGTCCTGGCCTGTGCCCGCGTCTTCGCCGAACAGTACCCCAACAGCGCCCGCGCCCTGATCAAGGCAATCCTCGCCGCCAGCCGGTTCATCGAGCAAAGCCCGGAAAACCGCCGCAGCACCGCGCAACTGCTTAGCGGCAGCGCCTATCTGGATACGCCGCTGGAGCGTATCGAGCCACGCCTGCTCGGCAACTATCAGGATGGCCTGGGCAACCACTGGCAGGACCCGCATGCCCTGCGCCTGTTCGACCACGGCCGGGCCAACCTGCCGTACCTGTCCGACGGCATGTGGTTCATGACCCAGTTCCGCCGCTGGGGCCTGCTGCGCGAAGACCCCGACTACCTCGGCGTGGCCCGCCAGGTACAGCAGCTGGCCCTGTACAGCGAGGCAGCGCAAAGCCTTGGCGTGGCCTGCCCTTCGCTGCCGATGCGCAGCAGCCTGCTGATCGACGGTACCCGCTGGGACGGCAGCGACCCCTACAGCTATGCCCGCAGTTTCAGCCTGCACGCACTGGGCGACCTGCCCGATGCCCGTGTCGGCGCGTGAGGGGGACCAACATGTTGCGCATCCTGCTGATCGACGACACCCAAAACAAACTCGGCCGCCTCAAGGCAGCGTTGATAGAGGCCGGCTTCGAGGTCACCGAAGCCCCAGGCCTGACCATCGACCTGCCTGCCTGCGTCGAAACGGTGCGCCCGGATGTGGTGCTGATCGACACCGACTCACCGGACCGCGATGTGATGGAACAGGTGGTACTGGTCAGCCGTGACCAGCCGCGCCCCATCGTGCTGTTCACTGACGAACATGACCCTGGGGTAATGCGCCAGGCGATCCAGGCGGGGGTTAGTGCCTATATTGTCGAAGGCATCCATGCCGCCCGGCTACAGCCGATTCTGGATGTGGCCATGGCCCGCTTCGAAAGTGACCAGGCACTGAAGGCACAGCTGCTGGCACGCGACCAGCAACTGGCCGAACGCAAACGCATCGAGCAGGCCAAGGGTTTGCTGATGAAGATGAAAGACTGCAACGAAGAACAGGCCTACACCCTGATGCGCCGCCAGGCCATGAGCCGGCAGCAGAAGCTGATTCAGGTGGCAGAGCAGATCATTGCCATGCACGAAATGCTGGGCTGAGGTGCTCGGCATGAGATTTTTGGCGCCTGCCAGATCGAGCGCCGCGCGGGCGGCGCTCGATCTCACAGGCGCAGAAAATGTCATGCCGGCCGCCCCCATAAGTTGGCCCATCTCTTGCTGAACAAACAGCACCGGTAGCCAACGGCGGTTGCCCCACTTAAATCCCGACAAAGACGTCGCTCTCCCCTCCACCTTAGTGGAGCGGGTAGCGGCGTCTTTTTCGTTCCGTTGCTTTGCCGAGTGAGGTGTTCGATGAGTACCAGCTTCTGGAAATCCGGGCATGTGCCCACGCTGTTCGCTGCGTTCCTGTACTTCGACCTGAGCTTCATGGTCTGGTACCTGCTGGGCCCGATGGCGGTGCAGATTGCCGGTGACCTGCAACTGAGTGCACAACAACGGGGCCTGATGGTAGCCATGCCGATCCTGTCCGGGGCGATCCTGCGCTTTGCCATGGGCGTGCTGGTCGACCGCCTGTCACCCAAGACCGCAGGGTTGATCGGCCAGGTGGTGGTCATCGTCGCGCTGGCGGCGGCTTGGCACTTCGGCGTACACAGCTATGAACAGGTGCTGCTGCTGGGCTTGTTCCTCGGCTTTGCCGGCGCTTCGTTCGCCGTGTCGCTGCCGCTGGCGTCGCAGTGGTACCCGCCGCAACACCAGGGCAAGGCCATGGGCATTGCTGGCGCCGGCAATTCCGGCACGGTGTTCGCCGCCCTGCTGGCCCCGGCGCTGGCCGCCGGCTTTGGCTGGAACAATGTGTTCGGCTTTGCGCTGATTCCGTTGACGCTGGCGCTGGTGGTGTTCGCCTTGCTGGCACGCAACGCTCCAGAACGCCCCAAGCCCAAAGCAATGGCGGACTACCTCAAGGCCCTCGGCGACCGTGACAGTTGGTGGTTCATGTTCTTCTACAGCGTCACCTTCGGCGGCTTCATTGGCCTGGCCAGCGCCCTGCCTGGCTACTTCAGCGACCAATACGGCCTGAGCCCGGTCACCGCCGGCTACTACACCGCTGCCTGCGTGTTCGCCGGCAGCCTGATGCGCCCGCTCGGCGGCGCCCTGGCCGACCGCTTCGGCGGCATCCGCACCCTGCTGGGCATGTACAGCGTGGCCGCCATCTGCATTGCCGCAGTCGGTTTCAACCTGCCTTCTGCGGCTGCCGCACTGGCGCTGTTCATCAGCGCCATGCTTGGCCTGGGCGCTGGCAACGGCGCGGTATTCCAGCTGGTACCACAACGCTTTCGCCAGGAAATCGGCGTGATGACCGGGCTGATCGGCATGGCCGGTGGCATCGGTGGTTTCCTGTTGGCCGCCGGGCTTGGCACCATCAAGCAGCACACCGGCGATTACCAGCTGGGGCTGTGGCTGTTCGCCAGCCTGGGCCTGCTTGCCTGGTTTGGCCTGCACGGCGTGAAACAGCGCTGGCGCACCACCTGGGGCTCGGCTGCAGTCACTGCAGCGCGGGTCTGAGGCACGCCCATGAGCCTGCAACTGAGCTTTGCCCAGGCCAGCGCCACCGGGCCGCGCGAGGAAAACCAGGACGCCCTGCGCCTGGTTACCCCGGCGCCAGAGCTGGCCGCCAGCAAGGGCTACCTGTTCGCCCTCGCCGACGGCGTCAGCCAATGCGCCGATGGTGGCCTGGCGGCACGGGCCAGCTTGCAGGCGCTGGCCCTGGACTACTACGCCACCCCTGCCACCTGGAGCGTGGCCCAGGCCCTCGACCGCCTGCTGCTGGCCCAGAACCGCTGGCTGCGCGCCCAGGGCAGCGGCCAGCCATTGCTGACCACCCTCAGCGCATTGGTGCTGCGGGGTCGGCGCTTCACCCTGGCCCATGTCGGCGACTGCCGTGTGTACCGCTGGCACGGCGGGCACCTGCAGTGCCTGAGCGAAGACCATGTGTGGGACCAGCCGGGCATGCAGCATGTGCTGAAACGCGCGATGGGCCTGGACCAACACCTGCTGGTGGATTACCTGGAAGGCGAGCTGCAGGCAGGTGAGTGCTTCCTGCTGCTCAGCGACGGGGTCTGGGCCAGCCTGGGCGACCAGCACATCCAGGCTGTGCTGCGTGAGCAGCCAGACCTGCAGCTGGCCGTCGACACGCTGGTTGCCAGTGCGCACCTCAATGGCAGCCAGGACAACGCCAGTGCCTTGCTGGTGCAGGTCGACCAACTGGGCACGGCCAACCTCGGCGACACCCTGGCACAGCTGCAGCAATGGTCGGTACCCGGCCCGCTGCGCGAAGGCCAGGTGATCGATGGCTGGCACACCGAACAGCTGCTGTCCCACAGCCGTCAGTCTTTGTTATACCGGGTGCGCGACGGCCAAGGTCAAGCCTGGCTGCTCAAGACCCTGCCTGCCGCACGCGAGCAGGAGCCGAAGGCGGCGCAAGGGCTGTTGCTGGAGGAGTGGTTCCTGCGCCGGGTCGCTGGCCGACATTTCCCCGAGCTGCATGCTGCCAGCCAGCGCCAACACCTGTACTACGTGATGCGCGAATACCCCGGCCAAAGCCTTGCGGCGCTGCTGGCCGAACACGGCCCACTGCCCTTGCCGCAGTGGCTGGAAATGGCCCGGCAACTGCTGCAGGCGGTCGGTGTGTTGCACCGGCGCAACCTGCTGCACCGCGATATCAAACCGGACAACCTGCACCTGGGCAATGATGGCCAGCTGCGCCTGCTGGATTTCGGCCTGGCCTACTGCCCAGGCCTGTCCGAAGACCCGCTGCACGACTTGCCCGGCACACCCTCGTACATTGCCCCGGAAGCGTTCGATGGCCAGCCGCCCAGCCCGCGCCAAGACCTGTATGCCGTGGGCGTGACGCTGTACCACCTGCTGACCGGGCACTACCCGTATGGCGAGGTGGAAGCCTTCCAGCGCCCGCGCTTCGGCCAGCCAGTCAACGCCGCACGCTACCGCCCCGACCTGCCGGAATGGCTGCAGCACAACCTGCAGCAGGCGGTGGCCGCCGACCCGGCGCAACGCTTCGAAACGGCCGAACACTGGTTGCTGCTGCTTGAACGCGGCGACCGCCAGGAACTGCCCAGCCGGCCACGGCCACTGCTGGAGCGCGAGCCGCTGAAGGTGTGGCGCACGCTGGCCTTGCTGTCTTTGCTGTTCAACCTGATTTTGCTGCTCAGCCTGCTAAAAGGCTGAGTGCACCCTGCCGATGAGGAATACCCGATGAATGCAAAAGTCTGGCTGGTGGGTGCTGGCCCTGGTGACCCTGAATTGCTCACCCTCAAGGCCGTGCGTGCCCTGCAGCAAGCAGCCGTGGTGATGATCGACGACTTGGTCAACCCGGCAGTACTTGAACATTGCCCCCAGGCCCAGGTGATCGCCGTGGGCAAGCGCGGCGGCTGCCGCTCCACACCACAGGCGTTCATCCAGCGCCTGATGTTGCGCCATGCTCGACAAGGGCGTTGCGTGGTACGGCTCAAGGGCGGTGACCCGTGCATTTTTGGTCGCGGAGGTGAGGAGGCGCTATGGCTGCAGGGGCATGGCATCGAGGTGGAGCTGGTCAACGGCATCACGGCGGGCCTGGCAGGCGCCACGCAATGCGGCATTTCGCTGACTTCACGCGGTGTCAGCCGCGGGGTGACGCTGGTGACAGCGCACACCCAGGACGACAGCGAGCTGAACTGGACGGCTCTGGCACAGGGAGGGACGACGCTGGTGGTGTACATGGGGGTGGCGCGACTGGAGCAGGTACGCCAGGGCTTGCTGGAGGGCGGAATGGCGCCGGGGATGCCGGTGGCGATGATCGAGAATGCCTCGATGCCGCAACAGCGGGAGTGCAGGAGCGATATATCGGGGATGGTTGAAGATGCGCAGGCGTTTGGCTTGCGTAGCCCAGCGGTGCTGGTGATCGGGGAGGTGGTTGGGCAGCAGATGGCTCAGGACCTGGTAGCAGTCGCCGGGTGATTCACTGCCTGGTACGGCCTCTTCGCGGGTAAACCCGCTCCCACAGGTACTGCAGTGCTGCTGAAGCGGGTGGAGCCCCTGTGGGAGCGGTTTTACCCGCGAAAAGGCCGGCACACGCGACACAAAAAACAGGCAAAAAAAACCCGGCCGAGGCCGGGTTTTTCATGAAACATCAGGCCAATTACTTGGACTGAGCTTCTACCTGAGCTTCAACGCGACGGTTGACAGCACGGCCTTCTTCGGTGGCGTTGTCAGCAACCGGACGGGTTTCGCCGTAGCCTACCGAGTCAACACGGGTAGATTCTACGCCGTACTGCTGGGTCAGGACTTGCTTGACAGCGTTGGCACGACGCTCGGACAGCTTCTGGTTGTAAGCGTCTGGACCCACGGAGTCAGTGTGACCTTCAACCACGGTGGTGGTTTGTGGGTACTGCTTCATGAAGTCAGCCAGGTTCTTGATGTCGCCGTAGCTGTTTGGCTTGACGACCGACTTGTCGAAGTCGAACTTGACGTCCAGCTCAACACGAACGACTTCGGCAACAGCCGGGCAGCCGTCGGCGTCAACGGTAACGTTGGCCGGGGTGTCTGGGCACTTGTCGACGTTGTCGCAAACGCCGTCGTTGTCGGAGTCGGAGCAGACTTCAGCAACTGGAGCCGGAGCGACTTCGGCTTGCTTCGGGCTACCGCCGAAGTTCAGGCCAACACCAACGCTTGGGGCCCACTCGGTGTCGCCCTGGTCGATGTTGTACTGAGCTTCTACGCCGGCACGGGCATAGAACATGTCGGTGATGTACCACTTGGCGCCAGCGCCAACGTTGGCGAAGGTGGAGTGGTCACGACCGCCACGGCCGGTCTGGCCCAGCGACTGGTGCGAGAAACCAGCGGAAACGTACGGACGGATGGCGTCATACGGGTTGTTGAAGTGGTAAACGGCGTCCAGGGCGGTGTTCGAGCCCTTGATGTTCTTGCCGTCTTCGCCACGAGCGTTGTGAACTTCGTCGTAACCCAGGCGCAGTTCAACGTCGTCGGTCAGGAAGTAACCGATCGAGCCGCCGAACAGGTTGCCGTCGTTCTTGAAGTCACGCTGGCTGTCGAAGAACTCTTTCTTGTAGAAGCCTTCGACTTCCACAGCGCCTGTGCCTTGTGCCATAGCGCCAATCGAGGTAGCGGCTACGAGCGAACCAATGGCCAAGCCCAAGGTGTTTTTCAATTTCATCCGTTAAATCCCCATCTGGTGATAGTTAAGCAGTCCCACCACAAACAAGGGGGACAACTCGACGGCAAGTCTAGCAGAACTCGCCGGTTCGTTAGAGATATTTGCACGCCACTAAGTTTCATCGAGGCCAGCAAATTTCTCACGAAGCTTGTCTAGCGCACGCTTGTAACGCATTTTCGTCGCGCTCAGGCCCATGTGCATGATGTCTGCAATTTCCTGAAATTCAAGCTCTGCGACAAAACGCAGCACCAGAATTTCCCGGTCAATCGGGTTCACATGCACCAGCCATTTGTCCAGCCCGCCTTTTTCTTCCGGCTTCGGTGCCTTGTCTTCGGACGCCTCTTCAACAGGGTCCAGGCTCAAGGCATCCATCAACCGGCGTTTACGGCGCTCCTTGCGGTACTGGGTAATGCACTCGTTGTAGGTGATGCTGTAGAGCCAGGTCTTGAACTTGGATTTACCCTCGAAGTTCTTCAGCCCGTACAGCACCTTGAGCATCACTTCCTGACAGACATCGTCCGCGTCACGGTCGTTCCCCAAATAACGCGCACAGACGTTGAACAGGGTCCGCTGATAGCGCCGCATGAGCTCCTCATAGGCGCGGGTAACGTGGTACAGCTCCTCATGCGAACGCGCCACCAACTCTTCGTCGGTGAGCTCGCGGGGGTCATAACGCATGGGCGGCGAATGAACTTTATTCAAAACGGATCTGGCCGACAGTCAGGTCAATGACGCCGCGCGACCCCGTGGGTCGAATTTCGCGGCGGCATACATTAACAGCTTTTGTGCGGTTAGCGGCTATTGACGCGCTGCTCAAGCAACTCGCGATTGGACAGCGACACCAGTTCGCCATCATCGGTCAGCAGCGTTGTCTTGACCGTGCCGATTTCCTCGATATGCCCTTCGACCTCTCCAATCCGCACCTGCTGGCCGACCTGGTAGAGCTCGCGCACGTAAATCCCGGCCAGGATCTGCCCGGCAATTTCACGGCTGCCAAGGCCCATGGCCAAGGCTACAGCCAGACCAACGGTAATCAGCCCGATGACGATCACGTGGTTCAGCAGGTCGGTTTTCACCTCCAGCTGGCTGATGGCGACCGAGATGCTGATGATGATCACCAGGCCCTGGGTGATACGCCCAAGGCCCGCCGAATACTCCAGGCCGATGCCTTCGGCGGCGCCGCGCACCAGGCCGTTGGCCACCTGTGCCAGCAGCACGCCGACCAGCAATACCAAGGCCGCACCGAATACTTTTGGCAGGTACAGGGCGAGCATGTCGAGGGTGGCCGAAACCCGCTCCAGGCCCAGCGACTCAGCGGCCGAGACGAGGAAGATGAGCAGCACGAACCAGTAGACGATCTTGCCGATCAGGGTCGAGATCGGCACCTGGATGCCGACCCGGCCGAGCATCTTGGTGAGGCCGGTGCCCGCCATCAGGCGGTCCAGGCCAAGCTTGGCCAGCAGCTTGGACAGCAGCGTGTCTAGCAGCTTGGCCACCACGAAACCGAGCAGCACCACGACCAGCGCGCCGAACAGGTTGGGGATGAAGTTCGCTACCTTGGTCCAAAGGGCGGTCATCGCGGTGACCAGGCTCTGGGTCCAGAGATCGAGTTCCATATTCAATCGGCCTTATCTGCTTTGCTGCCGGTGGCAGCGTTGCGGGAAGAGTGTCGACGCACCGGCGCGACATGCGCCGAGCCATTATTGACGGCAATCAGCAGCGCCTGGCACCAGCGGCCAAGCAGGCTGAACAGATCACCCGCGCCAACCTGGCGGTTGGCAGTTTTCAGCACGCGCCCCAGGCAGGCGGCGTCATCCCGGTCATCCCGGTCATTGCCGGAGGGTGACGCCTTGAGCAGGTCACGCAGGGATTCTTCAAACGGATCGTGCATGGGCACCTCGCGCAGTGTCAGCAAGAGACGAGATGGCCGGGCAATGGGTCACACATCCCATTGGGACGAATGTTTCAAAATGAACGCCTAGACCCATCGCAACCGCCGGAACATCCACCACTGCCCCACCGCCAGCCCCAGCACGACGATGCAGGCAAACAGGAAGCCATAGGGGTTTTCTGCCCCCGGGATACCGCCGACATTGATGCCCAGCAGCCCGGTAACGAAACTCATGGGCAGGAAGATGCAGGTGATGATGCCAAAGCGGTACATGGTGCGGTTCATCCGCTCGCTGCGCCGGCGGTCTTCGCTTTCCAGCACCAGCGCGGCACGCTCGCGGGTCAGTTCCAGCTCTTCGAGGTAGCGGATCAGGCTGTTGTTCAGCTCGTTCCAGTAATCGGCATCGGCATCGGCAAACCAGCTCCACTTGCTGCGCGACAGCTGGGCGTAGATCTCCCGCTGCGGGGCCAGGAAACGCCTCAGGCCGGCAGCACGGCGACGGATCTGCTGCAGGCTGCCGTTCTCCGGGGTGTACCGTTCGTCGGCTTCGACCTTTTCTTCTTCCAGGTCGACCAGTTCGGACAGGTCGCTGACCAGGCCCTGGACCTTTTCGGTCAGCAGTTCGCCCATCAGCAGCAACAGTTCGGAAGCCGACTTCGGCCCCCTGCCCTGCTCCAGCAACTGAAGAATTTCGTCACTGGCGCGTAGCGGCCGCAAGCGCAGCGATATGACCCGCTGCGCCTGGGCGAAAATGCGCACCGAGACCATGTCTTCGGGCTCTGCGCCCGGGTTGAGGTTGACCCCACGCAAAAACAGCAACAGCTGTTCGTCAGCCATGGGCAGCAGCCGCGGCCGGGTGTTTTCTTCCAGCAGCAGCTCGCAGGCGAACTCGCTCAGGCCGCTGTCACGCAGCAGCCAGGTGCGGGTTTGTGGATGGCTGCGGTCCCAGTGCAGCCACAGGCTCTGCTCCGGTTGCAGCTGCAAGTCGTCCAGTTCGGTACGGGCAATCGAGCGCGCGCCGCCTTTACCATCGAGCACCAGGGCATGCACCAGCCCCCACTGCGCGTTGTCTTCCTCGAACATCAAAGCTCCATCAGCGCGTGCGGCGCATCACTCCGGCATTTTCAGCGGGCTTGGCGAGACCAGCACGCCATTGTTGTCGGCATACACATACTCGCCCGGGCGGAAGGTTACCCCGGCAAAGGTCACCACCACGTTGAGGTCGCCGATACCGCGCTTGTCGGTTTTCATCGGGTGGCTGGCCAGGGCCTGTACGCCGACGTCGGTCTGGATCAATACATCCACGTCACGCACGCAGCCGTAGATCACCAGGCCTTCCCAACCGTTTTTGGCGGCCTTTTCGGCCAGCATGTCGCCGAGCAGCGCCCGGCGCAGCGAGCCACCACCATCGACCACCAGCACCTTGCCCTTGCCGTCGAGCTCTACCTGCTCCTTGACCAGCGAGTTGTCCTCGAAGCACTTGATGGTGACGATCTGACCGCCGAACGAATCACGGCCGCCAAAATTGCTGAACATCGGTTCCAGCACTTGTACCAGGTCCGGGTAGGCGTCACACAGGTCGGGCGTTACGTAATGCTGCATGGGAGGCTCCTGTCAGTCACAACGAAAGCGGGTATCGGCCAAGGCTACACCTTGGAGGCTGTCGTAGTCATCCGGGACCGGGCAGTCATTTGTATTCATCCTGTACCGGCCCTATCGCCGGCAAGCCAGCTCCCACAAGAACACTACTGCCCTCAAGGCCTGTGGGGTACTTGTGGGAGCTGGCTTGCCGGCGATAGGGCCATTACAGGCAATCCAAAACTAACTGACCACCACCGGCTCTGCGACCACAGTGGACGCATGCACCGGCAACAGCGGGTTGCGCAACCAGCGCTCCACCAGCGGCCACACCTGCACCTGCGCAGCCTTGCTCACCAGCATGTCGACATGGCCGAAGGCATCGAAGCCTTCTTCACCCCCCAGCCGCAGGAACTGCTTGCGCTCACCCCCCAGCTGCTCGAACAGCTTGCGGCAGGCCCATACCGGGTCCTGGAAGTCCCCCGCGCCCGCCACCGCCAGCAGCGGCACATCCACCTCTGCCAGCCCCGCCCACCAGTCGCTCTGCTTGTCGCCAAAGCGCCCGAACAGGCCGTGCCAGCGCATGCTCTCAAGCGCCAGGCCGATCGGCTCATCCTCTGGCCCACGCTTGAAGCGCGGCCCGGATATCTGCCCCCAGCGCTTGAGCAGCAGCTTCGCGCCCCAGGCCAGCGGTGGCACTTTCAACGGCCAATAGACGCGGCTGATCTGGGTGCCGAACAGTGCCACGCTGGCCACCTGCTCGGCAGCCAGAAAACCACCGCCCAAGGCTGCCGCCAGGGTAGTGCCACCGAGGGAGTGGCCAACCCAGTGCGGCGCATGGCCCGACTGCTCGCGCACGAACGCGGCAATCAGTGGCAGGTCATCACGGGCATAGGCGGCAACGGTGTTGTGCTGCCAGGCGCGGTTACGCGGCGACAGGCCGTGGCCGCGCATTTCCGGGATCCACACATCGAAACCGGCACGGGCCAGATAGGCGCCCAGGCCAACCCCTTTGGGCGAATACCAGAAACGCCGATTGGAAAAACTGCCGTGCAGGAGAATGACCGGCACACCCAAGGGCTGCCCCTGGTCGGCAATGCCCAGACGGGTGAGGGCAAGCTCGACGCTAGGGTCAGGGCTGTTGCCAGCCTTGATCCGGTACACGTCTTCGCTGAGATCGCCGCGCCGCTCGGCACTGAGCAGGGCCACGGGAAATAGAGTGCTGCTGCTTTGCATAAGGTTGCTTGGTGCACAAAAAAGGGCGGGAACCATCACTGGAGCACGCCCTGGAAAAACCAGGCGGGGGTACGCCAGACGTCCCCCCGCGTTTTACTGCGTCAGGCCGCGCCCTGGCCCTCGGCCAGGAAGAACCAGGTCTCGAGTACCGAGTCCGGGTTCAGCGACACGCTTTCGATGCCCTGCTCCATCAGCCACTTGGCCAGGTCTGGGTGGTCCGATGGGCCCTGACCGCAGATACCGATGTACTTGCCTGCCTTGTTGCACGCGGCAATGGCGTTGGCCAGCAGCTTCTTCACCGCAGGGTTACGCTCGTCGAACAGGTGGGCGATGATGCCCGAGTCACGGTCCAGGCCCAAGGTCAGCTGGGTCAGGTCGTTGGAGCCGATGGAGAAGCCGTCGAAGTACTCAAGGAACTCTTCAGCCAGAATGGCGTTGGACGGCAGTTCGCACATCATGATCACGCGCAGGCCGTTGTCGCCGCGAGCCAGACCGTTTTCGGCGAGCAGGTCGACGACTTGGCTGGCTTCGCCCAGGGTACGCACGAACGGCACCATGATCTCGACGTTGGTCAGGCCCATCTCGTTGCGCACACGCTTCAGTGCACGGCACTCGAGCTCGAAGCAGTCACGGAACGATTCGCTGATGTAACGCGAAGCACCGCGGAAGCCCAGCATCGGGTTTTCTTCTTCTGGCTCGTACAGCTTGCCGCCGATCAGGTTGGCGTACTCGTTGGACTTGAAGTCCGACAGCCGCACGATGACCTTTTTCGGGTAGAAGGCCGCAGCCAGGGTGCTGATGCCCTCGACCAGCTTCTCGACATAGAAGCCGACCGGGTCGTTGTAGCCAGCAATGCGTTTGTCGACGCTGTCCTTGAGCTCCGGTGGCAGACCTGCGTAGTTGAGCAGCGCCTTGGGGTGCACACCGATCATGCGGTTGATGATGAATTCCAGGCGCGCCAGGCCAACACCGGCGTTGGGCAGCTGGGCAAAGTCGAAGGCACGGTCCGGGTTGCCGACGTTCATCATGATCTTGAACGGCAGCTCCGGCATGGCATCGACCGAGTTCTGCTTGATGTCGAAGCCCAGCTCGCCTTCGAAGATGAAGCCGGTGTCGCCTTCGGCGCAGGACACCGTCACACCCTGGCCATCTTTGAGCACCTGGGTGGCGTTGCCGCAACCGACCACGGCCGGAATACCCAGTTCACGGGCGATGATCGCCGCGTGGCAGGTACGGCCACCGCGGTTGGTAACGATGGCACTGGCGCGCTTCATCACCGGTTCCCAGTCCGGGTCGGTCATGTCGGAGACCAGCACGTCGCCCGGCTGGACCTTGTCCATTTCCGAAACGTCGTTGATCACGCGGACCTTGCCGGCGCCGATGCGCTGGCCGATGGCACGGCCTTCGACCAGCACGGTGCCCTTTTCTTTCAACAGGTAGCGTTCCATGACATTGGCGCTGGAGCGGCTTTTTACCGTTTCCGGGCGTGCCTGCACGATGTACAGCTTGCCGTCGTCACCGTCCTTGGCCCACTCGATGTCCATCGGGCGCTGGTAGTGCTGCTCGATGATCATGGCCTGCTTGGCCAGCTCGCTGACCTCGGCATCGGTCAGGCAGAAGCGAGCGCGTTCGGCGCGGTCGACTTCGACGGTCTTGACCGAACGGCCGGCCTTGGCTTCTTCGCCATAGACCATCTTGATCGCCTTGCTGCCCAGGTTGCGGCGCAGGATGGCCGGGCGGCCGGCCTGCAGGGTGTGCTTGTGCACGTAGAATTCGTCAGGGTTGACCGCACCCTGCACCACGGTTTCGCCCAGGCCGTAGGCACCCGTGATGAACACCACGTCGCGGAAGCCCGATTCGGTGTCCAGGGTGAACATGACGCCGGCGGTGCCGGTTTCGGAACGGACCATGCGCTGCACGCCGGCAGACAGGGCGACCAGCTTGTGGTCGAAGCCCTGGTGCACGCGGTAGGCGATGGCGCGGTCGTTGAACAACGAAGCAAACACTTCCTTGGCCGCGCGGATCACGTTATCGACGCCGCGGATGTTGAGGAAGGTTTCCTGCTGGCCGGCGAACGAGGCATCTGGCAGGTCTTCGGCCGTGGCCGAGGAACGCACGGCAACGGCCATGTTGTCGTTGCCGGCAGCCATTTCGGCGAAGGCGGTTCGGATTTCCGAATCCAGACGTGCCGGGAATTCGGCTTCCATGACCCACTGGCGAATCTGCGCGCCGGTCTTGGTCAGGGCGTTGATGTCATCCACGTCGAGCGCGTCGAGCGCGGCGTGAATCTTGTCGTTCAGACCACTCTGTTCGAGAAAATCGCGGTACGCCTGCGCCGTAGTGGCAAAGCCGCCCGGCACCGATACACCAGCACCGGCAAGGTTGCTGATCATCTCGCCCAGGGATGCGTTCTTGCCCCCCACATGCTCTACATCATGGACGCCGAGCTTATCGAGGGAAACTACGTACTCTACCAAGGTGATCTCTCCACTAACTGTGTTGGAAAAGCTCAAAAAGGCGCCCGCCTGTCTTCGGTGACTTGGCCGGGCGTTTGTGGCCTGTACCTGGAAAATAAGTGAGAATGCCGACAGCCGCATTCGGCAAACCGAACTTATCATATCCAAGAAACGTCATCAGCTTAAGGCCTAGATCGCAAATGAAACGAACCGCGTTCTTCATCTCCGACGGCACCGGTATCACTGCCGAAACCCTGGGCCAGAGTTTGCTCGCGCAATTCGAGAGCATTCCGTTCAACAAATTCACCCGTCCGTACATCGATTCGCCAGACAAAGCGCGGACCATGGTCCAGCAAATCAACGCCGCCGCCGAGCGTGACGGTGTACGCCCGATCATCTTCGACACGATCGTCAACCAGGACATCCGGGAGATCCTGGCGACCTCGAACGGCTTCATGATCGACATCTTTTCTTCGTTTTTATCCCCGCTTGAACAGGAATTGACCGCCCATTCGTCGTATTCCGTGGGCAAATCGCACTCGATTGGTGGCAACTCCAACTACATGGAACGCATCGAGGCAGTGAATTTTGCCCTGGATAACGACGACGGTGCGCGCACCCACTACTACGACAAGGCCGACCTGATTCTGGTGGGTGTGTCCCGCTGCGGCAAAACCCCCACCTGCCTGTACATGGCCATGCAGTTCGGCATCCGCGCCGCCAACTACCCGCTGACCGAAGACGACATGGAGCGCCTGCAATTGCCGGCGGTGCTGAAAAAGCACCACAACAAGCTGTTCGGCCTGACCATCGACCCCGACCGCCTCACCGCCATCCGCCACGAACGCAAGCCCAACAGCCGCTATTCCAGCTTTGCCCAGTGCGAGTTCGAAGTGCGTGAGGTAGAGAGCCTGTTCCGCCGGGAGAACATTCCCAACATCAATTCCACGCATTTTTCGGTGGAAGAGATTTCGGCCAAGATCCTGGTTGAAAAAGGCGTAGAGCGTCGGTTCAAGTAAGCCTGTACCGGCCTCTTCGCGGGTAAACCCGCTCCCACAGGGACCTCACTGCACTCAAGCCTTGTGATACCCCTGTGGGAGCGGGTTTACCCGCGAAAGGGCCAGCCCAGGAATACAAAAAAGCCCCGGCATTGCTGCCGGGGCTTTGTTTTACCTCACCATAAGGATCAGGACGGCACCACCGTCGCCTGCCCGCTCATGGCCAGGTCGACCAGCTCGCGGTTGGCCACCGCGTACATCGCATAGTCGGTACCCGTAGCATTGCGCAAGTCGTCCAGCATGGCACGCCAGCGCTCCACCATTACCCGGTGCTGCTCGGCCCACAGCGCCACACGGGCGTCCATGTCATCCGGCGCATCGGCCATCTGCAGGACCGAAATGGTGATCGCCCGCTGCTGCAGGTCGATGTCGTCGCGGAAGGCTTCGCGGGCCAGCGCCTGCCAGTTGTTCTCCACCGGCAAGTTGCTGATTTCCTGCAGGTACCAGGTCAGGTCCAGCGCGCTGCCCACGGCGAAGAACGCCTTGGCCACCTGTGCCGGGTCGTGGCCGGTGACGTCGGCCGCTTCGATGATCGGCAGCAGGGTGTACAGGTGGCTGGTACCCGCCACCATGCGCGCCAGCAGCTCTGGCACACCGGCGTCGACAAAGCCCTGGTAGCGCACCATCCAGCGTTCGCGGGTGGGGCCTTCGAGCAGTTCATCAAGCTTGAGCCCAAGTTGCGCGATCTTCGGCCCGAAATGTGCGGTATCACGCCCAGCGTCCTGCTCGTTGCGGCGGCTGCGCAGGAACCAGCGCGTGGCACGGCGGCCCAGGCGCATCAGTTCGTCCATCAGGGTGAGCTGGACTTCTGCCGGCACCTGGTAGTCCAGTGCCTCGATCTGGCGGAACCAGTGCGGCAGGTGGAAGATGTCGCGCACGATCACATAGGCCCCGGCCACGTTGGCCGGGCTCATGCCAGTCGACTCCTTAAGGCGCTGGACGAAGGTGATACCCATGTTGTTGACCAGGTCGTTGGCGATCTGGGTGCTGACAATTTCACGCTTCAGGCGGTGGCGGCGCATGGAGTCGGCAAACTTGCTGACCAGCGACGGCGGGAACGCAGTTTCCATGTCGCGGGTCAGGTAGTCGTCGTCCGGCACCAGCGACTTCAGCAGCTGTTCCTTGAGGTCGATCTTGCTGTACGAGATCAGCACCGACAGCTCGGCGCGGGTCAGGCCCTGGCCGGCGGCCAGGCGTTCGGCCAGCTGCTCTTCGGACGGCAGGAACTCGATGGCACGGTCCAGCTTGCCACGGGCTTCCAGGTCGGCCATCAGGCGTTTGTACTCGGCGATCCGCTCGCGGGCACGGCGGGCCGCCAGCGACAGCGCCTGGGTCTGCTTGTAGTTGTTGCCCAGGACCAGGGCGCCCACTTCGTCGGTCATGCTACCGAGCAGCTGGTTGCGCTGCTTCTCGGTCATGTCGCCACCCTGCACCACTTCGTTGAGCAGGATCTTGATGTTGACCTCGTGGTCGGAGCAGTCCACGCCGCCGGCGTTGTCGATGAAGTCGGTGTTGGTGGCGCCGCCGTTCAGGCCGAACTCGACCCGGCCGAGCTGGGTCATGCCCAGGTTGCCGCCCTCACCCACCACCTTGCAGCGCAGTTCGTTGCCGTTGACCCGCAGCGCGTCGTTGGCCTTGTCGCCGACATCGGCGTGGCTTTCAGTGCTGGCCTTCACGTAGGTACCAATGCCGCCGTTCCACAGTAGGTCGACCGGCGCCTTGAGCAGCGCGTTGAGCAGCTCGGTCGGGGTCAAGCGGTCGGCTTCAATCGCAAAGCGCTCTTTCATCTGCGGGCTGATGGCGATGCTCTTGGCACTGCGCGGGAAAATCCCGCCGCCTTCGGACATGATGCTGGTGTCGTAATCGCTCCAGGCAGAACGCGGCAGGTCGAACAGGCGCTTGCGCTCGGCAAAGCTGGACGCAGGCTCCGGGTTCGGGTCGATGAAGATGTGCAGGTGGTTGAAGGCCGCCACCAGTTGCAGCTTGTCGGACATCAGCAGGCCGTTGCCGAACACGTCGCCGGCCATGTCGCCCACGCCAATCACGGTGATCGGGTCTTCCTGCACGTTGATGCCGCGCTCGCGGAAGTGGCGCTGCACGCCGACCCAGGCGCCGCGGGCGGTAATGCCCATCTTCTTGTGGTCGTAGCCGGCGGAGCCGCCCGAGGCAAAGGCATCGCCCAGCCAGAAGCCGTAGTCGATGGCGATGCCGTTGGCGATGTCGGAGAAGGTTGCCGTGCCTTTGTCAGCCGCCACCACCAGGTACGGGTCGTCGTCATCGTGGCGCACCACGTTGGCCGGTGGCACCACGCCGCCGTCCTTGAGGTTGTCGGTGATGTCGAGCAGGCCGGAAATGAAGATGCGATAGCACGCCACGCCTTCTGCGGCGATCTCGTCACGGCTGCCACCCAGCGGCAGCCGGCGCGGCAGGAAGCCACCCTTGGCGCCAACCGGCACGATGACCGAGTTTTTCACCTGCTGGGCTTTCACCAGGCCCAGTACTTCGGTACGGAAGTCTTCCTCGCGGTCGGACCAGCGCAGGCCGCCACGGGCGACGTTGCCAAAGCGCAGGTGCACACCCTCGACGCGCGGTGAATAGACGAAGATTTCGAACTTGGGCACCGGCTTGGGCAGTTCGGGGATCAGCTTGGGGTTGAACTTGAAGCTGAAGTACGACTTGTTCTGGCCGTTGGCATCCGGTTGGTAGAAGTTGGTGCGCAGGGTGGCCTTGATCAGGTCCAGGTAGCGGCGCAGGATGCGGTCTTCGTTGAGGACCTGCACGTCGTCCAGCGCGGTCAAAATCGCTTGTTCCAGGCGCTGCTGCTTGTCGTCCAGGTCGTCCTGGGTAAGCTTGCGTGCCAGGTAGAAGCGAGTCTTGAACAACCGGGTCAGCTCGCGGGCGATGTCGGTGTGGTTGTTCAGGGTGCTGGCAATGTAGCCCAGGTCAAAGCCCAGACGGATCTGCTTCAGGTAACGGGCGTAGGCGCGCAGCAGCGCCACGTCACGCCATGGCAGCCCGGCGGTGAGCACCAGGCGGTTGAAGGCGTCGTTCTCGGCATCGCCGCCCACGATGTGGATGAAGGCGTCCTGCAGGGTGTCGTTGAGCTGCTGGATATCCAGGCTCAAGCCTTCGCTGTAGGTGAAGGCGAAGTCATGGATCCAGTACTCGCGGCCATTGGCATGGCGCAGGCGGTACGGGAACTCGCCGAGCACGCGCAGGCCAAGGTTTTCCAGGATCGGCAGCACGTCAGACAACGCCAGTGGCGTATCGGCGTGGTATAGCTTGCAGTGCAGGATGCGCTCGCCAACCTGGGTCAGTGGCTGGTAGAAGCTCATCGCCAGCGGCTTGCTTTCCGACAGGTTCAGCACGTGCTGCAGGTCGACCACTGCCGAGTGCGCGGCGAAGCGCTCACGGTAGCCGGCCGGGAAGCCTTTGGGGAAATCGGCCAGGATGTTGGTGCCCTGGGCTTCACCGAAGTTCTCGACCACCAGCGTCGAATAGTCGTCATGCCACGAGCGACAAGCCTGGATCACTTCGCGTTCCAGCTGCTGCGGGTCGATGTCGATGCGGTTTTTCGGGTCTACCCGCAAAATCAGCTGCACGCGTGCCAGCACCGACTCGGAGAAGAAGGTCCAGAACTCGCAGTCGCTGGCCTTCAGGCGCTCCATCAGCACCTGCTGGATTTTCTGCCGCACTTCGGTGGAGTAGATCTCCCGCGGGACGTAGGCCAGGCAGTAGCAGAAGCGACCGTACGGGTCCTTGCGCAGGAACACGCGGATCTTGTTGCGCTCCTGGATCTGCACGATCGCCATGACGGTGGTGAACAGCTCGTCGATTGGCGTCTGGAACAGGTCGTCGCGCGGCAGCACTTCCAGCACCTGCGCCAGTTCCTTGCCCAAGTGGGCCTTGGCGTCGAAGCCCGAGCGGCGCTCGACTTCGGCCACCTTCACGCGGATATATGGAATGGCATGCACGCTTTCGCCATACACCGACGAGGTGTACAGGCCCATGAAGCGGTGTTCCTTGATGACTTTGCCGTCGGCGTCCAGCTGGCGGATCGACACGTAGTCCGGGTAGGCCGGGCGGTGCACGCGGCTGGGCAGCGCGGCCTTGGCAAACGACAGCAGCAGCGGTTCGTTGAGGTAGGCCACTGCGTAGTCTTCGATGCGCAGCTCTTCGGCCGTCAGGCCCACGCGCAAGCGGCGCGGCAGGCCGAGGAACGACTGCTCGTCGTAGACCATCTGGCCGCCGTCGGCGTCGCGCTTGACGGTGAATTCTTCATAGCCCAGGAAGGTGAAATGGTTGTCCAGCAGCCACTCCAGGAACGCTTTGACCTCGCCCTTCTCGTTCTGGGCTGGGCCAAAGGCGGTCTGTTCCACCTGCGCCACCACTTCACGCAGCTTGGCCTTCATCGGTTCGAAGTCGGCCACGGCCACCCGTACTTCGGCCAGCACCTGCTCGATCTCGCGGGTCAGCACGGTCAGCTCGGCAGCATTGGCGCAGCGGTCGATCTCCAGGTACATCAGCGACTCATGGCGCACACCTTCGCCGTGGGTGCCCTTGGGCAGCAGTTCCAGCAGCTCGCCCTTGGCGCCACGGCGCACGCTGAGCACCGTGGTCTGCAGCGTGTGGATGCTGTAGCCGCGGCGGTTGAGCTCGGTACGCACCGAGTCGACCAAAAACGGCAGGTCGTGGTGCAGCACCTCGACCACGGTATGGGTCGACTGCCAGCCATTGCGTTCGTAATCGGGGTTGTACACCCGCACTTGCGGGTATTCGGGGTCGAAACGCTCGATGATGCGCCAGGCTGAGAGGGTGCAGCCGGCCAGGTCGGAAAGCCTGCGCTGGGTGAGTTCGTCCAGAGAGATGATGCCGAAGAACTGCTCGGCGAACAGCGCCACTTGTGGCAGGGACTGTTCGCTGATGTGCTGCGCCAGGGCCGCTTGCAGTTGATGCTGGAAGTCGGCTTTGCTGGCTGCGGTGAAGAACGCCATCTGTGGTACTCCGCTTGGGCTTTGTAATAGTTGAAGCGTCGCTGCGTGCGCCGTGTACGGATCAACGATAGCCAACCCGTGGCATGGCGGACGGTAAAACCAGGCGTTGAACGTGCGCGGGCACGCCCAGGGCTCGCCGAAGCTTAACGACTGATCGGTCATCAACGCTTGCAGCGCTGCGACAATTTCGGTCAAGGGGCGGTAACTTTACGTTTATGCCTGTACGCAAGACTGTCAGAATTCCCTTCCGTTTCCTTTGATCCGAGCCTGCTCATGCAAATCAACACCGCCTTGCTGTTCGCCACCCCTTGCGATGACGAGGAAGACAACATGGCGACCCTGTGCTGCCACAGCGACAAGGGTCAGATGTTCCTGCTTACCCGCTACCCCGACGAAGACACCGTGGACCTGACCCTGGATGACGAGCCGTCGACGCTGGACGGGCTGAAGGTGACGCTGAGTGCCAAGCGCCTGCTGATCGAAGTGGCGGCCGGCGACCAGGATGCGCTGAAGGGGGACGAGGTGCTGGAGATCAACCTCACCAGCGACCTGAGTGACATGGACGAAGTGAAGCAAACCCTGCAAAACATCCTGAACGGGACCGGGACCTTCGTCTGCGAACTCTGAACCGCAGATTTCACATAGAGCCCACCTGTGTTGCCTGTACCGGCCTCATCGCCGGCAAGCCAGCTCCCACACCGAACACCTCTGCCTCAAGCCATGTGCAGTACCTGTGGGAGCTGGCTTGCCGGCGATGAGGCCGGTACAGGCAGCACAAAACCCCTTAGGAGAGTCAGGCGCTAGCGCAATGCTGCCTGCATTTCTTGCGCCTGCACCCGCAGCGCCTCGCAAAACGGCTCTACCGCTGCCGATGCCGGCCGGTGGTCGGGGCGTATCAGCATGACCTGATAGGGCACCGACACCCGCAACCTGCGGATCGGCAACCCCCCATGGGCCGCCTCCAGACCGCTCAGCGGGTTGATGATCGCCACCCCAAGGCCTTGCCTGACCATGGCGCACACCGAGGCGGCACTGGTGGTCTCGATCACCGTGCGGCGGTTCACCCCCGCCGCGCGAAAGTGCTGATCCAAACGTTGCCGGTAGGTGTCCAGGCTGGCCAGGTTGATGAAGTCGACCTCGTGAAAGTCGCTTAGCTCCAGCTCGGCCTTGGCCTGCAACGGGTGATGCTCGGGCAACACGCACACCATGTTGGCGCTGAACAGCAGTTCGCCATAAGCGCCGCGCGGTATCTGTTCGACCTCCGTCAGGCCAAGGTCATGCTGCTGGGCAACCAGTGACTCCTCCAGCAACGGCGATTCCTGCGCCACGATGCTCACGCTCACACCGCGGTGCTGCTGATGGAAGCGCTGGCAGGCCTTGGGCAGCAAGGTCTGGGAGAACAGCGGCAGGCAGGTGATGGCCAGCCGTCCCTGCTCGAAATTGCGGATGGCCTGGGCAAAGCGATCAATGCGCTCCAGCCCGACGTAGGCGCGCTCGACCTCTTCGATCAACAGCAGCGCCTGGGCCGTCGCCACCAGGCGCCCTCCCTCGCGCTCGAACAGGTTCAGGCCAGTCACCTGCTCCAGCCGCGCCAGCTCGCGGCTAACGGTTGGCTGCGAGGTGAACAGCAGGCGCGCCGCACCGGTGACACTGCCGGCGGCCATGATGGCGCGGAACACTTCGATGTGGCGGACGGACAGTTTCACGGCAGCACCCGGTGAGTCGACAATTGGTATATCAGATATGAATGACTGGCAGAAAAATAGCTATTTTTCTGAATTCCCGCTTTGATTCATCCTCGTGGCCTTCCTTATACGAGTAGCGCCACCATGACCGCACCCTTCACTCTTCTGGCAGAGGCTGTTCGCCAGCACGGCTCGCCGCTGTGGGCGTACGACGCCAGCACCATCGCCGAGCGTGTCGAGCAGTTGAACGTATTCGACACCGTGCGCTTCGCCCAGAAAGCCAACCCCAACCTGCATGTGCTACGCCTGATGCGCGCCCATGGCCTGGTGCTGGACGCCGTGTCGCTGGGCGAGATGGAGCGGGCCTTCGCCGCGGGTGCGAGCGTGGACGGTGACCCTGCCGGCGTGGTGCTGACCTGCGACGCGCTGGACCGGCCAACCCTGGAGCGGGTGGTGGCAGAAAAGATCGAAGTCAACGCCGGCTCCATCGACATGCTGCACCAACTGGGTGAGCGCTCGCCCGGCCACCGCGTGTGGGTCCGCATCAACCCGGGCTTCGGCCATGGCCACAGCCGCAAGACCAACACCGGCGGCGAAAACAGCAAGCACGGCATCTGGCACGAAGAGCTGGACGAGGCCCTCGCGTGCATCAAGGCCCATGGCCTGCACCTGGTAGGCGTGCACATGCACATTGGTTCCGGGGTGGACTACCAGCACCTGGAACAGGTGGCTCGCTCGATGATCGAGCTGATCGGCCGCCTGGGCGTGGACATCGAGGCGTTCTCCATCGGCGGCGGGCTGTCCACCCCTTACCGCAGCACCGACAAGCCGGTCGACCTGCACCGCTACGCCCACACCTGGGCGGTGGCGCGCAAGGAAATCGAAGCAATGCTGGGCCACCCCGTGCGCATGGAAATCGAGCCAGGGCGCTTCCTGGTGGCGGAGTCTGGCTACCTCGTGGCTGAAGTGCGCGCCGTCAAGCAAGTGGGCCGCAATACCTTCGTCATGATCGACGCCGGCTTCAACGACCTGATGCGCCCGGCGATGTACGGCGCTTACCACGGCATGACCCTGCTCGACGCCAACGGCCAGCCTGTGGACCGCCCACGGCAGCCGACCGTGGTGGCCGGGCCGTTGTGTGAATCGGGTGATGTGTTCACCCAGGACGACCAGGAACTGACCCCACAGGACCTCCCTCAGGCACAGGTGGGCGACCTGCTGGTGATTCATGATGCCGGCGCCTATGGTGCATCGATGTCGTCGAACTACAACAGCCGGCCATTGCTGCCGGAGTTTCTGATCGAAGACGGGGCGCTGCGGATGATTCGCCGGCGGCAGACGGTGCAGGACCTGCTAGAGCTGGAAGCGGGTTTCTAGCCATCGCATTAATGAGGGCTGCCTTGCAGCCCATCGCCGGCAAGCCAGCTCCCACAGGTATATCGCAAACCTCAAGCGTTGCGCGCCCCTGTGGGAGCTGGCTTGCCGGCGATGGGCCGCAAGGCGGCCCCAATGTCACAAACCCTGCTTGCAATCAACCTGCCCTAACACGACAATGCGATCAATTCCCATTAATATTGCGGTCTTGACGCCATGTCGACGCTCGATCCCCAGGCCCTGCACCAGCTGTACAGCGAAAACAACAGCTGGCTGAAGGGCTGGCTGCGCGCCCGCCTGGGCAACGCCGCCGATGCTTCCGACCTGGCCCACGACACGTTCTTGCGGGTAATGACCGCACGTAATCCGTTGCCGATCCGCGAGCCGCGCAGCTACCTCAGCGCTATCGCCCGCGCGCTGCTGATCGACAAAGCCCGCCGCCGCGCCATCGAAAAAGCTTACCTGCAAGCCCTGGCCCTGCGCCCGGAGCCGGTAGAGGTATCGCCGGAGGTGCGCTTGTCCATCATAGAAATGCTGGTGGCCGTGGACACCCTGCTCGACGAACTCGGCGCCAAAACCCGCGCCATCTTCCTCGCCGTTCAACTCGAAGGCCTGACCTACGGTGCTGCGGCCGAGCGCTTCGGCGTGTCGGTTACCACCGTGAAGAACCATCTGATCAAGGCGATGACCCGCTGCCTGCTGGCAGTCGAAGGCTAAGGGCGATGGATCTCAAGACACTCGAAGCCGCTGCCACCTGGTATGTGCAGCTCAACGATGGCGACAGCGACGAGACCCGCACCCAGGCATGGCGGCAATGGCTGCAGGCCAGCCCACAGCACGCTGCCGCCTGGGCGCGGGTGGAAAAACTGCAACAGCAGTGGGCCATGGTGCCGCCGCAGGCGGCGCTGTCCAGCCTTGGCGCGGCCCAGGCGCAGCGGCGTGACGTGCTGAAAGTGCTGGGCCTGCTGGTGGCCATGGGTGGTGGCAGCTGGCTGGCCGCCGAACAGCTACCCTATCGTGCCCTGCTGGCCCAGCAACGTACCGGCAGCGGCGAACGACGCACCCTGCAACTGGCGGACGGCTCGCAGCTCGAGCTCAACGTGGGTACCGCGCTGGATGTACGCTATGACACGAAGGTGCGGGCGATTCAGCTGTACCAGGGAGAAATACTGGTCAGGCCGGTCAGCGACGTGCAGCAGCGCCCGTTCATCGTGCACACCGAGGACGGCAGCATCCTTGCCCGCAGCAGTGAGTTCAGCATCCGCAAACTCGCGCAGCAGACGCGCGTCGGGGTGCTGCAGGCCAGCGTCGAGGTTCGCCCGCAACGCCACGTTGAGCGGCGGCTGCAACTGCAGGCCGGGCAGCAGGTGAGTTTTGACCAGGATGACTTCGCCATCCCTCACGCCCTGCCCGTCGATTCGACTGCCTGGCTGCAGGGCATGTTGAGTGTGAACGACTGGCGCCTGGGTGACTTCATCGAAGAACTGGGGCGTTATCGGCCAGGTGTGCTGCGCTGCGCCTCGTCGATCCAGGCCATGAGCATTTCCGGCGCGTTCCGCATCGACGACACCGATATAGCCCTGGCCAACCTGCCAAAAACACTGCCCGTGAAGCTGCGCTACCTCAGCCGCTATTGGGTGAGTGTGGAACCCGTCTGAGCCACTGCGAAAAAACTTTCGCCGCAATCTTGCTGATTTCGATTCTCGTCCGTCCCTGACACAAGCCGCGACGACAGCGACTTTCTGCCATGACACGGAAGGATCACGCAATGCCCCATCTGCACCCCACCCCTGCAACCAAGCTGAGCCAGGCCGTGCGCCTGGTGCTGTTCGGCATGTCCCTGGCCAGCGCGCCGGGGCTGCTGCTGATGCCTGCCCAGGCCATGGCCCAAAGCCAGACCGCCTACCACGTCCCTGCCGGCCCGTTGGGCAATGCCATCACCCAGTTTGGCGTGCAGGCGGGCGTGACCATTTCGTTCGACACCGCACAAACGCGCAATCTGAGCAGCGCAGGCCTGGAAGGCAGCTACAGCGTCGAGGAAGGGCTGATCCGCCTGCTGGCCAACAGTGGCTTGCAGGCGCAGCGCCAGGGCAATGGCGGCTATGTGCTGATGCCTGCAGACAACGGCTCGGCGATGGAACTGGGGCCGATGAACATCGACGCCAACCGGCTGGACGCAACCAGCGAGGGCACCCAGTCGTACACCGCCCACGCAGTGACCATCGGCAAGGGCGTGCACACGCTGAAGGAAACCCCGCAGTCGGTCACCGTGATGACCCGCAAGATGCTCGACGACCAGAACCTCAACACGCTGGAACAGGTGCTGGACAAGACCCCGGGCATCACCGTGTACGACTCGCCCATGGGCGGCAAGTACTTCTACTCCCGTGGTTTCAACCTGGACGGCCAGTACCAGTACGACGGCGTGCCGCTGGACGTGGGCGGCAACTACGTGCAGGCCAACAGCTTTTCCAGCGACATGGCGTTCTACGACCGCGTCGAAATCCTCAAGGGCGCGGCCGGCATGATGAAGGGCTCCGGCTCTTCCGCCGGCGGCGTCAACTTCGTGCGCAAACGTGGCCAGGAACAAGCCGCCACCACCGTCACCCTGTCTGCCGGTAGCTGGGACAACTACCGCGGCCAGGTGGATGTAGGCGGCCCGTTAAACGAGTCAGGAACCGTGCGGGGGCGCGCCGTGGCGTCGCTGCAGGACCGCCAGTACTTCTATGACACAGCCAAGCGCCAGGACCAGATACTGTACGGCGCCATCGACTGGGACGTCACCGCCGACACCACCCTTGGTTTTGGCCTGGCCTACGAGGATGTCGATGCCACACCGTGCTATTCCGGCCTGCCACGCTACGCCGATGGCAGTGACCTGAAGCTGTCGCGCTCCACCTGCCTGGGGGCCAGCTGGAACGACCTGCAAAGCCAGCGTGTTACCGGTTTCGCCGACCTCAAGCACCGCTTCAACGAAGACTGGACGCTGAACTTCGCCTCGATCTACACCCACAACAACCAGGACATCGAATACGCCTACTCCGAAGGCACGGTACCGGTCGGCGCCAGCACCGCCAGCATGAACGTGCGCGCCGGTCGTTTCGACTACGACCAGGACGACTACGGCTTCGATAGCTATGTCGATGGCAAGTTCGAGGCGTTCGGCCTGCAGCACGAGCTGATCATCGGCGCCAACGCCAGCCGGCAGAAAACCCATGACTATTTCGCGCTTATGCTGCTGAACGCCAAGCAGGACCCGTTCAATCCGACCGCGAACTTCCCACAACCGTCCAAGGGCGATTACCTGGTCAACCCGACCCGCGGCGGCAGCGTGCCAACCGACTCCACCACCACCCAGTACGGCACCTACGCCAACCTGCGCCTGAAGCTTGCAGAGCCGCTGACCCTGGTGCTGGGCGCGCGGGTCAGCTGGTACCGCAACAAGAGCGACTCCTATACCCAGCTCTACGATTACTGGGTACATAACCGCAGTGAAGAAAACGGCCAGGTCACGCCGTTCGCCGCCGTGTTGTACGACCTGAACGACCAGTGGACCGCCTACGCCAGCTACGCCGACATCTTCCAGCCGCAGAGCGACAAGGTGAATGCCGAGCGGCAGGCGTTACAGCCCAAGACCGGTGCCAACTACGAGATCGGCATCAAGGGCGAGCTGCTTCACGGCGCGTTGAACACCTCGTTCAACCTGTTCCGCACCATCGAGAATCACCGCGCGGAAACCGACTACAACGAAGCCTGCCCGTCAGGCGACGGCTATTGCTACACCGACAGCGGCAAGGTGCGTGCGCAGGGTTTCGAGGCCGAGATCAGCGGCTCGCCGATCGAGCGGCTGCAGCTGCTGGCGGGTTACACCTACACCCAGACCAAGTACCTGAGTACCATCGAAGACACAGACCCCACCGAGCTGACCTTCACCTCCAGCTTCATCCCACGGCACATGCTGAAGGTGTGGGGTGACTACCAGCTGGGCGGTGCACTGGAGCGCTTCACCGTCGGCGCCGGCCTGAACAGCCAGAGCGAGAACTTCCGTACCACCGGCACTACCCGCGTCGAGCAGGCGGGCTACACCGTATGGAACGGCCGCGTGCAGTACCGCATCGACCCGAACTGGACGGTCGCGCTAAACGGCAACAACCTGTTCGACAAGAAGTACTACGCCACCATCGGTGCGCCGGCCTGGGGCAACTTCTATGGCGAACCGCGCAACTTCATGGTGACCTTGCAAGGGGCGTTCTGATACCCACGTAGCGCCTTGCGCCCACTATGAAGGGGAGCAAGGCTTGTGGGGCAGCGCGCCATCAAAGGCAAACGTGTTCCAGCACCTGGTCGATACCGTCCAGATCATAGATCCAGCCCAACGGCATGTCTGCCTGGGTGGGGCCAGGTGTAAGCACCATCAGATCGCGGACGCCATGCAGCATCAGCGGCAGGGCCGAGCTGGCAGGCGCCAGCAATACACCCCGCTTGCGGTTGACCGACCAAGGCTCGGTGAAGGCTTTGCCTTGGCCGAAACGGAAGGTCAGCGGCCAGCTGTCGATCGACGCTGCCGACGGCGCCAGCATGTGCGGCAATGCATCGAGGCTGATGCCCCCAAAAACAGCAGCAAAATGCTATCAGTCAACCCTGAATGCCTTGCACTAGACGCCGCTGTAAGCTGGGCAGAAAACCGGCATTGGTCACTCGGCCGAATGCGCCCCGCATGCCCTTGTAGGAGCGGCCTTGTGTCGCGATGGGCCGCGTCAGCTCACTGATTGTTTTAGCAGATAGGGAAATCGCTCATGCGCCCGAACAAGGCTTGCCCAGTAGTCCTTTCATCCACGTTGCCTGCGAAAATTCTGCTGCTCCGCCACCCCTTGGCTGGCGTGCAACTGGTCAAAGGCACCATCGAACAAGGCGAGGCGCCGGCCGCGGCTGCCTTGCGTGAATTGAGCGAGGAATCAGGCATCACCAAAGCCACGGTCAAACAAGACCTGGGCTGCTGGGATGCTAACCATCTTGGGCAAGTGTGGTCGTTTCACCTGTGCCAGGTGGAAGATGCCCTGCCCGAGCACTGGTCTCACCAGACACAGGATGACCATGGCCACCTGTTCACATTCTTCTGGGCAGCATTCGACGATCTGCCCTATAACGATTGCCATCCAGTCTTTCAGCGAGCGTTGCTGCATTTGGGAAAAGCCCTGGAGCACTCGCACAGTGATCGCGGCTAAAGCCCGATCGCCACTTCACGCTCGCCGCTCATGTAATGCTGCAGGCGGCTGCGCAACCAGCGTTCGGCCGGGTCGCTGTCGGTGGTGCTCAACCAGACCATGGCCAGCTCCAGCGCAGCCGTCTCGAACGGCAGCGTCTCGGCCTGCAGGTTGCCCCAGCGCTCCATACCTTGCGCGGCATAGTCCGGGCAGCAGGCCAGCAGGTCGGTCCCGGCCAGAATCGCCGGCAACGAGCTGAACTGCGGCACCGACAACACCACCTTGCGTTCGCGACCGATCTCTTTCAACCAGTCATCAACCACACCCTGCGTATTGGCGGTGGGCGATACCTGAACATGCGGGCGGGCGCAGAACTCATCCAGCGTCAGTGGTGCGGCTGATTTGTCGGCCCGCACCACCCTGCCCTGCATCGTGCGCAGCACCTTGCGCTTGGCGTTGGCCGGCAGCCCCTTGGTCTGGCTGATGCCGACCGTCACATCGCCTGCTGCCAGCAAGTCTGGAATGCGCCAGTAATCCACATGCTGCACGACCACCACCACATTCGGCGCCTCCACCCGCAGCGCCCGCAGCAACGGCGGCAACAGCCCCGACTCGACATCATCGGACAAACCGATGCGGAAGGTCATCTTGCTGGTGAGCGGGTCAAAATCATGGGACAGGCTGAGGGCTATGGACATCGCATCCAGGGCCGGGGTGAGGTACTTGATGACCTCTTCGGCCCTGGCCGTCGGTTCCATGCGGTTGCCCACGCGGATCAGCAACGGGTCGTTGAACATTGCCCGCAACCTGGCCAGCGCGGCGCTGACCGTGGGTTGGGCGACAAACAGCTTTTCTGCGGCACGGGTGAGGTTGCGCTCCTGCATCAGGGCTTCGAACACCACCATCAGGTTGATATCGGCTTTGCGCAGTTCGTTGCGGTTCATCGGGGCTCCCGGCCATGGCCATGACGTGCGGACTCAATTCCAGCATCGATAGGGATTGCGGTCGAGTAAAAACCGGAAAACCCGATCGCAAAAAGGGCCGCAAAGCGGCCCCCCCAGGGTAGCCGTTCAGCGCGAGGTATTTTTGGTCAGTTCGACTTCGTTCATCAATGCCTTGGCCAACGCCGTGAGGTAATCGGCGGCGCCCAGGAATTTGTGGTCGTCCTCCATATCGCCTTCGCGCAGCAGATGCTTGATGTAGCTCAGCAGGATCGAAACTTGCTCATAGGCATCATCGATAGGAATGCCGGGCTGGACCCGCAGCAGATCCTTTGGCGGGTTGCCGACTTCGAGGAAGGTTTCTGCGCCGATGGTGACGATGACCTTGGGTTCGTCTGCCATGGTTTCACTCCTCTTCCTTTTGGCCGAACAGCCGTGCATGCGAATGTGTTACCAGCGAATGGGCGATTTCAGTTGCATGCAGGGCGTTACCCAGGCCGGCATCGCCAGCGTGGCTGCGGCAATGTTCGTCGAGGGTTTCGATGACGCCGCGTAGCAGTTCGGTAACGTGCGCGAGGGCAAGGGGTGGGTAGATGTCGGATTTGGGGGTGAAGAAAGGGGTATAGATCGGGCGGCGGGGTGGATCGGGGACGAGCTTTTTCATGGCTATCACCTTTGTTCTGCTCAAGGAGACTGCCACTTCAATCTTTCTCACGGATTGTGGGTGGCAGCCGTGCGCGGGGTGAGAAACCGAGGAACAAAGGCAAAACTCGGCCAGGCCTGAGCCTGCCCGCGCGCGGCCGCCATAACGACGGAGCTTTGTATCAGTCGGGTTCTCACGCCCGGTCGCCGGAGCGACGCGAAAACGTTATCCCTGAGGTACTTCCCCGACAACAGCGATAGTTCAGCAGCACGCGTAGGATAATTCCTAAGCGGGTTGATTCTGAAGCATTTGGTTTCATGTTCAGAAATGTCTTACAGGGTATGGCTTTGAGGTGCCTGCCAAGGGATCGGGTCAGGGCCAACAGGTGCTTGCCGCGACATGTGCAGCGCCTACAAGATCGAGCGCCGCCCGGGCGGCGCTCGATCTCGCAGGCGATGAATAATTGCGCCGAACCGCCAACCTTCGCAATCAAGCATCAATAAACCGCCGTATAATCGGATCCAATACCGAGGATGCCCCGCATGCAAGCATTGGAAATGGACTACGGACACGGCGAGGAGGTGGCCAGCCACTGCCACGCCGAAGACCAGCTGATCTACGCCGCCAGTGGTGTGATGCGGGTCAGCAGCGAAGGTGGTAGCTGGGTGATCCCTGACGGGCATGCGTTGTGGATGCCCGCCGGGGTCAGCCATGCCATCCGCATGGAGGGCGTGGTCTGCATGCGCACCCTGCTGCTCGATGCGCGCATCGACCGCTGCCAGGTCATCGTGGTATCCGGCCTGCTGCACGAGCTGATCCTGGCTGCGTCACGCATGCTCGACCTGCGTGACGGCGAGCACGTGCGGGCACTGATCCAGCTTGAGTTGGCCACTGCCAGGCGCATCGATGCCTTTGTGCCGCTGCCGCACCAGGCGAGACTGCGCACCTGGTGCGAGCGCTTCCTGCAGGACCCGGCCCAGGACCTGACCCTGGAACAATGCGGCGCGCAACTGAACATGAGCGCCCGCAGCGTGGCACGGCTGTTCCAGCGCGAGGTGGGCATGTCGTATGGTGAATGGCGCGCCCGTGCCCGGGTGATGCTCAGCCAGCAGTGCCTGGCCGATGGCCAGCCGATTCTGAACGTGGCGCTGGAGCACGGCTACCAGAGCGCCAGCGCCTTTGCCGCCATGTTCAAGCGCATCCTCGGCTACGCGCCGAGCGATTGGCAAAACAGTACAGCGCGCGGGTACTGAGCCCCAGGTTGTCCCACTTGCGCGCAGGGTTGTCCCGCTTGCGGCAGCGGCGTGCGCCCCACCCTCGTTAACCTCGCATCACCACCCTTGAGCGACATGTGTGATGCCCTTACTGCACTCATTCCCCTTCCCTGCCCGGCTTGCCGCGCTTGGTATGCTCGGCGTACTGGCAGCGTGCACCCGGCAACCCGCACCTGCCGAGCCACCTGCAGCGCTGCTGGCCAACCCGCTGGCGAATGTGCCGGCCGGGGTCAGCCGGCAACCATTGCCCGAACAATGGTGGGCGCTATTCCAGGCCCCGCAACTTAACCACTGGGTACAGCAGGCCCTGGCGCACAATCAGGACCTGGCACAGGCCGAGGCCAACGTGCAGGCTATGCTGGCCGGGATAGCCGAGTTCGATGCCAGGCGCTGGCCGTCAACGTCGATGGGCTTTGCCGCCACCTATGGCAAGAGCGCCGATGACCAGACCCTGGCCGAGGCGACCGACAGCCACGCGCCGTCGCAATGGCAATTCAACCCAGGTATCGAGTTGGCCTATCAGGTGGATGTCTGGGGCCAGGTGCGCGCTGCCATCGATCGCGCCCGGGCCCAGGCCGAAGCCAGTGCTGCGGCGCTGGAGATGGTGCGCCTGCAGGTGGTCGCCCAGACCAGCCGTGCCTACATCGACCAGTGCGTCTACGCGGCGCGCCTGGACGAGGCAAGGCAGTCCTTGCAAACCCTCGACCACAGCGTGCAACTGAGCGAACGCCAGCGCCAGGCCGGCGTGGCCACTGCCCTCGACAGCGAGCGCCTGCTGGGCTTGCGGGAACAGGTGCGTGCACAACTGCCGATGCTTGTAGCCCGGCGGCAGATGGCGCTTTACGAACTTGGCATGCTCAGTGGCCAGGCCTCGCTGGCCGGCACCGCAACTTGCACGACCATCCCCACGCTGTCGGCGCCGCTTCCGGCCGGCGATGGCTGGCATTTGCTCGAACGCCGGCCGGATGTGCGCCAGGCCGAACGGGAACTGCAGGCTGCCAGCCTGGAAACCGACATCGTCCGGGCCGACCTGTACCCGAAGGTCAGTTTTGGCGCTTCGCTGACATCCTCGGACCATCACCTGGCCAACCTGGGCGACAGCCGCGCGGTGATGTTCGGCATTGGCCCGCTGATCCGTTGGGAGTTTCCGAATATGAAAGCCAACCGCGCGAGGGTCGGCAAAGCCGAGGCGTTGCAGCAGGCGCAGGTTGCCAATTACCACGGCGTGGCGCTGAGCGCGCTGAAAGACGTGCGCCAGGCGCTGGCCCGCTACGACGGCGAACAGCAGCGCTTGCAGGCACTGGATGCAGCCCTGGCGCACAGCCAACGCGGCTATGCCCTGGCCCAGGGCAACTACCGGGCCGGCACCGTGGACGGGTTGGCGTTGCTGGACAGCGAGCGAGAACTGATCCGCCTGCGGGCCAGCCACGTAGAAGCCCGAGGGCGCCTGGCGCAGGCGCAGGTCAACCTGTTCCGCGCCCTGGGCGGGCGGTGGTAGCTCCAGGTAACAACAAATGGGGCCGCTTAGCGGCCCTTCGCGGGCACGCCCGCTCCCACAGGAACTGCGCAGCGCCCGAAGAAAACGCCATCCCTGTGGGAGCGGGCGTGCCCGCGAAGGGCTGCACAGCAGCCCCAAAAATCAAGCATGGAAACCGAACATGAATGTCGCCGTAGAACAAACCGCACCAGCCGAAACTGAACAGCGGGCCAAAGCCAGATCCCGTCGCCGCCTGGCCTACACCGCCAGCGGCAGCCTGGCAGCAATCGCCCTGCTGGCCTTCACCAGCTACTGGCTCACCACCGGCCGCTACCTGCAGACCACCGACGACGCCTACGTCCGCGCCGACTGGGTAGCCCTGAGCCCACGCGTGGCCGGTTACGTCGCCGAGGTCGCAGTGGCTGACGACCAGCCAGTGAAGGCCGGCGATGTACTCGTACGCCTGCAAAACCGCGACTACCGCGCCCGCCTCGACCAGGCCCGGGCAGGTGTGGCCGAGGCCCATGCGGCATTGGCGGCCGCACACGCCTATCAGCAAGTGGCGACCGAGCGCATCAACCAGCAACAACAAGCCATCCTGCAGGCTGAAGCTGCCATGCGCAGTGCCATTGCCGAACAGCGGCGCAGTGACTTGGACATGCAACGCTACCGTGGCCTTGTGCGAGACGACGCCGCGACCGTGCAGCGCCTGGAAACCGCCAGCGCCCATGCCACCCAGGCGCAAGCCGCGCTGCAAGGTGCCCAGGCCGCGCTGCGCCAACAACGGTCACACCTGGCCATGGCCAAGGCCCGGTCAGCGCAGGCTGACGCCGAACTGCAACAGCGCGCGGCAGCATTGACCCGCGCGCAGGCCCGCCAACAGTTGGCTGAGCAGGACGAACAGGACACCGTGATCCGCGCACCGATCACGGGCGTGGTCGGCCAACGCCGCGTACGCGCCGGCCAGTACGTGGTGCCAGGCCAGCCGCTGCTGGCTGTGGTGCCGCTGCAGCAGGCCTATGTGGTGGCCAATTTCAAGGAAACCCAGTTGGCCAACATGCGCCCGGGGCAGCCGGTAGAAATCCGCGTCGACAGCTTCGCCAGCCAGCCACTGCGCGGCCATGTGGCCAGCTTTTCGCCAGCGTCCGGCAATGTCTTCGCATTGCTGCCGTCGGACAATGCCACCGGCAACTTCACCAAGATTGTCCAGCGCTTCCCGGTGCGTATTCTGCTGGACACACCGCTGGATGGCCCGCAGGTACTGCCCGGCATGTCGGTGGTAAGCACGGTCGACACCCGCCCCGCAGAGGTGGCCGATGCGCACTGAACAAACCGTTTCGCTGCGCGCCTGGGTAGCGGTGCTCGGCGGCCTGCTCGGCTGCTTCATGGCCGGCATGAACGTGCATGTCACCAGCGCCGCGCTGCCAGAAATCCGCGGCTCGCTGGGCGCCAGCTTCGAGGAAGGCTCATGGATTTCCACCGCCTATCTGGTGGCGGAAATCGTGATGATTCCACTGACGGCCTGGCTGGTCGAGGTGTTCTCGCTGCGCCGGGTGATGTGGACCGGCTCGCTCATCTTCCTGATCGCTTCGGTGGCCTGTTCCTGGGCGCCAAACCTGGAGGCGATGATTGCCATCCGGGTGATCCAGGGGGCTGCGGGCGCGGTGCTGATCCCCCTGTCGTTCCAGCTGATCATCACCGAACTGCCGGCCAGCAAGATGGCCATGGGCATGGCGCTGTTCAGCCTTGCCAACAGCGTGGCGCAGGCAGCCGGGCCGTCGATTGGCGGCTGGCTGACCGATGCCTATTCGTGGCGTTGGATCTTTTATTTGCAACTGTTCCCCGGCATAGCGCTGCTGTGCGCCATCGCCTGGTCGATCGAGGCCAGGCCGATGCAACTTGAGCGGCTGCGCAAAGGTGACTGGCTGGGGATCGCTGCCATGGTGATCGGCCTGGGTGGCTTGCAGATCGTGCTGGAAGAAGGCGGCCGGCTGGACTGGTTCGGCTCGCCTTTCATCGTTGCCATGAGCGTGGTCGCAACCATTGCCTTGGTGGTGTTCGTGGTGACCCAGCTGTTCGGCCAGCGCGCGTTCATCAACCTGCGCTTGCTCGGGCGCTACAACTTCGGCGTCGCCAGCGTGGCGATGTTCATCTTTGGCGCCGCCACGTTCGGCCTGGTATTCCTGGTGCCCAACTACCTGTCGCAGCTGCAGGGTTTCAGCGCGCACGATGTCGGCGTGGCGCTGATCGCCTATGGCGTGGTGCAGCTGCTGCTGGCGCCGTTGATGCCCCGACTGATGGGCTGGACCAGCGCCAAATTCATGGTCGCCAGCGGCTTTCTGATCATGGCCCTGGGCTGCTGGCTGGGGGCGAGCCTGAGCGCCGACAGTGCCGACAACGTGATCATCCCGTCCACGGTGGTGCGCGGTATTGGCCAGCCATTCATCATGGTGGCGTTGTCGGTGCTGGCGGTGGCCGGGCTGGACAAGCGTGAAGCCGGCTCGGCCTCGGCGGTGTTCTCGATGCTGCGCAACCTGGGGGGAGCCATCGGCACGGCCGGGTTGACGCAACTGGTGGCCACCCGTGAGCGCTTTCACAGTGAGCGTATTCACGAGCAGGTGACAGTGTTCGAGCCTGGCGTGCAAGAGCGCATCAACCAGACGGTGCAGAGCTGGTTGCCGCACCAGCAGCAGATGCTGGAGGGGTTGGCGGGGACGATTCGGCGGGAGGCTTACCTGATGGCTTACAGTGATGCGTTCTACCTGGCGTGCCTGGCGTTGGTCGGGTGTGCAGTAGCGGCATTGCTGTTACGGTCAAAACACCAACTGTGATGCCGACACATCTCCCTGTAGGAGCAGCCTTGTGCTGCGAAGAGACCGGCATGGCCAACACATTTCTTTGGCAGTAATGGCCTCTTCGCAGCACAAGGCTGCTCCTACAAGGGGCATGCGCTTAAAGTGCCGGAGCAGGCGCGCGGCCCAGCACCGCACGCATTTCGGCGGTGCCGAACATGTCCCTGTCGCTGTTACACTGCCAACCGATGAAATTTGCGAGACAGACCAGAGGTATGAACCCGACGCGCTACACCACCGTGGCAAAGGACTTGATGGAAGGCATCGCCAACGGCCGCTACCCGGTGGGCAGCCTGCTGCCGACCGAGTTCGAGCTGTGCGACCTTTACGATGTGAGCCGGCACACGGTGCGCGCCGCGATCAATCAACTGCTCAACCAGGGGCTGGTGTCACGGCGCAAGCGCGTGGGCACCCGGGTAGAGGCCAGCAGCCCGCGCGGCGGCTATTCGCAGTCGTTGGCCAGCGTGGCCGACCTGGCCCACCTGGCCGAAACCCAGCAGCGGGAAATCCAGGACGTGCGCCACTTCGTCGCCGACCTGAGCGAGGCGGCGCGGCTGGGGTTGGTACCGGGGGAACACTACTTTTGCGTATCGAGCATCCGCGTCGACCGCCTGCACAATGCCGCGCCGCTGTGCTGGACCGACGTGTATGCGCAACGCGACTATGCAGAGGTCATCGAACGGGCCCGCGAGCACCCCGACCAACTGATTGCCGGGTTGATCGAGCAGCACTATGGCCGGGCAATCGCGGTGGTCGACCAGCAGGTGCGGGCAGTGCTGCTGACCGCAGAGATGGCCAAAGCGCTGAAGGCCGAGGCGGGTTCACCGGGGTTGAAGATCATCCGCCATTACCGCGAGGAAAACGGTGATTTGATGGCGGTTTCCGAAACCGTGCACCCGGATGACCGCTTCACTCTGGTGACCCAGATGCGCCGGGATCGCTCACCGTCCTGATCGTGCAACCGGGGCCGCTATGCGGCCCATCGCCGGCAAGCCAGCTCCCACAGGTACAGCATTTGTCTCAAATGTAGCGCGGTCCCTGAGGGGCCCGCTCACACAGGACTGCACAGCCTTCAAGCCCGGCACAACCCCTGTGGGAGCTGGCTTGCCGGCGATGGGCTGCGAAGCAGCCCCGATATTCCTGTTCCCTCACTTCACATGCCCAACACCCGATCGGCCTCCAGCAACTGTTGCCCCCGCACCGTGGTCACCCGGTGATCGCGCGCCAGCCAGGCATAGATGGTCGGTAGCACGAACAAGGTAAACAAGGTCCCCACCAGCATCCCGCACACAATCACCACCCCCAGCCCGAAGCGGCTGTTGGCCCCGGCGCCGCTGGCGAACAGCAGCGGCAGCACGCCAAAGGTCATCGCCGCGGTGGTCATCAGCACCGGCCGCAGGCGTATCTGCGCAGCACGGACAATGGCGGCAGCACGGTCGAGGTTGTCGCGCACCTGGATCTCGTTGGCGAACTCCACCATCAGGATGCCGTGCTTGCTGATCAACCCGATCAGCGTCACCAGGCCAATCTGCGTGTAGATGTTCAACGTGGCCCAGCCCAGCGCCAGCGGCAGCAGTGCACCGCAGATCGACAGTGGCACGGTTACCAGAATGATCAGCGGGTCGACCAGGCTTTCGTACTGTGCCGCCAGCACCAAGTAGATCACCACCAAGGCAGCGAGAAACGCCCACATCAAGGCAAAGCCTTCCTGCACATACTGGCGCGATTCCGATTGCCAGTCGTGGCTGAAGCCCGGCGGCAGTTCGGCGCTGAGCTGTTCGAGAAAGGCCACGGCATTGCCCATCGACACACCCGGGGCCGGGATGGCCTGCAAGGTACTGGCGTTCTGCTGATCGAACTGCAACAGGCGGTTGGGCGCCACTTCGAGATCCAGGTGCACCACCGTGGCCAGCGGCACCAGGCTGCCATCTTCGGCGCGCACGTATTGACGATTCAGCGCCGCAGGGCTCAGGCGCTGGTCCTGGATACTCTGAGGGATCACGTCGTAGGAACGCCCGAACAGGGCAAAGCGGTTGAGGTACTGCTCGCCCACCAGCACACCCAGCGACTCGCCAATGGCCTGCATGCTGATGCCCAGGCTAGCCGCCTTGGCCCGGTCGACGCGCACCTTGACCACCGGGTTGTTGTAGTCGAGGTCGCTGTCCACCACGGCAAACAGGCCGCTGTCGCGGGCGCGTTGCTTGAGTACCTCCATGGTCTGGTACAGCTCGGGGTAATCCTGGGCGCTGCGCAGCACCATCTGCACCGGCAGGCCGCCACTGGAGCCCGGCAGCGAAGCGACCTGGAAGGCAAAGATGCTGCTGCCTTCGATATCCGCCACAGCCTGCTGCAACTGCGCCTGCACCTGTGCGGCGGACCGCTCGCGCGCCTGCCAGGCGCTGAGGTTGATACCCCCGAAACTGGCGGCCGGGCCGTCGGTGCCGTTGATGATCCAGGTGTCGGTGGTTTCGGCGATGGACTTCATCACCTGGTCAAGCTTCAGCGCAAAGCGTTCCGCATATTCGAGGCTGGCATGCTGCGGCGACTTGATGGCGGTCAGCACCGCTGCCTGGTCCTCGGGCGGCGCCAGCTCGCGCTGGGGCAGCAGGTAAAGCCAGGGCAGGCTCAGGCACACCAGCAGCGCCACACCCGCGCTGATCCAGCGATGCGCCAGGGAGTAGGCCAGCACTCGTCCATAGGCCCCGGTCAACGCAGCAAACAACCGATCAGCCCTATTGGCCATCGCGCCATGCTGCTGCCCGGGTTGCAACAGTAACGAGCTCATCACCGGCGACAGGGTTAGCGCCACGATGCCGGACACGATCACCGCGCCCGCCAAGGTCAGGGCGAATTCGCGGAACAGCGTGCCGGTCAGCCCGCCCATCAGCCCGATTGGTGCATACACCGCTGCCAGGGTCAGGGTCATGGCGATCACCGGCCCGGCAATTTCCCGTGCCCCGGCCAATGCCGCAGCGACCGGCGACCTGCCCTCTTCGATATGCCGGTGCACGTTCTCCACCACCACGATGGCATCGTCCACCACCAGGCCGATGGCCAGCACCATCGCCAGCAAGGTCAGCAGGTTGAGGCTGAAGCCGAACAGCAGCATCAGGCCTGCGGCACCGAGCATCGACAGCGGAATGGCGACTACCGCGATCAGTACGCTGCGCAGCGAGCCCAAACACAACCAGATCACCAGCACCACGATCAGCATCGCCTCCACCAGGGTGCGCAGCACCTCATGGATCGAAGCATCGATGAAGCGCGCAGTCTCATAGGCCAGCGCCACCTTCACCCCAGGCGGCAGGGTCTGCTGGATTTGCGGCAGCAGTTGGCGAATGCCCTCGACAATCACCAGCGGGTTACCGGCCGGCGTGGGGAACAGCCCCAGGTGCACGGCCGGCTTGCCGTCCATGGTAGCGCTGGTCGGGGTGGCCGCCGCACTCAGCTCGACGGTGCCGACGTCGCGCAGGCGCACCAGGTCGGTGCCATCGTTGCGGATGATCAGCTCACGGAAGTCCTCGACCCGGGTCAGGTCGGTGTCCACCTGGATATCGGCCAGCACGTACTGCCCACGCACCTGGCCCGGTGTCGCCTGGTAGTTGTTGGCCCGCACCGCCTGCGCCACGTCCGCTGCCGTCACCCCGCGCCCGGCCATCTGTTCGCTGTCCAGCCACAGGCGCATGGCCAGGCGCTGCCCGCCGAACGACTGCACCTTGGCCACGCCGTCGATGCCAGAGAACTGCGGTTCCACCACCCGCGACAGGTAATCGCTCAGCTCCGGTATCGACAGGCTATCGCTGGCAAAGCCCACGTAGGCCACGGCAGTGGAGTCGCCAGCCGACAGCTCCACCACCGGGTCGTAGGCCTTTTCCGGCAGGCGATAGCGCACCTGGTTGACCTTGGCCATGGTCTCGGCCAGCGCCTGGGTCGAATCGCGGTTGAGTACCATGCGCAAGGTGATCAGGCTGCGCCCCTGCTGCGACGACGAGGACAGGTAGTCGATGCCCTCCACCGACGACACAGCCTGGGTGATCGGCTGGGTCACAAAGCCCTGCATCAGCTCGGCCGAGGCGCCGGGGTACTCGGTGCTGATGGTAATGGTCGAGCTTGCCAGCAACGGGTACTGACGGATCGGCAACTTGCCCATGGCAAACAGCCCCATCAGGATGATCAGGCTGCTGACCACCAGCGCCAGCACCGGGCGGCGCACGAAGAGGTCGGTAAACTTCATGGCTGCCGCCCTCCGAGGTTGGCCTGCAAGCTGTCCTGCGCCACCGGCTCAACCGACATGCCATCGCTCAGCTTCAATTGGCCAGACACCACCACCCGGTCACCGGGCGCCAGGCCGGAGGTAACCTCCACCCGCCCCTGCCAGCGCTCACCAGTGGTAACCCGCACTCTGCTGACCCGGGTACCATGCGCCGGGTCCTGAGTGGCAACGAATACTGTCTGGCCATAGGCGGCGTAGGTGATCGCGGTTTCCGGCACAGCCAGCACGGTCGACGGCTGCACAGCATCCAGGCGCACGCCAGCGTACATGCCCGGCTGCAACTGCCCGCCCGGGTTCGGCAAGGCTGCCTGCACTTGCACCAGGCGCGCCTTGCTCACCACCGGGTCGACCGCCACCACCCGGGCCTGAAAGCCTTGCCCGCGCACTGCGTCCACCGTCAGCGCCAGCACTTGCCCGACATGCACTTCGGGGGCGGCCTGCTCGCCCAACGCGAAATTCACATGCAACTGGCTGATGTCGGCCAGGTTGACGATGGCCTCACCGGCGCCCAGATACTGGCCCTGATGCACCCGCCGAATACCCAGCTTGCCGGCAAACGGTGCGCGAATGGCCTTCTGCGCGATCAGCGCCTCGACATGCTGCAGCTCACCACGCGCCACGTCCACGGCAGTGGCGGCGTTGTCCAGCAGCTCTTGCGACACGGCATTCATTGCCCGCAGCTTGCGGCTGCGCTGCAGCACCACTTCGGCGTTACGCAGCCTGGCCCGCAACTGCACCCGCTGGGCCTGCTCCGGCGCGTCGTTGAGCTGCACCAGCAACTGCCCGGCAGTGACCGCCTGCCCCGACTCGAAGGCGATGCGGGTAATGCGCCCCGCCGTCTCGGCCGCCACCTGTACCTGGTTGACCGCTTCCAGCTCCCCTGACGCAAAGTTCTGCCGCGCCAGCTGTACCTGCTCGGCCGTGGCCAGCGCCACCCTAGTCGCCGGCCACGCCGCCGCAGCGGGCGGCGCCGACCCGCTACCCACCAATGCATAGGCAGCAGCCAGCGCACCGGCAACAGCGCCGGCCCAGGCCAGTAACGTCCGTATGTTCATGCACAGCTCCGATCACAGGGAAAGCGGTTGCGGGGAAGATCCGGCAGGACTATAAGAGCTCAACTTAACTTGAGGTCAACAGGCATGGCAGCGGACAACACGCGGATGCTCACAGTGGGTGAAGTGGCCAGACGCAGCGGCGTGGCGGTGTCTGCGCTGCACTTCTACGAGACCAAGGGGCTGATCGCCAGCGTCCGCACGGCAGGCAACCAGCGGCGCTATCCCTCGCTGGTGCTGCGTACGCTGGCGATCATCAAGGTGGCGCAGCGCACGGGTATTCCGCTGGAGGAAATCAAGCAGGCATTCAGCCGCTATGCGCCCAACAGCAAGCCTACGGCGGCGCAATGGGGCGAGATGTCCACCGCCTGGCGCGAAGACCTGAACGCCCGCATCCGCACGCTGCAGGCGCTGCGCGACAGCCTGGACAACTGCATTGGTTGCGGTTGCCTGTCGCTGGAAGACTGCCCGCTGCGCAACCCCGAGGATGTGCTGGGCAAGGAAGGTACCGGGGCGCGGATCCTCGAGAAGAAAGCCCGTTAGCCTCGCGCTCTCAAGCGATGTGCGATGCGTGATCTGCAGGTGACAAGCAGACGCTTGGAACCATTGCGGCCCTTCACCGCCCTAACCCTGTGCTGTTAACCCAAAGCCGATCACAGGAAGGAACTAAGCCATCATGAAACGTGAACAGATCGAAGGTGTTGCAGAGAACCTTGCAGGCAAGGCGCAGAGCGCTGTAGGCCGACTGGTCGAGGATCCTGCGCTGGAAGCCGAAGGCGATGGGCGTCAGGCCGCAGGCCAGCTGACCAAGTCCTATGGAGATGCCCTGGACACGGTGTCTTCGTTCGTCAAGGAAAAACCGGTTGCCGCACTGGCTATCACCGCCGCCCTCACACTGGTGGTCTCTCGCCTGCTGCGCCGCTGAACAGGCCACAGCAAGCAGGGCCAGGGCCGGGTACGCTACCCGGCCCGCGCCATCACCAGATGGCGATATCGTAGGTGAGGTAAAGGCGGTTGCTGTCGCGCCCGCGGGCAAAATCCGAACGATAGACATAGTTGCGCAGCTTCACACCCAGCCCTTTCAACGGCCCGCCCTGCACCACGTAGGCAATCTCTGCGTCACGCTCCCACTCCTTGATGCCCTCGGCACCCGAGCGGCCATTGTCGCCACTCAGGTATCGCGCCATGAAGGTCAGGCCCGGCACGCCTGCTGCCGCAAAGTTGTAGGCGTAGCTTGCCATCCAGGTCTTTTCTTCTTCCTCGATGAACTTGCCGATGCCGACGTTGCTGAACGAATACACCGTCGCGCCGCTGATGTAGGGCAGCCCTGCCTCGCCATCGAGCACCTGGTAGCCGGCACCGAGGGTATGGCCCGAATGGGCATAGGCCACCTGCCCGCTGATCATGTCGTTGTCGATGGCGCCGCCGTGGGCGGCACCGCTGTCACGGCTCTTGAAATAGCGCAGGTCAGTGCTCAACACGCCACCGGCCAGCGGCAGCTCATGTTGCAGGCCGGCGAAGTCCTGGCGGTAGAAGTGCTCGAGCTGGCCATGAAAGTAGCTCAGGCGCAGTTGTTTGCTGACGGCAAAATCGGCGCCGGCGAAGTTGAAGTCACCCGACTTGCCGCCCGCATAGCCATCCAGGTACAGCCCGGTGCTATCGGATGAATCACGCTGCTTGAAGCGGTCCAGGTGCCCCGCCGTCAGGGTCAGCCCGTCGATATCCGCGCTGGTCAACTGCGTGCCCTGGTACGTCTGCGGCAACAGCCGTGCATCGTTGTAGACAAGCACGGGTGTCTTTGGCAGCAAGGTACCGTGCCTGATCACCGTCTTGCCGATACGCCCCTTGGCCGTCACCCCGGCACTGGCGAATTCGTCCGCAGCGCGGCCGTCGTCATGCACCGGCAGCAGCCCGGTACCGCTGCGCCCGCGCCCGGAGTCCAGCCGTATGCCGACCAGGCCCAGTGCGTCGAGCCCGACCCCGAGCGTGCCGGCGGTAAAGCCCGACTGGTAGTCGAGCAGAAAACCCTGGGCCCACTCCACCCGCTCGTTTTTTGCACTGGCGGCAGCACGCGCACTCATGCCCTGCTCGTCACGGAAATTCTCGTTGAAGTAGACGTTGCGCAGTTGCAGCTTGAGCTTGCTGTCATCGACGAAACCGCCGGCGCCGGCAACAGGCAGCCAGCCGCAGAGCAGGCCACAAGTGGCCCCACGGAACATAGCTCGGGACATGATCGGTACTCTATTGTTGTTATTTGAAAGCGCGCAGGCAGGGCTCAGACGAAGAAGGACAAAGCCCCTGTGAGCAAGGCCAGGGCGGTGATCACCAATGACGTGAGCACGGCCCACTTGAAGGTGGCCTTCTGGAAGTCACCGATGTCACGGTCGACCATGCCCACCAGCAGTAACGTCGAAGCCACCAGCGGGCTCATCAGGTGCACCGGCTGGCCGAGGACCGAGGCGCGGGCAATTTCCAGCGGGTCGATGCCGTAAGCCGCGGCGGCGTTGGCCAGGATGGGCACCACGCCGAAGTAGTAGGCGTCGTTGGACAACACAAAGGTCAGCGGCATGCTGGTCAGCGCCACCACCAGCGGGAACCAGTGGCTCCATTCTTCGGGAATCCAGTCCACCAGGGTTTGCGCCAGGGCGTCGACCATCTTGGTGCCCGAGAAGATCCCGGCAAAGATACCCGCGGCGAACACCAGCAGCACCACGGTCATGGCGTTGCCCGAATGCGCCAGAATGCGCTCCTTCTGCAGTTCCAGCTGCGGGTAGTTGATCATCAGCGCGGCGACGAAGCCGATCATGAACAGGATGGCGGCATGCATCAGCCCCATCACCAGCGCGGTCATGACGGCGATTACCAGCAACAGGTTTACATAGGCCAGCCGCGGGCGTTTGTACGGGTTGTCGCCGAGGATTTCCTTGATGTAGCAGTTGCCACCGCCGGCCTGCAGGGCGATGTTGCCGATACGGCGGCGTTCGGTACGCCCCAGCAGGAAGGCCGTGAACACCACCCAGGCCGCACCGCCGATCATGGTCGGCAGCATCGGGATGAAGTACTCGCTGGCGTCCAGCCCAAGCGCGGCGATGGCCCGCGTGGCTGGTCCGCCCCAGGGGCTCAAGCCGCTCATGATGCTCAGCGACAGCATCGACACCGTGGCCAGGATCATCGGGTTCATGCCGATACGTTTGTAGAGTGGCAGCATGGCGGCACAGGTGATCATGTAGGTGGTCGTGCCGTCACCGTCCAGCGCCACCAGAAGCGACAGCAGTGCAGTGCCGATGGCGATCTTGACCGGGTCGCCGTTCACCCGCTTGAGGATCTTGCGGATGAGCGGATCGAACAGGCCGGCATCGATCATCAGGCCGAAGAACAGGATGGCAAACAACAGCAAGGCTGCCGATGGGGCGACCATCTTCAGGCCATCGAGCATCATCTTGCCCAGTTCGGGGGCAAAGCCGCCGATGACGGCGAAGACGATCGGGACAACGGTCAGCGCAACGATAGGCGACAGGCGCTTGCTCATGATCAGGTAGGTGAACGTCACCACCATGATCAGGCCCAGGAGTGCGAGCATGGTCTTTCTCTCTTGTTTTTATTGTGCGTGGCCGCCCGCCGGGCAGGCAGCCTCCAACCCCACTCGGCATCGCTGCGACGCTGAGTGGAATTTTAAGTCAATGTTCAGTAGTGCGAACGGGGTTCAGCCGTGGCGGCTTGGCTCGGCGGGCCAGGCGGCCGGTTCGGGTGCAGCACAGTCTGGCTGTACCGGTTGCTCACCATTGAGTGCGCGCAACAGGGTCTCCCGCTCACAGGCATTCTCGGACAGCGAGATCACCACGGTGGCCACCGCATTGCTGGCAAGGCTGGTCAGCGCCCGGGCTTCGGACATGAAGCGGTCGATACCGATCAGCAGCGCCAGGCCAGCCAGCGGAATATCGTGGATCACGGTCAGGGTCGAGGCCAGGGCAACGAAACCACTGCCTGTCACCCCGGCGGCGCCCTTGGAAGACAGCAGCATGATCGCCAGCATGGTCAGCGTCTGCCCCAGGGTGATGTCGATGTTGCAGGCCTGGGCGATGAAGATGGCCGCCAACGACAGGTAGATGGCTGTGCCATCGAGGTTGAACGAGTACCCGGTTGGCAACACCAGGCCTACTACACCCTTCTTGCAGCCCAGCTTCTCGAGCTTTTCCAGCATGCGCGGCAGCACGGGCTCGGTGGACGAAGTACCCAGCACCACCAGGAATTCCTCGCGGAAATAGCGCAGCAGTTTCCACAGGCTGAAACCATGGGCCCGGCAGATGCCACCCAGTACGACCAGTACGAAGAACGCACAGCCGATGTACAGCGTACCTACCAGCTTGGCCAGGGCACCGAGCGAGGTGATGCCGTACTGCCCGACGGTAAAGGCCAGCGCACCAAAGGCACCCACCGGCGCAAAGCGCATCAGGTAACCAAAAATGCGGAACACCATGGTCGAGGCAGATTCCAGCACATCCAGCACTGGCTTGCCCTTGTCCCCCATGGACGACAGGGCAAAGCCGCTGAGTACGGCGATGAACAGCACCGGCAATACTTCGCCCTTGTTGAAGGCACCGATGAACGTATCGGGAATGATGTGCATGAAGAAATCGACCACGCCCAGCTTGGCGGCCGAGGCGGTGTACTGGCTGAGGCCTTCGGTGCTGAGGGTGGCGGGGTCGATGTTCATGCCCACACCGGGTTTGAACAGGTAAACCGCCGCCAGGCCAATCACCAGGCTCACCACCGTCAGGCCCAGGAACAGCAGCAACGTCTTGCTCATCAGGCGCCCCAGCGAGCGCTTGTCGGTCATTCCGGCAATGCCGGTGACGATGGTACAGAACACCACTGGGGCGATCATCATCTTGATCAGCTTGATGAAGGCATCACCCAAGGGCTTGAGCGCAACGGCCTGTTGCGCCCAGAAGTGGCCGACCAATACGCCCAGCAGGACGGCGCAGAGGATCTGAAAGTACAGCGATTTGGCGAGTTTCATGGGGCATCACCATTGTTGAAATTGTGCGGATGCGCTTGTTACAAATGTGCGGCTCTGGATCGACGCCTGGTGCTACCCGGCCAACCTGCGGAATGTAGGGGCGTAGACGAACCCTGAGAAGAGCCGCCGGGCGGTTCGTACTACCGAGGCCTGGATGGTCTGGCCATCGGCACCGCTGCGCGTCAGGGCGATATCAATGCCGCCACTGGGGTGCTCGAGGCGGACCTCGGTCAGCTGCTGCACGCCTTCGCCCAGCAGGTCGGCAATCACCGTGCCGGGGCTGACGCAGGCAGTTGCCATCCCGACTGCGCCAGTGATCGCCAGGGCGCGATGGCAGTTGTGCGGCATGAAATAACGAACCTGCAGCGTGCCGTCGTAGCGAGGCCTGGATACCAGTACCGGCTTGGGGATGACCATGCCACTGACATCGCCCAGGCCCATGGCCTTGCCGGCCTTCAAGCGCAATGCTTCAAGGCGTTCGAGCAGTTCGCTGTTGGCGTCTAGCTGGGCCGGGGTTTCCGAGCCGGTGACACCTAGCTGGCTGGCCTCCACCACCATCATCGGCATGGCCATATCGATGCAGGTCACCGGGACACCATCGATCAGATCCCTGGCCTGGCCGGTAGGGAACAGCTTGCCGGTCTTGCTGCCGACTGCATCGAGGAAAGTCAGGTGCACCGGGGCGGCAGTGCCGGGTACGCCGTCGATGGCGGTACGGCCTTCGTAGCGCACAATACCGCCTGGGGTTTCTACCAGCGAATTGACGAAGGTACCGGTGTTCAGGTTGCGAATACGGACCAGGGTCTTCCCTTCCCTGCCTTTGACCAACCCCTGTTCAATGGCGAACGGGCCAACGGCACACAGCATGTTGCCGCAGTTGGGGGCAGTATCGACCCGCCGCTGTGCAACCATCACCTGCACGAACAGGTAGTCGACGTCGGCGTCGGCGTGTAAAGAAGGGCTGATGATCGCCACCTTGCTGGTCTGCGGGCTGCCGCCACCGATCCCGTCGATTTCCAGCTCATGGCCAGAGCCCATCAGGTTGATCAGCAACTCGTCGCGTTCGACCACATTGGCAGGCAGATCCCAGGCGTGGAAGAACGGCCCTTTCGAGGTACCACCGCGCATGAGGACGCAAGGAATTCGTTGCATGATTTTGCACCCTTGTTGATCAATGGACATCATTGATGCTGTGAGCAAAAGAGTGACAGGGATGGATAAATCAATCCAATGCAAATATCGTAGCCATTATTGCGATTCAAACATTAATCAGGCGCAGCGCCAGTAGCAGGGTTTGTTATGGAATATGAGCTGCAAGATATCCGATCTTTCGTCAAAATCGCCGAACTCGGTAGTTTCCACGAGGCCGCCGAGGCGCTTCACCTTTCCCAGCCGGCCCTGAGTCGGCGGATCAAGAAACTGGAGGAAGGCCTGGGCACCTCGCTGCTGGAACGCACCACACGCCGGGTCAGCCTGACCAGCGTGGGCCGAGACTTTCTACCTAAAGCCAGGCGCCTGCTGGATGATTTTGAAGACTCGATCCTCAGCATCCGCGAGCTGGCCGAGCGCCAGACCGGGCAAGTTACCCTCGCCTGCATTCCCACTGCAGCGTTCTACTTCCTGCCGTCGGTGATCCGCGATTACAACGAGCAGTACCCAAAAATCCGTATTCGCCTGCTGGACCTGAGCGCCAACGACGGGCTCGAAGCCGTGCTGCGCGGCGAGGCTGACTTCGGCATCAACATGATGAGCGGCCAACACCCGGACATCGAGTTTGTCTCACTGGTGCAAGAGCACTTTGTACTGGCGTGCAGGCGGGACCACCCACTGGCGGAGCGCGCATCCGTTACCTGGACAGAGCTGGCTGATTACCGCCTGATCGGCGTCGGCCGCCTGAGTGGCAACCGCATGCTGCTGGACCATGCGTTGTCCGGGCTCAACCTGCGGCCTAAATGGTTCTACGAAGTGCAACACCTGTCGACGTCGCTGGGCATGGTCGAGGCCGGGCTGGGCGTGTCGGCCATGCCCAGCCTGGCCATGCCCAACGCTGATCACCCGACACTGGTCAGCGTGCCGTTGATCGAGCCGCAAGTCACACGCACCCTGGGGCTGGTGTACCGGCGCGGCGCGTCGTTGTCGCCTGCGGCGGAGAAGTTCGTGTCGATCCTTTTGCAGCAGTGGCCCAACCGTTGAGTCACCGCTGCGCAGGCAGGCGAGGTCAGGCGTCCTTGCCCAGTACCAGGCGGTCAAAATGCTCGATGTGCTCATCCAGGTTGTCTTCGAGCATCATCCGGTACTGCTCGCAGAAGTACTTCAAAATTTCCTCCCGGGCTGCCGCCAGTTCCGCGCTGCTCTTGAAGCTGCGGGCACTCATCCACGCGCTGAAACGCGTGGCGCCGAAGGTCAGCGAGGCACTTACTTTGCCCAGGTCTTCGAATTTTTCAATCTGCTGGTTGGCCAGGTCGATGTGCGCATCGGCGCGGTCATAAAAGGCCTGATCGGTAGCTTGGGTCATTGCGGTTCACCTTGTAACGGAAGCCCAAGCCTTGCATGGCGGCGCGCATACGTGCAAGGCTGAAAAAGGATCACCCACGACGAAAAGGAAGCAAAGCACCTTATGCTTGGAATCACACGTATCCATCGCTATTTGCGCCCACTGCCTGCAAAATCGACTGCAGCCAGTGGGCGTGACCTCAAGGCCAAACCAGCCGCCCGCCTCGCCTCAAAGGTTGCAAACCTGCTCTGCACTCCCCGCTCCGCCCCGCCTTACTTCTGCGTTACCCCTGAGCGCCCCCCTGTCGACCGTGTGCCTCCGACCTGACTGCCATCGCTGCAGCTCACACACCGTATTCGCCTGTTACAGGCGGGATGTCTGACGCAACAACAAGGGGCAACACCCAATGCTTTTCTTTCAAGGTAAACAGATTCTCAGCGCCATCTTCGATATGGATGGCACCCTCTTCGACACCGAACGCTTGCGCTTCAAGACACTGAAGCAAGCCTCTCTGGAAATCTTCGGCAAAGCGCTGAGCGAGGACACATTGATCGGCTCGCTGGGCCTGAGCGCGACCAAGGCAGAAGCCCTGGCCAAGGCGCATAACGGTGAAGACTTCCCGTACGCCGAGATCCGCAAGCGCGCGGATGAACTTGAGCTGGAGTACGTGCGCAATCACGGCGTACCCATCAAGGCCGGCTTGCTGGAAGTGCTGGAACGCCTGCGCAAGTCGGGCTTGACCATGGCAGTGGCCACCTCCAGCCGCCGCACCATTGCCGAGGAATACCTGATCAACGCCAATGTGCTGAAGTATTTCGACATCACCGTCTGTGGCGATGAAGTCAGCCAGGGCAAACCCCACCCCGAGATTTTCCTGAAAGCCGCCCGCGCGCTCAATTGCGAGCCGGGCCAATGCTTCATGGTCGAGGATTCAGAGAACGGGATGCTGTCGGCGATCCGTGCCGAAGGCCAGGCGATTCTGATCGAAGACATCAAGCCGCCCGCTGCCGAGATCAAGGCTGGCGCGCTCAAAGCCTACCGCAGCATGCATGAGTTTCTCGCCGACCTTAGCGAGTGCGTACCTGACTTGGGCATGCCTGCGTTGAGCGAGCCGTTCCCGGCTTCGTTGAACCAGTTCAGCGTAGGCATTCATGGCTTCGGCGCCATCGGCGGTGGCTACCTGACACAGGTGTTTTCCCATTGGGATGGCTACACCCGGCCCCGTGAAATCATCGCCGCCACGCGCTCGCGCATGCTGCGCGAAAGCGTCAATGCGTTCGGCCGCTACAGCGTGCGCTACGGGGCCACTTCGTTCGACCAGACCATCGACAATGTGCGCATGATCGACATGGACAATGACGACGCAGTCATCGGCATGTACACCACTGCCGAAATTATCGGCCTGAGCCTGCCCGAACAGGCCATCCGCAACCAGGCGAAGGTGATTGCCAAAGGGCTGCTGCAACGTTTCGAACGACGTGGCCGTGAGCTGACGCTGCTGATCGTGCTGAACAAGGTGGGCGGCGCCGCGTTCGTGCGCCGCCATGTGCAGGCAGAGCTGGCATTGCTGTGTCCGCCAGCCATCGGCGAGCAAGTGCTGGAAAAGACCCATTTCGCCGAAACGGTGGTCAGCCGCATTGTCTCCAAGCTCAGCAACGACGCACTGGTGCGCCAACTGCGCATCAAGTCGCAGATGTTCCAGAACAGCCTGGAAGACGAACCGGCAGTCGCCACCAAGGCATCAGCGCCCGTGCCTGAGTACGAACGACTGATCGGGCGGTTCAGGCCCTTCGCCCAGCCCAGCAGCGCGATGAGCCAGCTGCACCTGATCCTGTTCAACAGCGAACCCGACATGCCGCTGTATGTAGAGCACGGCAGCGAGTTGCTCGAGCGCCTGCGCCAGGTGAAAACGGTGCCTGACATCACCCAGATCCAGGTCATCAAGAACCGCCTGTGGAACGGCCCACATGCCATCGTTGCCTGGTACGCGAGCCTGCTGGGCCATGACTCGGTGGGCCAGGGTATGGGCGATGCACGTGTCAGCAAACTGGCCGAACGCCTGATTCGCCAGGAAGTCGGGCCGGCGCTGGTGGCGGAGTACCCGCACATGGCCGAAGTGGTCAGCCGTTTTGCCGACACCTTCCTGGAGCGGTGTGCAACCTCGTTCAAAGACCCTTGTGCCCGGGTGGGGCGCGACCCTTTGCGCAAGCTTCAACGCAACGAGCGCATCTTCAGCAGCATCGACCTTGCACGCAAGCATGCTATTGAAACCCCGTCGCTGGCGTTTGGCGCGGCCCTGGCCATTCACCATGCCTTGCGCTGCGTAGACAGCAAGGACCAGGAAGCCCAGGCGATCAGACAGGTTTATCGGGATAACAACGCCAGCGTCGAGGCCGTGCTTACCCATGACGGTGACTGTAATGGCAAGCGTTTTCCAGGGCTGGACCCGATCAGGGACATGCAGCTGATCACAGCCATTTCAGATGCTTTCCGGCAATACCCGCCAAGGGGTGTGGCAACCAAGCGGGACGACCTTTGCATAGGCGCATGAGGTACTGCATTAGCCTGAAGCCAGCGCGGTAAATGGCACCGGCTTTGCCGGTGTTCGCGGGCGGGCCCGCTCCCACAATGATCGCGCTAGCTTTTAGATGCTGTGCAAGACAGTTGCCCCCACAGGTACTGCATATGCCTGAAGCCTGCCCGACTACCC